>NZ_CP042411.1:0-37278 GCF_007954785.1 Leuconostoc citreum | reverse complement strand
TGCTGTAAGTGCTTTGCTTAACGTCTCATGCACCCCGACTGCCTACAATCACTATATAAATCAAATTAGACCTGCCAAATAACTAATAGGGACTAACTAAAAGTTCAATTCTACATATTTAGCGCTTTTACTATCCAAAAATTCCTTAATCTCACCCATTGGCTCAACTGGAACGGCTGGATATTGCTGACCTAATTCATCAAAATATTTAAACGGAACAAAGTCTTTAGGAATAGCAGGCGCAAAAAATGATCTGGCTTGCCCTGGTGTCATAGCTAAATAACCCCACCCCTTTAAATTCTTTGAGAGTTCCTTAAACTGCACTTCGTCAACATCATCAGGGAACATCATAGACAGTCCACTAGATTTCATCTTACCAAGTGCCACACGGAACTGGAATTGATCACGAGACGCACTACCAATCGTATCAGCCGTTGGTTTCTGCATAGCAATCGCTACAAAGTAACCTAATTGACGACCTAACATAGTAATTTGTCCCAAAATTTGCTGGATCGCTTCACTTTCGTTGTATTTCAAACCAGAAACAAACGCACCAAATTCATCAAAAACAAAAAAATGTGGTTTCAATCCATACTTACGATAATTGCCAACATTTTCTTCTAAATTATCATTCAATAAATCATGATATTCACGACCACGCTTAATCATTTCCAAATAAAAACGATAAAATGATTTTAGAATACGATCACGACCATAAGTGACACGATACTTTAGTGACGCTGTTTTACCAAGCACTGATAAATCAGTCTCTTTAGGATCCGCAACATCAACAATCGCACCACTTTTAATCAACCCATTCAGTAAACTAAACAAAAAGAATGATTTACCAGAACCCGTATCACCAGAAATAAGTGCCTGGGGATATTTTTCATAATCCCAAACCACCCCTTTCATAATTTCAATCGTATGATCTGTTATGGTCATGTCAGATAAGCCTAAGCGTAATCCCAACGGATTAGAAATAAAGTCAAATGACTTAAACCCAAAAATATCATTTGTTCCCACACCGTCCGCAAACAACATAGCCGACATAGGTTGTGAAATACGTCGATCACGAAAACGATCTTGATACTTTTGTCCGTCCATTGGTAAATAGATTGAAAAACCAACCTTACCATTGTTCTTTAAACTGACTTTTGGCAGCTTAATTTTTTGTTTTACCAATGCCAACCACCTTTCTCACCACCCAAATTGAAACTCAAACGGTGTTCTTTTTCATCAACTTCCTTGACCAAATAATATTGATTAGCAATTAGCCAATTAGATAGCCTTTCTAAGCGAAAAACAGTCGCCCAAAAGCCTTGAAATTGATAAGTCTTCCAATACCAATAACTTGCACTAAGCACTAAGACCACCATAGCAATCAAAGTTAAATAAAGACCCGGTAACAAACTATTAACAAAAGCTAACCAATCAACTTGTGTGACCAAAGCTTTGGTGAAACTGACTAGCCCTTTACTAGGTGGCATGATAGCAAGTAAACAAAAAACAATCGTGATCAAAAATACGACCACTGGCACAAGACCAATTGCAATAAAAACATCACGTCTTAAATGCCTATGCCAATAACGAACACGGAAACCACGGGGAAATAATTTACTCATTGATTAACCACTTTCCTGCCATTACTTAGTTTTAGCTTCAGCAGGCTTAGCAGTTGTTTGTGGCTTATTATCAGCAGTTGCCTTTGAAATACCACTAGCAGAGAAGAACAAAACATCTTGATCTGGATCATCATTGGTTGAACCGTCAAACAATGACACAACCAAATTTTCAAATTCAACCTTATCAAATGGCTTAAAGGCACCCTCTGGGAATACGCCCACAGGCACACGAACTGTTAATGCCTTACCATTTTCATCACTCACACGAACATCTTTAGCAATCAAATCACCAACACGGGAACCACGATCTTGTTGTTCCTGATAATTCAAAGTCTCAAAGACATCACGAGTTGCACCATACATAAATGAACCTGTAAAGAAATCTGTATCAACAACAGGGAAATACTCACCCTTGACCACAACCATAGTACGGGCTGACTCATTCGCCCAGGTAGTCGCTACTGTTTCATTTTCTTTCTTAATAACAGCAGTCAAACCCGACACCTTAGTACGTGAACCACCAATTGGCACCAAATCAAGCGTCATATTTTCAAACTTCACAACATCTTTTGGCTTCAAGCCCTCTGGCAACTTACCAACTGGTGTAACAGTCAAGGCATCAGCGTCAGAACCTTCAATCAAAAACTGTGGTCGCCCATTATCAGGTGTTCCTAAATACAAAAACTTCAAGTTACCCTTTTCAGGTAACAACTTCAACATCTTACTCATAAAAATTAAAACTCTCTTTCTTAATCAAAATAAAAAGAACACTCCAGATTAAAAAATCAAAATGTTCTTAACAACAAACCATTAAATTTTAGTCTCAACCGACACATGGAACTCATACTTACCAGCCAATGGCTTTAAATCAGCTAACAATTCCGCATGTTCCTCTGCCGTCAAAGGCTTTTCAAAATCACCACGCAAGAATATTTTCGTCTTGCCCTCATCATTAGTCATAATAACGTTTAAACTGCCTTTCATGATACGTTTGTTCATACTCACTAAGTGGGATATAGTTTTCAGGTTTAATCAAACCTTTCAAAATTTGATTATCTTTTTCCTCAAACCACTTAATCAGTTCAATGTCGGTTGTTAATAGACCCTCATCATCTAATGTAAGCACATCAGGATCTTCGCCCATAACCACCACCCTACAATAAAACGCCCTGATCAACTAAATTAGCTAAAAAGAACGTGTTTTATAAAAAATATAATTTATAAACAATAAGTCAAGCTGTAAAAAAACCTAAAAAACAACTTAACTTATCAATCCATATCTATTTCGAACAACATCAGCAATAAACTCAAATGGTTTATAACCAATCGTTGCGAACGCTCACACCTTTAAAAAAATGATCCTGGCATTCTTTAAAATCTACAATTTGTGTTCTGCCAAACGCCACATGACGTTTAACTCCCCCACACTCTGCGCGCCTTTGACACCGCTACGGGTTTTATTTCAGTAGTTGATGATTAATTGACATAACGCAGTTAATCATCACGAGCTAGATATGAACGCTCGACCCCATGACTACTCGCCAGGTAGGATAACAAAAAATTAAGCACAAAAAACTTGCATTATTTTAATATCTCACATACAATTAACTTGCTTAGAGGTAATTGTAAAAATGAATATAATTGTTATCTAAATGACTGTATATTCAGTTTTTATAACTTTGTCTGGTGCCTTGCGCACCTTTTTTTATTCTCTCATAAGGATAGAAGATAAAAAATTAACTCACATAGATAAAATTAAATGTCGCCCAACTCACTGGTTTTTTTTTATCAACTAACTTACAAATACTATTTTAATTGAAACTAGATTCAATGTCAATGTTTTTTTTGAAATTAAATTCAGGAAATTGAAAATATGGAAACTATACTAGATAGAACAAAAAAATTGGCAAAAGAAAAAGGTTTGTCATTATCCGAATTAGAGGAAAAAATTGGCATTGCCAAAACCTCAATATATAGTTGGAAAAGTAACATTCCAAAGGGTGAAACGATACAAAAGACAGCCGATGTACTAGATACTTCAACGGACTATCTTTTGGGGAGAACTGACGACCCAACGCCAATTGATGTTTATTTTCGTATCGACATGAAAAATGTGCCAGAAGAAAAACGTGAGGATTTCAAAAAAGAACTCACAATGTTAAGGGATTTCGCCTTTAAGAGATTACAAGAAGAAGAGAAAAAGTTAGACGATCAGGAAAAAGAAAACTAAATGAATACTGACGAGATAGAAAAATATACCGAACTTGAAAATCAGGCAACCCAATTAATTGAAACGGTTGCAACAGAAAATAATTGTGATCCACAAGACCTGAAATGGTGGCATATATCAAACTATTTAGAAGACAACCATAAAATTGTTCTCGTCCCACTCAATAAAAATGAATTTAGTACGATCATCGCAGATACCTATGGCATTTATGGATTAACTTTGAAAGATAATCGTATGGCCATGATCTGTTACAACAATGAATGTACAGAAACCCGACAACACTTTACAATCATGCACGAAATTGGGCACTTCTTACTTCACAAAAATAATCAAACATATCCTTCTTTAATGCAAGAAAACGATTATACCGAAGAAGACCAAATCTTTGAAAAAGAAGCCAATAATATAGCTGGTATGTTATTAGCAAACAAAAAAGCCATTCAATCATTGCTAAACGAAAGAAAGCCTTTTAATTATTTATGTAAATATTTTGGCATTAGTAGCCAAGCTATGCGAATCCGATTATTTAACTTATTCTACTTTCAAACAGCTAAACAGGTCATTGAAGAAGAAAAACAGGTAAAAAATATTTTTATTTACTCACAGCAAACAATCGCCAACTATATTTATAAAAACTATCAATTCAATATCAAATAAAATCTGCCACCAGACACGGCAGCCGCGCAACAGCCAACCGCCAACACAACAGTTAAGCTCGCCCGTGGTTATTATTATCATTGTGGCTTTTTTTAATGTCTTTAAATCAAAACCAATAGAGAAAACTAAAAGAAGTTGTTGACACAGGCAAGTCACAAATGCTTGATTGAGAGTGAGGGAAGTTTTGAGCCGAAGATAGTTTTTCCCTTGTTTTTAGGAAGAAAAAAACTTTAATCAAACAAACACTTGACCGATCGTTCAGTCGTCCGTCACCTTATCCATACAAGCTTTGGTCTTACCCACTTGCTTTAATCAATTACTTAGTCATTGAACCAATAAAAAAACGCCCTTATTGGCGTTGTATCACTATATTTATTCTCTTTGTCACGATACAACTTAAAGACAAGCTCTGTGTCCGTAGACACCGTTTTACCTGCCGAGCCGTTAATGGTCGCTCTCACCCTACTACACGCCCAGTATGGCTTGTTTGTGTAGCACCCAAATATTTTTGTACAGTAGTGTCTGGGAAAATGGCACTTGTCTATTTTTTCGTATACCATATACAGCGATTTGGATCTTCCGAGTTACACTAGATAACTACCCCCTACACGTCATATATGCCATACCCCTTAAAGTGTTTGGCTTCACTCTTTTTGAAATCACCCACATTTACAACACAAAGGTTATGTTGTATAATAGAGCTACATTGATCAAACAAATAAGATGTATGTAGCTATCAAGGACGGCAATCCTTGGTGGCTTTTCTTTTATTCTTTTTTATTAACACTATCAATATAATATACCCTAATCACCCTGTCAATAACATATTTGTTTAATAGTGATATTTAACTTTTTAACTATTTAACTATTTAACTATTTAACTTTTTATAAATAGTTAAATAGTTAAAACGGGATATTTAACTATTTATAAATACTATCAAACCAACATATACAGCCATTTAAATAGTTAAAAAGTTATATTTATCTATTGATATATTTATCTATAGTGATATAGTTATATTTATAAATAGTTATATAGTTATATATTATTTTTTTATAAAGGACTAATCATGGAATTAAAAACAAATAGAAAACAAGCAATCACGCTGACAGTTGGAAACTTCAAAGGTGGTGTAGGAAAAACTACTAATAGTATTCTAATAGCATATACATTAGCACAAAAAGGAATTAAGACCTTAGTTATTGATCTTGATCCTCAAGCAAACGCCACAAAAACACTAACTTTAACAAAGTTAAACCAAGATGAAGACGGAATACTCACGTTTGAAAAAACACTTATGCGTGGTATTGCTGACAATAAAATTGATGATCTACCAATAAAAATTATTGATAATTTATTTTTAATGCCTTCAAATATTGATTTCGAAGAATTTGCAAAGTTTTTATACCAAAACACAGACAATCAAACAGACGAAGATTTTTATTTTTCAAAACTATTAGATCCAATAAAAGAAAGCTTTGATATTATTATTATTGATGTTCCACCAATGTCTAAAGAGATTACACGTAATGCTGTTACTAGTTCTGACTATGTTTTAATTTCACTACAAACACAAGAGCATTCACTAACTGGTGCAGAAAATTATATCGAAGAATTAAATAAACTAAATGAAAAATATGATCTAAATCTAACAGTTGTAGGTTTACTGCCAGTTCTTTTAAAAAACACTGGAACAGTTGATGAATATATTATTGAAAATGCTAAAGAAATTTTCGGTGAAAGCAATATTTTCTCAACAATTGTGCCACAAATGGAACGTATTAAGCGCTTTGATATAAATGGTATTACAAATCATGATAGACATGACTCAAAAGTTCTACAAAAGTATAACGAAGTCACAGATGAGCTAATTACTAGACTAAATTTTTATGAAAAAGAGGTAAACTAAAATGAGTAATAGCGTACTAAAAGGAATGAACCCCAGAGTACAAGGTAACATTCCAGCTAAAGAACAATTTTCTTTAAATGATAGTAGAGAAAAGAAAGTAACACCAAAACCACAATCTACAATTAAAACAGATAGTATTGAAACTAAAAACCAAAAATCTAATAAAGAAAAATTTGTCAATCAAAAGTCGCAAATTAAAATTTCTGAAAGTATTAAAACGGAATTAGATGCACTCAAAGCTATTAACAAAACAAAGTTTGACTACGAGGTAATAGAATTATTGATTGACAGTTATGTTCAAAATTCACTAACATCAACACAAAAAAGAAAATTTAAAGCCTTAACCAGTGATGATTTTTAAATTGGTATAGATTGTGAAAAAAGCTTAAAACAGACTTTGTGGCGTGTCGTAAGAGGGTAAAGGCGTAAAACATAAATAAAATTCATTTTAATTGCTATAAAGAGCATAATGTAGAAAAAGTAAAAGAAGCGTGGTAACTCTACACCAAAATAGTCATTCACATAACAAGAAGAAAAGATTAAAATATAGTTAAGTAAACCACATAAAAAATAACAAATTTAAAACATTATTTAGACGCTGAACATAACTATTAAGACATTCATTTTTTAATAGATAATTATGTGATTACTAAAGTAACAGCACGAGAAAAAAATTGTTTTAGGAATAATATTATTGTAATATATTAACAAATATAGAGATACTGTAGGATAGTATTCGAATTCGCAATATTCTAATTGGAGTATAGTTTAAATCTAATTGATCAAAATAGTAAACATTTATGTTTGAAAGGAATTAAGTGATTCATAATATGATTTTGTATGAAAACAAAAACAATTATATTTTTTGGTTATATCACTTGGGTATTTCGATACCGACATTAAGTATTATTTATTTAAACTTAGAATGTAATGATCTAAAAAGAATATATGATGGACATTTTGCTGACTATTATATGTCTAGACTAATTCCTTTTACACAAAAAGATATTAGCTTAATAACTAATCAAGATTTAGTTATTAAGTCAAAGCAAGAAACGAACAATTTTTTAAAAAAATTCAATGATAACAAAGTTATCATTAAAATTTATTTTGACGACGATTTTCCTAAACATTTACTACATATACCAAATCCTCCTTTCTTATTGTTTGTCAGAGGTAACTATCATAAGCTAAACGAAACCAAATTAATAGCAGTAGCTGGAAGTAGACAAATAAGTGACATAAATAGTGATATTCTATCCAGAACCGTAGTAAATATCGTTAAAAATAATTTCGGTACTGTTAGCGGTCTAGCATATGGAACTGACATCATAACAAATAGTCTAACTGCAAAATTAGGTGGCTACACAGTTGCAGTTTTACCAGGTAGTATTTTATCAATTATTCCTTCTGCCCATAAGCAGCAAGCCGACCAAATTTTGGATAGTGGTGGTCTTCTAATATCAGAGTTTTATACTACAAATGTATCTCGAAAGAATTTTATCACACGTAACAGAATTATCTCAGGTTTAGGTGATTGTCTATTGTTGCCGGAGCTAAGGTCTAGAAGCGGAACAATGCACACAGCACGATATGCGTGGAAACAGAAGAAAAAAATATTTTGTTTTGACAACCAGTCTTCCGGTATAAAAAAAATATTAAATTCTGGTCAAGGAACAATTTATAAAAATATTGGACAGTTTGCTGAGCTATATGAAAATTGAAAGGAAGTAGCAATGAATTTATATGTATCTATTGAGTCCATTTGCATTATGGATAATAATAAACCTTCTAATTGGGTTACTGATTTAGAACCTCTAGTTAATGGAACAATATCAACTGATTTGAACATTATATTAATTTCACATCGTGGCAATTATAAAGACATTGCTAAACAATTAGATAGTAATTCTCTTGCTAATGTATATTTCATAGCTCGTAGTGATTCCGCAAGTTTTAAAACGTTTATTTTACAGCATCCAGGTAAAAATATTTTATTGGGGCCAAAAAAAGAAGATATGTTTAAAGCTTCTAATCTAAAAATTTTATTTTTATGTCCTATGTGGGCTAACGAGATTGATGCATTGGCACAAAAATATGGAACAAACATTATTAGTATCGACAGTCTTATAAAAATACTGAAAATTTTAAGTGTAAGAAAAAATTTTTATTACCAATTAGACGTTGATAAAAAAACAACCGTTTATGCTTTAACTAGCGCAAATAACTATGGTGCTACAGAAACTGAATCACAACTTATTGATATCTTTAGAAACACATTAAAACAAGGCAACCGCCAATATTTTTCAGCTGTATTATTTTATCTACTATCATCTATAATGGAAAATCCGGACCTCCGCGAAACCAATTTGTGGGGTATTATGCCTTCATCTGGTACTAATTTTAACCAAGAAATGCTTGAAATAAAAGATCACTGCCGTTATTTAACTGGAAACCGAGTTAAAGATCCAATATTTATTAGGCACACACAAACAACTAAAAGTCATCAAACACAAAAAAATCAGCGCTTATTTATTGGTGCAAAAAAACATTTAGACACTATAGAAATCAATCCTAAATATAAACAAAAAATTAAGGGTAAAACTGTATGTATACTAGATGATTACGTTACTAACGGTACTTCTTTCGAGGCGCTTCGTAATTTATTGGAAGCCGCTGGGGCCAGAAGAATATTTTTTATTGCCATTGGTCGTTTCAGAAGCAGAGACAACAATGGTCTGGGATCATATCAGAAAGAAAATTATTCTTTTTCAGGGGATATTTTTGGTCCTAATAATAAAGCAAAATTAGATGATAAGTGGGTAGATTTTGGAAAAAATGGTTTTTATGACGAGAGTGCAAAAGCGTCGCTTGTAAAATTAACTAAACTACTCTAAGTCAACTTTATCTTTTCAACTTCCTAAGTAATTAAAATACATTATTACTTATTAAAAAGCGCAAAATACTTATAAGTATCTTGCGCTTTTTATATCCCTTGATATAATAGGTTTTATACTATGCAATTTAATTATGCAAATTAATGAGGTGGAAAATGACAGTTTATGGCTATGCACGCGTCTCAACAGCGGGACAATCGTTAAATGAACAAAAAGATACTTTGAAGAAGGCTGGTGCTGATATCATTATGAGTGAAAAATATTCTGGGACCACTACCACACGTCCTCAATTCGAAAAGTTAGTTCATTTAGTTGAACCAAATGATACTTTGATTGTCACAAAATTAGACCGTTTTGCCCGTAACACGCGAGAAGCGCTAAATTTAATTGACTCCCTATTAAAAGAAAAAATCGTTATCAAAGTTTTAAACTTAGGAACGATTGATAACACTCCTATGGGTCGTATGATTGTTAGAACCTTATTGTCGGTTGCGGAGATGGAACGTGACATGATTATTGAACGTACACAAGCAGGAAAAATATTTGCTAAGCAACACAATCCTAACTATAAAGAAGGCAGACCCAAAAGAAAAAAAGATAGCCGAAATACTGCTATCTTTGAATATTCAAAAACACATACTGTTAAAGTAACTGCCGAAGCATTCAATATTTCACCTAGGACCGTGCAATATATTAAAAAACTATTCAGATAATCATGAATGCTAAACAACATTGTTGTTTAGGTAACGGGAGAACAAATTAATATAAATATTATCAATGACTCTGGTTCAAATTGGGATACACTTGTGGAGCAAACTAGCATTCAGACGATATACTTTAATAGGGGAGTTAAAGTAGTTTTCTGGCTAAAATGATAAAAACATGAAACTATTACTATTATTGGTAAATTACTCAATTTTTTAAAAATTGAGGTATAAATGATTTTATTGCAAAAATTTTATGTGCATAGAGCGAAGATATACAAAAAATATTCCCTTTCAAATGATTTTAGATTGAACGAATATAAATATATGAAATACGCTTATAGAAAAATCAATACAATTATCAGTCAAATAAAATACTAAACGAAAAAATTAAGAAATATATTGAATATTACACATGGATATTGATCACTATTTATTCAATGAACTATTTAACATACTTTTAACAGTATTCTTTGTTTGCAGACCTACTGATCTGTCAATAATTTCTCCATCCTTGTAAAATAAAAAAGTTGGAATCCCAGAAATAGAGTGACGAACATTCAGCTCCATATTTTTATCTACATTTACCTTACCAAATTTAACATTTTTGTATGATGGGTCTTCTGCTACCTTTTCTAGAACAGAATCCATCATTCTGCAGGGGGCACACCAATCCGCACGAAAATCAACTATGGTTATCCCCTTTGACACAATCTGTTCGTAATTTTCTGTTGTTAACTCAATTTCATTTACCATATTATTTTCTCCTTGTACTGGGATAAACTATCGCTACTGCATAAGCTTTGGTCACCTTTGAAAATTAATATTAAGAATATAAGTATTAAATTCATTTTAATTTAATGACGTAACTGCAAAATTTGAATTAGAACATTAGCAACCTAGAGAATGGAGCTGACTATTTATTGCACTAAAAATTACTCAGACATCCAATGAACCGGATTATTCCCATTCTGTTACTTTGTTATCATTTAAACTGCGCTTGTAGTTAAAAAAATTTTTATATCAACAAATCGTTGTTTAAAATTATATTAACGTACGGTATTTCTTTCAGTGAACTGCTACACGATTCAAATTTAGATGAAAGATTTCTAAGTGGCTGTTATCATGATGCCTACAGACTAGATATTAATAAAATTAACCGTAGCCCATGCTGAACTTGATATGAAAACTATTATCTCTGGATCCAACACTGTTCAATTACTAGTAATCTTACACGACAAATTTTCATTTTTACCTACTAGGATAACAGGAAACTTCTCTAGATGCTTGACATCCTTTACTATCTTGGATCTACATTAATCACTACGGCTTACCCTATCTAGCTCACATACCAATAGAATTCTTTAATGGGAACAATCACATTGCTCATTATTTAAATTAACGACCTTCTTTTGGCTAAGTTTTAGCAGCAAATCTATAAATTTTTCTTATAATAAATTAATATGAAAATACCCCTATACTATATTTATGGACCGAATAAAATAGCCCACCTTCTTAGTATAAGAGCAGATATTAATAAATGAAAAATTAGGTTAAGAATATACACCAACAATAGTATGGTTTTCAGGGTTGAAAATTTTTTCCACAAATGCATCTGCATAGTCTGAATAGCTGATAAAGCTTTTACCCTCAGCATTAACGCCTAACTTATTGCCAGAAAACGAGTGATTACCAGTATGAGGTGCGTCAAATTCCATAACTACAGGAGGTGCCATGTATGTCCAATCAAAATCTTTTACCTCAGCTAAAGCTTTAAAAGCAGTAACTTCAGCCTCAGCGATTGGCTTAAATTCAGCAGGTACTTCTGGTGTATCAACTAACATTGTATGCTCGTCCACTAATAATACACCTGCACCACCAGCAAATACTAACCGAGTCTTTGTTTCTTTTAAAATTGAAATTAAATGTTCAGTAGATGTAATAAATTGTTTTGGATCATCAAGGGGCGCGTTAAAAGTGTTTACTAGTACGTCAAATTCTTTAATATCTTCAGACGTTAGATCAAAGATATCCTTTTCAATTACGGGCACATTAGTTGTAAGTTTTGCTTTATTTCGTACGACTGCAGTAGGTTTTTCACCCTTAAGAGTTAATTTTTCAACCAATAAAGTTCCTAATTTTCCAGTTGCACCAATAATGCCGATATTCATAATAAATTCTCCTTTGAATTAATTTATTCTTTATATATTATATGTTAAGATATAAAGTTGTACATGTAAATAAAATATTGATAAATCACCTAGTTACTCATCAGTAACTATAGAAAGGAAGCACATTATGACAGAATTAAAATACCTAGAACTTCCCCCTTGCCCAGTTGCCACGACCGCACTTTTAATTGGAGATCATTGGAAGATACTGATTATTCGTGAATTGTTGAATGGTACAAGGAGATTTAGTGAATTAATAAAAGGATTAGATGGTATTTCAAATAAAGTTTTGTCACAGCATTTGAAAATTATGGAAATCCGTGGATTAGTTGAGCGTAAAATATATGCAGAAGTACCAGTAAAAGTGGAGTATTCTTTAACTGATATTGGGTGGAAACTAAAACCAGTGATCCATGAAATGTGGCAGTGGGGTGAACTCTATAAAGCTACAGAGGGAGAAAAGTAAATACTTCAATATTACATCTAGAAAGGTATAAAATATGAACAGAATATTATTAGTTGGACTAATAGTGGTTTAATAGTGGCCAGGGTATATAGACTTCTGGCATTGTAATAATATTAGGAGTTAGTCCAGATGAGTAAAAATATAAGAAATTTAGCTATCATTGCACACATAGATCATGGTAAATCAACATTATCTGATCGTATTATAGAGGCTACAAATACAATTTCTAGCCGTGAAATGGAAGATCAAATACTTGATGATTTGCAGGTTGAAAGGGATCATGGCGTAACCGTAAAAGCAAGAGCCATTCAGAATACTTATCTTGCAGATAATAATGAAAAATACGAAATTAATTTAATTGATACACCTGGGCATGTTGATTTTCAAGATGAAGTTACTAAAAGTCTCACAGCTAGCGATAATGCAATTCTCTTAATCGATGCTACTCAAGGCATTGAAGCACAAACTTTAGCTAATTTAAGAATTGGTAAAAAACTTGGAGTAAAAATATTACCAGTGATTAACAAAGTAGATATAGCAGGTATAAATACTCATAAAATTGAAACAGAGATAAAGACGTTATGTCCAGAATATCAAAACAGAGATATTTTAAAAATATCTGCCAAGACAGGTGTTGGAATACATGAACTTATGGAAACAGTAGTTCTTAATCTTTTGCCTCCAGCAGGAAATGATAAAAAAAAATTATCTGCTTTGGTTTTTGACTCTTATTATGATCCATTCCAAGGTGTTATTTTATATATTCGAATTGTCGATGGTATTCTAAAAAATAATCAGAAACTGATGTTTTTATCAAAAAATATCACATTTCAAATCCATGAACTTGGTATTTTCACGACAATACGTATGCCTAAATCACAGTTAAAATCTGGAGAAGTGGGATATTTGATTACAGGTATAAAAAATGTAGATACATCTTATGTTGGCGAAACGATAACAGATGCCAACGCACCAACTAACTCACTTTTACCCACTATTAAAATGAGTCAAGTGACAGTATTTGCTGGAATATATCCTTTGGGAGACTATAAGTTGTTAGCCAAAGCGTTAAAACAACTTAAACTTAATGATTCATCATTAAGCATCAAAGAGGAGTATTCAAATGCTTTAGGTATGGGATTTAGAGTAGGATTGTTAGGCATCTTTCATTTACAAATTATAAAAGAACGTTTAAAAAAAGAATTTTTGATTGATGTATTAATAACCTATCCAAATGTACCCTATCGCGTTTATCTTAAAAATAATGAAAATGTTACAATTGTTAATCCGGCTACTTTTCCAAATTTTGAGATGATTGATCATGTAGATGAAATAATCATTAAAGCAACTATCATTACACCACAAAAGACAATTAATGCAGTGATGAAATTACTTTCTGAAAATAGAGGCGAGTTTATAGGTATTGATAATCATAGTGATTTAGTTAGCTTATCTTATCGTGTGCCACTATCTAAGATTATCTATTCCTTTTTCAATAAATTAAAATCAATTTCACATGGTTACGCTTCTCTAGCAACAACATCTATAGGTTACTATCGTACGAATGTTGTTAGACTTGATATTTATATTAACTACGTCAGAGTAGACGAATTAACGTCCATCACTTACAAATCGGAATCAGAATCCATTGCGCAAAAAATAGTTCACCAATTAAAATATACTATTCCCAAAAGATTATACCCACTACCAGTGCAAGTAATGATGGAGGGGAAAGTTATTGCAAGGGTAGATGTCCCACCATTAAGAAAAAATGCGGCAGTTAGTGGAAAGAATAATAGTATTTCCAAGCAACAAGAACTCCTCAGAAGGCAAAATATTAATCAAAGAAAAGCTGCATCCAATGATATAGAATTACCTCAGAAAGTTTTTAGCACAATGTTTAAAATCGAGGATGAGGAGCTTTAAAATCAGATATATTGATGGTTTGATGAGCATATTGTATTAAAAAGGTTGTTGTCTACACTATTATGCCTAGACAACAACCTTTTTAGATCACATTATTAATTTTTGGATTTATCAAAAATACTTGTTAAATCTACTAAAATTATATTAGTCTCCAAAGTATATTTAGTACCTTGCGCCTATTAACGATAATTATTAAAGTACAAGACGTTCTCCATCATTCGGTATGATTAAACTATCAGCAAAATCATTTTCTTTTGCGACAGACAGCAATTCTGATTTAGAAGTTGTCCAATGATTCACAGCTTCCATATGACTTGCTATAAGCAGTGTCTTAGGAAGAGTTTTATGGATTTCAACAACATCCTGTGCATCTAATATTAATCTCCCAGATTCAACTCCATTCCCTCCAGAATTCATTACAACGACACCTGGTTCTAGTTTTTCCAGGTTACTTTTTAACCCTTCAAACCAAATTGTATCACCAGTAAATAAAATCGATTTTTCGTTTACGGATTCAAGAAAAAATCCCATAGTATGACTGGTATCGGTATAATTATCCAACAATTGCTTTACAGCGTCATTCTCATAGTGCTGACCTGTAATTTTTTTTATAATAACATCACCTAATTTTTCAGTAATACCTAAAATACGTACGTCATTAAAACCAGAGTTTGCAATACTAATTTGATCACCACGATCCTGGACAAAAATGGGCGTGTTTTTATTAATCACCTCCATTGCTCTTGAATCCCAATGATCTACGTGATTATGGGTAACAATCACAGCGGTAATACCTTCTAAAATAGAAGATATAGACTCAGTCAAATCTACAAGTGGATTTTTATTAGTGTTTCCATCCTTACTTGGAAATGGAGCCAGTGTTTCTTTTTTAGAAAGCATGGGATCCACTAAGAAGGTTTGATCACTATACTCTATTTTTACGGTGGCATTTCTAATTTGTTGAATTTTCATATTAAATTTTAATGTTCCTATCTATTTAGCTCTAACTAACAGTTCAAGTGCCTTTTGATATTGCTCAGATCCTGTTTCTGCTTCTGAACAATTTCTAATATTTTCAGCAATAACTAACTTTATTGCCTTATCAAGACTTGCTCTGACAGCAGATAACTGTGTGACGACCTCTTCACAAGGACGCTCTTCATCAATCATATTGACAATTCCATTTATTTGGCCTGCTGATCTCTTTAACCTATTTTGTATATTTTCATACTGATATGCTATTGTATTCATACCTGAACCTCATAAGTCAATTATTTTACAATGTTTTGTGGATACATCAACTGATACAGTGAAAACGCACCATCAAGATTTTTGACATTTCTGAATCCATTATTAATAAATATTCGTTCAGCTGTATAACTTCGTTGACCTGTAGCACACGATACAATGATACCAGTATCTTTTGGTATTTGATTAATATGGTCTCGTATTTTTTCTAACGGAATATTTATGAAACCATTAATTAATCCCATAGCTCTAATTTCCTGAGAAGATCGTACATCAATTAATAAGTAACCATCACGCCTGTAATTCTCTAATTCATTATATTGAATATTATGAGATCGACTATTAATAATATTTTCAGCCACATAACCGGAAATATGAACGGGATCTTTAGCTGCTCCGAAAGGAGGAGCATACGTTAATTCCAGTTCAGGTAAATCATCTACTTTCAGCCTAAATTTGATTGCCGTTGCAAGAAGATCAATACGCTTATCTACACCTTGATTTCCAACAGCTTGGGCACCTATAATATCACCAGTATTTGTAAAAATAAGTTTCATCATAACTTGTGTTGCGCCAGGATAATAGCTTGCGTGATGATAAGAAAAAGTATGAGTCACATGATAATTTAAACCAAGTTGCTTTGCTTGTTTTTCATTAATACCTGTACTTGCAGCTGATTTAGAAAAAACCTTAACGATTGATGTGCCAATCTCAGGTTTATTTTTAATAGATAAACCGTGAATAGCATCAGCAACTTGTCGCCCATGTCTGTTTGCTGGTCCCGCTAATGGAATTAGTGTTTCCTGTTCAGTAATTTGATGAATAACACTGATAACGTCACCAATTGCATAAATGTTAGAGTCACTTGTTTTAAAATCATGATCCACAACAATGCCTTTATTGGGCCCAACTTTTAGGCCTGCAGCTATGGCTATATCAGAATTTGGTCGAATTCCTGCAGCAATAATAACAGCATCAGCTTGTATTGACATACCATTATCTAAATAAAGAATGTCTCTGCTCACCTTATTTATAGTAGTTCCCGTATTGATACGAACGTCATTTTTTATGAGCTCATTCGTAATCGACTGTGCCATCTCAATATCAAGATTTGGCAATATTTGGTTAGAACGTTCAATAAGATTGACTGAAAAACCTCTCTTAATCAAATTTTCAGTAACTTCTATACCAATAAATCCAGTACCAAGTACCGCAACCGTTTTAATACTCTCATCTAAATGGCTCATAATGTTATCTAAATCAGGGATATTACGTAATTGAAAAATGTTTGATTGAGTATGAAGCCCCTCAATCTTAGGTATTACAGGACTAGATCCTAAAGATAATATTAATTTATCATAATATAGCTTCTCTTGTTGGTCATCATGATTGACAGATATCATCTTATTATCTCTATCAATATGGGTCACTTCACTGTTAACACGTACATCTATATTAAACCTACTTCTTAAATCATCAGCGGTTTGCACAATTAATTGGGAGCGATGTTTAATCGTTTTGCTAATGTGGTAAGGTAACCCACAATTTGCAAAAGAAACGAAAGGGCCTTTTTCGAAGACTATAATTTCATCTTTTTCAGATAGCCTTCGCAGTCTAGTAGCAGCTGACATACCGGCTGCTACCCCCCCCACTATAATAATCCTCATGTTATACCTCTTAGATATACTTTTTTAAAGTATTTTCGATTTCATCTTTAGGATGAAATCCAACAATTTTATCAATGACTTGACCATTTTTCTTAATAATTAACGTGGGGATACCTTGAATGCCTAGTTGGCTGGCAACCTGTTTATTTTCATCGATATTTACTGAGGTAAACTTTATTTTACCGCCTAATTGATTTTCTTCTGATAAGTGTTGTAGTATAGGGTCCATCATCTTGCATGGCGGGCACCAATCAGCACGAAAATCGGTCAAAGTAACCCCTTCTTGTGTTTCATTTTCAAATGTACTATCAGTAATTTCTTTGATTGTTGCACTCATTTCTGCTTTCCTCCAAATATTCTAGGTTTCTATGATTAAGAAAGAAGGTAATATATACCCCCTAGGGTATATATTACCTTCTTTCTTAGTTTTTAGCAATCTCATCAACATAAGATAATTACTTATTTCATACTTTTTTTAATCCATTTTCCAGTAACACTATGCGAATTAGAAATAATATCATCAACAGTACCTTCTGCTAATATTTCACCACCTCGAGTGCCACCCCCTGGTCCCATATCAATTATAAAATCAGCATTTCTTATCATATCTAAGTCATGCTCAATAGCAATAACAGTTGCGCCTTGCATAATTAACTTTTGTATTACTTTTATAAGTATCTGAACGTCTAACGGATGCAGCCCTATTGTTGGTTCATCAAAAATAAAAACACTGTTTTTTTGTGTTTTATTAATAAACTTTGATAACCTAAGTCTCTGGGACTCTCCACCTGAAAGAGCCATAGTACTTTCTCCTAATGTGAGATAACCTAATCCAATGTCCTCTAAGATCCTGAGAATCCTTAGTGTTTTGGGACGCTCACTAAATATTTTTTGAGAATCTTCAATATTTAATTTCAAAATATCGGCAATACTATATCCTTGCCATTTAATTTTCAGAACATCTTTGTTATATCTGTCTCCATGACAGGCGGGACAAATTTCTTGCATATCGGGCAGAAATTGAATATCTAAATTTACTTCTCCCGTACCATTACATGTGGGGCAGGCACCATCTTGTAGATTATAAGAAAAACTTTTTTTAGTTAATTTATTTCTTTTACTTTCAGCAAGGGAGGAAAAAATATCTCTCAGGTCATCAAGGATAGTTGTATATGTTGCCACCGTTGAGCGAATATTTTTTCCTATTGGTGCAGCGCTAATGGCAAAAGCATTTTTGATTTTTCCGGGATTAAATTTCGTGACAAAATTTGGGGTATTATTCTGCAGCGCTGGCATCAATGCATCAAACAATAAAGTTGATTTACCTGCTCCTGAAAAACCACTGATGACGGTAAATTTATTAACTGGGAAACCTGCAGATACATGTTTAATGTTGTGGTAATTGCTAATGGAAATATCAATTGAGCCCATGTCGTATAGAATCTTGTTATCTTCCCATATAGGTCGTTGGACAATCTGAGCAGTGCCATTTAAAAATGGTCTGATAAGAGAGTTTTTGTTTTCAATAGTTTCTGGTAACGTTCCTTGAGCAACAATTTCGCCACCTTCGGTTCCTGATTCAGGACCGATTTCCACGATGTAATCAGCAGAAGAAATAATTGAAGTGTCATGATCAACTACTACCACTGAATTACCCTGTCTAACTAATCCTCTAATTATTTTTATTAATCCATCAACGTTTGAAGGGTGTAAACCGATTGAGGGTTCATCCAATACATATAGCACACCAGTTGTTTCAGTTCGTAAGGTGCGGCTCAATTGAATACGTTGTAGCTCACCCGTTGATAAGCTACTTCCTGGTCTGGATAGTGTTAAATAATCAAGTCCTAAGTCTATTAAGGGCGTAATCAATTCTTTGAATTCATTTAACAATCTATTTCCAAGTGTAAAAACATCCTTTGGAAGCCATTGCTTAATTTTTTTTATAAATATTAGTAGCTGTGCTAGCTCCATATCACTTACTTCAGCAATATTCTTGTCGACTAATACTTGTGTAAATAATTCTGGGTTAAATCTAGATCCATGACATGTAGAACAGGTTGATGTGCTGTAGAATTTTTCTAAACGCTGTAACGTTTTGGGATTATCTGTACTTTCGAATGTACGTATAATAGCATTTTTTGCATTTTCATATATTGCATTGTCCATATGAAATACTTTTCCAGATTTGGTTGGAATATTTATTTCATATTTTTGCTCTTGACCGTTTAAGATAAATTCTTTATCTTTATCAGACAATTTTTCGTAAGGGGTATCAATGTTAATTCCTGCTTGTTCAACAACATAAGGCATGAAATTACGGCCAGGTACTTTCCATGATTCAACCGCGCCCTCTCTGATGGTTAGTTTAGGGTTGGAAATTAATTTTTCTATATCTAACTTTTTGGTTGTCCCAGAACCATTACATGTAGGACAAGCGCCATATGAATTGAAAGCAAAATCTTCAGCAGAATATGCGTTAAATGCGACATGGCAAGTAGGACAAGTAATCTCCCCCATATGGCTAACACCATCATTAGGTAGGTCCATAGCTCTTGCAATATCTATTGTGGGTTCCATACGGTGTCCATTTGGACACACGGGTGACCCTATTCTAGAAAATATTAAACGTAAGAGATTCAATGTTTCAGTCATCGTACCCACAGTAGAACGGACATCTGGGATTGAAGGGCGTTGTTTTAGCGCAATAGCGCTGGGAATGTTCTTAATACTTGAAACATTTGTTTTTTTAGCCTGAGCCAACCGTCTTCGCGTATATGTTGATAGTGAGCTAACATAGCGTCGCATACCTTCTGCATATAAGACACCCATAGCCAAGGAAGATTTTCCTGATCCGCTACGTCCCGAAATAACCACAAATTTATGCAGTGGAATATCTATATCAACGTTTTTTAAATTATTTACTTTTGCGCCTCGTACTTCAATGTTGGATGGTAATTTGATCATTGCACCATAACCTTTTTAGAATTTTTCATCGAGAATATCAATAACTTCATATTTTGCAAACACTTCTAATTTATCTAAAAATAAATTGAACTCATAGGTATTTCTAAATGAACCTTCAAGCATATAATTAAAATTCCCAGTAGTTCGGTAATGATGTAAAATATATTTTTGATTATTGTTAATAAAATGTAAATACTGTCTTTCTTGTAAGTATGCTGTGTTAATTCTAATAAAAAATGGTCTAGTATACCCGAGTTTTTCTGGATTTACCGTAATTGTGTAGCGTTTAATAACACCTTGCTCCTTTAGTCGCTTAATTCTTTCGGCAGTTGCTGGAGCGCTTAAGTGTATTTTTCTTGCCAAATGCCTGACAACTATTTTAGAGTTGTATTTCAAAAGACGTAATATTTTAATATCAATATCATCTACCATTTTATTCCCTCCTCTTTATTATACCCACTAATATTTATATAAAGAACTTATAAAGTAAGGTTTTCTTCATAAAAAACCTAATATTATGTATTTAATTATTGATCACTTTCACCCACAATTATAGTTATTAATTAAAGGAGGACTCAAAAAATGAATGAAAATCAATTTAATAAAGTAGCATGGTTTGAAATAGGTTCTTCTAATACTGAAGAAACACAGCAGTTTTTCAATAATGTTCTTGGCTGGGACTATAAAACGAATAATAACTTGAATGGTATTAATTATGGAAGATTGCAAGAATCATCCGAACACCACATGTTGCTGAAAGACTTTTCGCGGTGATTGCCAGTTGAGCGTTTTCATTGGTCTGGCATTAACCCAATGATTAATTTGATCTCATAATTATAGTTCATTTCATTAAGCTGTACAGACACAAAATGATAATTGGCACCAGCATGTAAGGCAACACGTTTAATTTCATCTAAGCTCATTTGTGGTAACTGCTTTTCGTTTTCCTGATGTTTCACAGCTTCACGATTAAACGCAGAAGTGTGATCACTTAGAAAAAAACCACGCCACTTTTTTATACCACGTTCCCTATAATCATGCTGAAAATAATTAGTGACCAGGGCACTAAACTCTGGTTCTATTTCTTTTACCATAATCAAATTCTCCTATTAATTAGTATTTGTAATTAACATTATGCGAACACTTGTTCCTTGAAGCAAATAAAAAAAGGTTAGCAACCACAATACTGTAATTACTAACCCTGTTTATTAATTTAAATTAGATAAAAATTCTACGAACCTGGCTTCATCATTTGCTGACAAATAACCAACAAATTTAATCACAACATACTGCTCATCTACTCGACGTATCTTAAATGTATCAATCCAGGACGGTTTTTTTAATCCAGCATACGCCCAATCTTTAATTTCAAAATACTTATTTTGAAAATAATCAGACTTATTATTAAATTGACTCGTGATTTTATAATACGTAATCTTTTGATTATCATATTTCACAACAAATGCTGGACGTACCTTAGATCCTGCTTCACGCCCTTCATCATAAGCTAAATCAGCGATCATGATACTATGCTCACGAATATCACTACTCATTGCATAAATTCCTCACGGTCTTCTTTCTTAGATAAATCTAAATCCTGAATTGGTGATTTTTCGAATGCTAAACGCGTAATTTCATCACGATTGGCAATACGTTGCTCACTAAACCAGTCATCAGGATAGGCATGTTTATTAGACTCTTGAACTGACAAAGGTATTTGCTGTTCGTAAGCTGTCTTAGTGATAAACATTTTAATGGCCGTCGCCATATCTAACCCTTGACGTTCAAATACTTTTTGAGCAGACTCTTTTATGCTTTGATCAACCCGTGCAGATACTTGAATAGCTTTCATAACCAATACCTCTCTTACTTTATTTAATACCATTATACCACTTTTTGTTAGATATTGGTATGTATTGTTATGATATGTTAATTCATTTAATTATGAACTTGTTTACGATAAACGGCATTATCAACGACTAATCGCAAAAATGTATTAAACTGATCAAATCCATAATCAATCCGTTTTTGAATAAACTCAATCTCAATATAGTGTCGAATATACTTAATTGTTTGATCGTGAATATTTTCCAATTGTGCAAAAAATAACGCTTTGTTTTGAACCTGTAATTTACGATATTGACCATGAATATGATCTATTGCTTGATTAACATGATCAATAACACTGCCGTCTAAGCCAACTTTTTCTAGCAATGCCTGATACTGTTTACGAATAGTTTTCATAGCGTCATTGATGACAGCTTCATCTTCATATTGATGTTCAATTAAACTAATGGTCTGATCTAAATTTTCTAATGCCTGGTCACACGTTGTTAATAATGCTACTAAACGTTCTACCTGCTTAATTTGCTCATATAAATCTTGCACTAAATAAGGTGTCATTTTATCGTCATACCGTTGATAGAAATGTGCCAATTCAATATAAACTGACTGCATAGCCTTGCTACTTAACTTGTTTGAACTCTGATAAGCCGTATATAAATGTAGATAATCATTTTTAACGGTTATAAAGATTTCTCTCACCAAATGATAGGCACTATCTGGCAAAATACTAATATCTGATCCCACTTGTACTGCTGTCATAATCTATTCCCTTTCTTTACCAATGTAATTTATACTTTGAATTGTCACCAGGATAAGCAAAAGTCATGTCACCATAACCAACGGCTTGACTGTCCTTAGCATACGATTTCTTAGGCACTAACGTAATTTCATAATCTTTACTAGTGCCTGCATTCTGTCCAGATTTGACCGCATTTTGATTAGCAATAATTAAGTCACCATTTGCCAAAACATGTAACACCACGCCCGTATGATTAGGACGATCAGAAGAAAAAACCGCCCCAGCCTTTGGTGTTGTGGTAACCTTAGCACCAGTCAATTTTGCCACTGCTTCTGCCGTAACATTACCATTTCCTCTAAAGGTAAAATTTGGTGACCAAATCTCATTCATATAGACTTGTGAAAAACCAGCACACTGATTGTAAGCGTCTGGTGTTGTTAAACTCCAGTCTAGTTTTTTGGACGTAATATTATGCACGTAGGGCTTAATGTCATCTGGAATGCTGTTTTTGTCCCAAAATGATAGCCCACTCTCTTTAATCTTGCCTGTACCGTCAGCCGAACCACTATCATCAGTATTACAATAAGCACTTTGATTATTGCTATCACTGTCTGCGCTATTACTTGCTGATGTATTACTATCACTAACAGCATTATTGCCACTGCTTAATGATCCCTCAAAATTAAGATCATACGTTTTTTTAATTGACTCCGCCCAAGCCTTAACTTCGGACACTTTACGCTGTGGATCACTTGCCCCAACACCCTCAAAACCTGTGTCCCAGGCTAAAGCTGAACTATCAATATCTTTAGCATTTGCTAATCCCAATCTAGCAACAGTATGGCTACTTGCCAATTCTTTAAATGCTAAATCGACCTGGGCTTCAACTGTATCTGCCGTATTTTGATAGCGATTACCGTTGATACCACCAGCACCCCATTGCCAGATACCTTTAACAGAGCCAGCAGGATTAACCGCTTTAGGGTTTAAGTTACTTTCACGCCAACCAATCGCAATGATTGCTGAAATATTGTCCCCTGAATAACCAGCTTTTTTAAAACGATCAATAATATAACTAACTCTTTTACCAATATCTGAACTTTTATCAGTTAAGGAGCCATTACTGGAACCACTATCTGAACTTGTCGTCTTAGTGGTTGTATCAGTCTGACAGACAACACTAGGATTGTTCATTGTTAACGCAATGATTAAAAGCACTGGTATTAAAATGACAAGTAGTGGCGCACAATACAAGGCAATTTTCATCACAACTGCTTGTTTAACTTTATTTTTCACATGATCTCCTTTCTGAATTTTGACTAACAAAAAAATCCTTAATGATTACTCATAAGGATTAAAAGTATTAAAATCAGTGCTTTGATTAACAGCTAACCGCCCAACATAATCAAGACTAGTAATTTGATTATCACTGGTTTGATAGTCAATATTGAAATAGTAGTAACGTGTTTCACCATTGCCAACATCACTGTCATGTTTCGCATTCACAGCCACACCAACGACACCACTAGTTTGATCATCATTAGTTGTCTTTGGATAGTATCCCACTTGCACCACACTAGATTTCAAGCCATTATTATCAATGTAATCAGCCGTGCCACCAACCTCTGGAAATAAGTAGTCATTGGCTAAAACTTGGCTGGTGACTAAGTTAGCTTGCTTAATTTTCGTGATACGTTTTTTATAATCAGATCCAGATGACCAATTATAAGCAAGATTGAAGAACTGTTGACTAGTCTCACTAGCTTTCGTAATGGTACTTTTAGCAACCACCTGCTTCACTTTTGGCTGGCTAGTTTTAGCAATGGCTTGTTTATGTTTTAACTGCTTAGCTTGTTTTTGCAAATGTGATAAGGTTTGTTGTTGTTGCCACATCAATTGACCAAACCGTAAACCGACCAAAACTAAAAAAAGAACGAGGATATAATAGTAAATTTGCTCCTTTCGTGTCATTATTGATCCCCTCTAGTAAGATTGCCTAAAGTCAATGAGGTGACCTCATTACCCTTGACATTCAATTGTCCTGATAATTGATAATTAACTGTGCGACTACCATTTGTTGCCGTTAAGGCACCAAAAAATAATATGCCATCTTTTTGCTGGCTAAATTGCAATTGATTATCTGATACATGCCACTTTTTTGCTTGTGCTGGATCACTCTCTAATTGCCCTAGAAATTGTTTAACAAATTGCCTGACCTTATCATTTGCCACTTCTGATAACACCTGTTTGTCTGACACATAGCCTGCATTAAACAAAGCATTAACAGTGGCTTTTGATTGGCTATTATCTGGCAATTGATTATCATTAGCAATCACTTTTGTGATCGTGCCACTATTGTTGATCAAGGTTTGTGTCACTGACAATTTGGTAACGGTGGCAGTCGCTTGTTTGATTTGTGATTTCTGAAATTGTGTATAAAAAAAAGCGCCAATCAGGAAGAACCCAATAGCACTTAACACTTTAATTCTAGTGTTTGTCATTTTTAAATTTTAATATTCCTTCCATACCACTCTTGTAGGATCATATAATCAGCGTTGAACTCAAAGGCGAATGGATATTTTTTATCCGTATCTTTGACAACAAAGTAGCCTTTAGCAACAAATGAATTGCCGTCTTTTTCCCACTTTGTTGTCAAATTTTCTATTTCATGTTCCTTGAAAAAAGTGCTATAACTTCCTGCTCCGTCACTAGGAATGTCCTTTTTAAGAGCACTAGAATAAACCATATCTGTTACAGACGCTTGCCTATTACCAAATTTTTCGCCGTCTATAAAAGTAGTATTATCTTCATTATCAACATTTTCTGTATAACGACCATCATTATTCATTGAAAATATTTCGTAATCAATACGTTTCATCACTTTAGCTTGATTGATTTTTGGTAATTTTGAACTACGAGATTGTGAGTTAGTTTTGTGTTGTCCCGTCATTACAAAGGCAATGATGATAATCAAAATGACTAACACGCCCCCAATAGATCCCAATGTCAACGCTGATTTTTTATTCATATCTCTCCAATCAATTGATTTATTCTCTCGCAATTTGTGCCATTTGTTCATGTGTTGGCTTCACAATTCGTTTGATGACTGCCCCTTTTTGTACCACTAAGACAGTTGGTGCCACTTGAACATGATACTGTTCAAAATATTGTCGTGTCACTAAATTCATGTAATCAACGACAATGGTTGCCTGATTATTTTGATCACGCATTTTTTGTAATTTATTGGCATCACCCGTCAACTTCTCACAGGTTGAACACCCCTTTTTATGAAAAACGATCACGGTTTTATGCTTACCCAGGGTTTGATGAAACGCCGTTTTTAATTGACCATTCGGTGTATCATGATACTTATTATTATACCGTAAAAACGCCGTAGTTACTACTGCCACAACGATTGTAGCGATTATTAAGCTCATTTTTTTCACGAGTTATCCTTTCCAAATTTATTTTTTAACTGACTGCCTTTTTCATCACGTAACTTTTGTTTTTGTTCCTTTTGCTTATCACGTTCGGCTAATAATTCACGAGCTATTTTGTCACGATTAACTGTTTTTTTCTGATCATTAGCGATTTCTTGACGTTTTGGTGTCTTTGATTGCTCAAAGTTATTATGATTATCAGGTACTTTATTAAGTGTCTTAGGTTGTGGTTGTGTCACTGGATCACCATATAATTGACGCTTAATCGCTTCACGCTTTTTAGCTACTTCCTGTTGACTATCTGAACCATTATCCTTACTTTTTGGATTATTGACACGACTATTAGGTTGTTTAGCTTCAAAGTTTGATTTTGGTAAATGAACACCGTCTTTTTCAACCGCTGACTGTTTTGGATCATCAGACTTTTTAGAATCCATTGGCTTTTTAAATTCATCAACCGTCAATGGTTTCTTATTTTTATCTGACAATTTTTGTGTTTTTGCCTGCTCTTTGCCTAACAACTGATCACGAACACGAGAAAGATTTTGTTGTCGTTTTTCATCTGCCTGTTTGTTTTTCATCTCATCACGTACATCACGCCTTTGTGACATACGTTGCATTGGTCCCATTTGACTTATTTTTTGACCAACGCTAGACTGCTTAATACTCTTCCCCTTTTCACGTAGATTAGATAAGCGCATGGCTTGTGGCATTTGTCCCTCAATTCGTGAGTAACTAACCCCAACAAATTCAAATAGCTTACCACGATACTTATAGACGATAAAGACTAAGAAAAAGAATAGGAATGCGTTAACTGCGTATGAGCCGAAATTAATCGCTGGGATAAAACTATCAGTGAACGCCTGTAAAGCCCCGACCAAAACAATTAAGAAACCAGCCCCAATTTTAGCAATACCCCACATAATTGTTGCGCCAACAATTTTATAACCGTTACGGGCAAATTGTGGGAATAACGCCATAACCAAAACAAACGGAGACAAGAGATACAAAGCCAATTCAATGACCATAACAAAGATATTAAACAAAGCCACTGCGCCATAAGGAATAGCATTCACAACTGATACCACGATTGCTACTAAGCTCATACCCGCTTTATTAAAGGAATTGTTTTTACCTAATGTAGGGAAGACTTGTTTTAATTTTGTTACCTGTGTCTGAACCTTATCATCATCTCTTTTTTCATTAGTTGAAATAAACTGATAAGGATTTTGACCTTTTTTTATAACACCATCAGCAATTGCCTTACCATAATTCATCAGGAAATAAGGGCGTTCAATTGATCTCTCAAAATACCCCACTCTTAACGTGTCCCCTGGTTTAACATTATCATTACTATTACCAATGACCTTTAAGACTTGCGCCTGTCCGGCATCACTGGCTTCATTGATTTGATTAAATAACTCATTACCATTGCCATACCAAAGCGTTGCGACTAATAAAATACCAACAAAATTAACCACCATTCGAACCGCTGATGACGTACGACCACTAGCAAAGTGCATGAACCCCGTAATTGCTAAGACAATAATAGCTAATCCACCAAACAACAACTTACCTTGATCAAAAATAGATTTTACTTTACCTGAAACAGCGTTCTGGGCTTGTGTAAAGGCTTCTGATAAATTACCGTCATTTGATAAAGCACTTAATAACTCATCATTGATTTGATAAATCAAAGTATTCAAATACCAAAAAAACTTAGCTAAGCCCATACCCGTATTATTGGCTAAGTCCGTCACACCAATTTTTTCTGAATAGGGTTGCCATGAAAACAGTGAGTCATTCAACTTATTGATATTTTGTGCGTCACTGGCTTTAAATGAGGTATCAGTGGTACTAGTATCGCCTGACTTTTTTTCTGCGTCACGTGTAACCTCATCTACCGCTTTATCAGCTTGTTTTGAAGCGTCATCAATTGCATTAAGCGTATCTTGATTAACTAACGTACTACTTGAACTACTGCTATCATCTGCGGACACTTGCGTTTGTGCAAAGCCTAAAACAAACAAAAAAGAAGCCAAAATCATCAGCTTCCGACAAAATTTGATTTGCATGTGTTTTCCTTTCATCATTTCAATCATCATGTTATAATTGTGTATAGAAAAAGGAAGTAGCTCGAACTACTCCCTTTAACATCAATAGCCTGCTAAGCAGTGACTATTCACATATTAGTGTTTAATAACCACAACCGTGCAAAGTTGAGTGGTTATTTTTTTTGTTGACTTTTAATCAACTCAACAACCAATGCTAGTAAGGCAACTATAAAAGTGCCAAACATAAACATGAGCTGTAAAGCGTCTGAAACAGACACCAGGCTTTTCCTTTCCTAGAGTTCGTGTTTATAGGTTTTACACCATAAGCACCACCTCTTTTCTGTTGAAAGAATAGCCACCACTTAACTTAACTATCGACTGTTCTATTTTAACATATTAGCGATAAGCTTTTTCGGCTTGTGCCGTGTCACCAGCTTTAACCGTCTGATAGGCACGTTGCATAGCAACCAATGGCTCATCAACCGTTATTTTTTCAACTCGTCCATAAATATCTTTCATGAAACACTGTCCCATGACCATATTACCTAATTCTTTGATGTTGTCATCATTAACTGGCAAACCAATATGTTGTAAAATATCTGGCTGTTCCTTATCCTCATCAAAGGCAAATAAAACACCAAAATTATCACTTTTAACATCATGAACTGATTGTGTCACGGGAATTAACAAGTTATTGGCAGAACGTCCAATACGTGCCATTTCATTAAAAATACGACTACCAATATCAGACGTTGTAAACGTCCATGCTTCATCAAATATTTCAACCGTTTTTTCATCATAATCCCGTGTCGCAAACGTCCGACTAAAGACCCCTAACACCGTCATCACAATCATACTTGCTACCTCAAATTCGGTGTAATCCTGTTTGGCTTTGTCATGTTGTGGCAATGTCAATCCGGCTGTTTCAAGAATGGTAATCCGATTGTTTAACTTCAAGCCCTCACTTTCACCATGTGAAAAGACTAGAGATAATGAGCTACGAGTAACCTTACCTGATAAAAACTTAGCTAAATATTTCACGTCTTCATCTTCATTTTGGGCTAATTCTTCAATGACATCTAACATACCAACCGTTTCACCAGATTGTCGCTTTTGAATAATTTTATTAATGGCAAGATCTAATTCTGTTTCGGCAATTAAGGAACCATAATCACGATAAATTTGTTTAAAAATTTCTTGTACCGTAGCCTTTAAGCTTTCTTCACCTGACTGTGTTTGTCCCATTGTATGCCGCACATCAATCACAATAAAGGGATCCAAAACACCATAATTTGTTTTATCAGAAACATCAAGCGTCACAAAACGCACATTATTCAATAATGTATATTCATCTGGATAATCTACCTTAAAAGTCTGATCGTTTAATACCGCTGAATACCATTTACGCATTTCCTGCTTAGGATCAAAATAGATTGCTTTAGCATTTGAAAGTTGAATGATTTTCAAAATGATTTTAGTGAGGTAAGACTTTCCTCTACCTGTTTTACCCGTAATCATAATATTAGGGCTGGTGGTGCTGGTGGATCCGTCTAAAATTTCGTTGGTAATCAACGGATTAAAAAAGACCAAGCGCTTTGAACTGTCTAATGCGTCCTGGGTACTATTGGCAACTGTTTTTGGCGCACCACGTCCAATATAAAAGCCAATGTTACTACCAACTTGTTGATTGACGGCAAACAACAACTCACCTATGCCCTCACTGGTCAATAATTGCACCCAATAGCGGTTTTGGGACACATCAGAACCCATTAAATCGTAATAGAAAAGACGTTTTTGTTCACCGATTGGTTTCACAATATTCACGTCAATACTCCTAAATGATTCTATTAAATTAGCAACACGATCATGTAGGGTTTCAATATCTTCCGCTGATACCGTAAACGTGACTAAGGTGGAAAAGAAGTTTTTCTTTTCTGAAATATGATCGTTTAGCACTTCCGCAATTTCAATCGTTTTATCATCTTTACTAGAAGAAAATCCCTCTGCCTGATAGCGTTCTTCAACATTATTACTAGCAGTCTTTAGCGATTGACTAGCACGAGTTGCTAAGCCATAAATACCCTCTGACTTATAATAATGGGCTTTCAAATTGATGTCGATTGGATAACTCATATTTTGTACCAAACGAAATAAATGAAAACCAGTGATGTTTTCTGGCGTTGTCGATAACACTAATTTGGCAACATAACGCACATTATCATCATTAACCAATTTAACGTAGCCACTCACTGCCCCGTCATCAATCACAGTATCACTTAATTTGAAAATATCACGTTCTTGTCCGACTTTTCTAAAATCATGGAGCTGTCCCTGGATAAAGTTATTACGCATTAAATGAACTAATTCATCAGTGGTCAAACGCCTGGTATGATCCAAATAGCCAACTTTTTCATAAGCCTGTTTTTCACTAGCTCTAAAATCATCAAACAGTTTTTCGTCAAATGGCTTTTCATAATTAAACCAACCAGCCAACTCATCTACAAAGTTATTCATAGCATTAGTGGCTTGTTTAATCACTTTACCAGAATTTTGATTATGTAATTTGATACCCAAAACAAAACGTTCAATTGTCTGTGACACACCAGTAGCAGTGATTGCACTAATTTCATCTACAATCATTTGAACAGGTGTCTCACCCATATCGGTTGCTAAAGAGGGTTGCAATTCTTTATAACGATTGACCAAATCCAAATCACGATTATAAAGACGTAATTCAAAATCTTCAAAATCAGCGAGCCGATCAAATAACAGACTCAATTGTGTTTGTCGTTTCGCAATGCCCTCATCATCATTATCTGAAATACTTAGTGCTTCAATGTTGAAATATGCCCAGGCTTCATTGTCCTGGGTTAATAAAATATTATCTTTAACGGCTTTAAATGGTACTGCTAGTTTCATTGATGTCTCCTTATTTTTTATTTGTTATGTACCTACAAAGTCTAGGCTTTGTAGATGATTACTAATAAACAATCACTTTTTTTGTATCTTCCAACACAAAACCATTCTTAATGCGCCACCTGATTTGAATTAAGCCATTCTCATCGAAATAGCGCAATTCAAGGGTAGTTTTGAGATACGTCCACTTAATATCAGTGACATTAAGATCATAGAGATAAGCATTATAAATCGCTTTAAATTCTGCAACTAACACTACAACTCTACATAATCGCCATGAGGTAGCTTCGTGAAATCACCACCCAAAATCAGATCATGTCCGTATTTTTTGAAATCAAAATAATAATTGATGTCCTCATTCGATAGCTGACCAACACCACCACGCCTTGAGATCACTTCGTTGGCTAAGTCATCTTCATCTTCTGCTTTGATAATTGTTAAATTTTCAACTTGGCTGTCAATCTGATTATCAAGTAAAACTAACCCTTGATCATATAAATCAGCTAAAGTTTGCTCATCAACACCATTTTCAACCGCTCTTTTGGCACTCTCAACCATGTTATTTAGCTTAACAATCGACTCATAAGGATCTATTTTAAATGGTGCTTCATAATCACTGATCATGATTTCTTCGTTACTAGTTCCCGCTCCGATCGCGCCCTTTTCGGTTAAAACTTGTGTTACCCGACTAGGTGACACAGGCAAGGTAAACCATTGACCAAGAGACGGTACATTCACAGCGCCAACAAATATTTTAATTTCACTAAACTTAATCATTAAAAAAACACCCCCTTTAGGTGCGAACTCATCAATTTTTAAAACGCTTGAATATCAATGCGCCTACCATTACCAAAATGCCTGAAACAGCACTTAAAATGCCAATTGATGATTTTGCTTGTGTTGCATGTGTTTCTGGTAAGGCTTTGGCAACAGCGTCATCTAGCTTTTGCTTAGCGTCAACAACCTTGTCATTGTTAGCGTCCTTATCATTAGCTGTTAACGCTTGATTATAGGATTCAACAGCTCGGGCAACACTAGGCACACTAGCGACTTGTTTTGGGACTGAAACAACATTACCAGAGCTATCGGGTGTGACTTCAACTGGTTTCACATGCTTAGTTTCACCATTATCATTCTTATCAGGTGTTGTCGGTGTCAAAGGTACTGTGTTGTTATCGCTTGATGAACTCGATCCACCAGCGTTTGAATTATCTGTCCCACCATTATTTGATGATGAGCCACCTTGATCACTTGATGAATTTGAACCTCCATTGTCTGATGATGAACTTGATCCAACGTTACCTGATGATGAACCCCCATTATCACTTGATGAACTCGATCCACCATTGTCTGATGATGAACTCGTTCCACCATTATCATCTGGCAATGTTGAACCATTATCGTCATCATCACCTGGTGTTGGTGTTGGCGTATCAGTACCACTATTATCATCTGATGAACTCGATCCACCATTATCTGATGATGAGCTTGAACCTGTGTCGCCACCTGGCAAATTACTATCATCATTATCGCCAAAATCATCACTTGATGATGTCGCACTTGCCACTGGATCAACACTAGACGTTAAGGCGACTGCTTTTACTTGTGGCAATACAGTAGAAGTGGCTTGTATTGATTGTGCTGTACTAGTATCAGTTGTTGGTACAGTGCTTTTTTCAGCCGTTAATGAAACGTTATCAGCCTTAGCCGTATCATCAGTTTTAGTCTGATCAGTTGATGAAGCAGTCAATTGCGCTTGCTTATCATCTTGTACTGTATCAGTCGTTTTCATGGCTTGTGCGTCCGTGTTTGAAACTTCGTCAGCATTGACTTGTGTGGTATTAGCACTCACAGCTACTCCAGCTACTGCAACAGCTCCGATTACCCACAACTTACCTGATTTGTACAACTTGTATGTTTTTGAATTTTCCATAATTTTTTGTAAATAAAAAGCGCCAATTTTTGCGCTTATCCTTTCTGATTTTTTACGTCAATCATGACTTTTAGATTTTTCAACAATAATTGGCGTTTCTGCCATGTGACTAGTTTCAAAATAACCAGTTGGCAAGACACGATCATGATAATAAACCGTTCGCTTAAGTATTCTTTTCATTCCAAATGTCACGATTGAAATAGCATACTGCACTAATCCTAAGCCGTCAGGCTTAACTCTGTTTGATAAAGAGACAATCCCAACAGGCATGGCAATATATGCGCCCACATAAACTAATTTACCTAAGTCAGAGTTAGCATGATAAAAAGCTTGCAATGGCACGTGAAAAATAAGATAAATAACAACGACTGAAGCAAAAAATATAATGGCTGGTTTCAAACTAATCCCAACAGGTAAGCTATATTCATCTGAAATTTTGCGAATGACAATATCTTGTTTCAACGCCTTTTGATAGTTATAAACTTCTGCCATATTAACCAAATATATTTTTAAAGATACCACCAATAGAATTAAGGACAGTATCTGGACTTTTAACAACGAAGTAGACCAAACCACCAACAGCAAGGCTGACTATTATTTGTCCAATTGACCCTTTTATAAAGTGTCTGACAACTAAATACATAATACCTATTGCAATAAACGCTGATACCCAACCAGCTACTTCTGATTGAAGACCCGTAAAGCTAATGGATCCCGTGGGAATTTGAAACATAAAATTTGTTACGATTGCTTTCATCATAACCTCCTCTTAATTTAATAGACCGCCTTGTGTATGGATCATCTTAACCACATAATAGGTTGATCCCTTTGGCGAAACGGTCAAGGTAATCTGTTCTGAATGTTCAAGCTTTGTCTCGGTGTCTGTTAGTGTCAAAAGATACTTAATGTTCATGTTGTCCTTAGAACCTGAAACGTTGACTTGATCAATACTCTTAACAGCGTATTGTCCCTCTAGTCCCTCTGGCTCTTTCATGATTAAGGACATATCACTAGCTTTTGAACTCACATACTTTTCACTAAAGGCTTTGACAAAGGCTTGAACTTTATCACTGCTTGCCAACGTGGCATTATTGGTATCATCTTGATCAATCTTGCCAACATGTCCGACAATATCTTGTTCGGTCGTAGCATAAGGTAACGCCAAAACAGTATACTGCCCTGCTTTTTGAGCAAAAGGCAAATTAAAAACGCGAATAATTGTATTTTTATCGTTGCCAACCGTATAGCCAACTTGATACTGTGCAATCTTCACGTCATTTTTGGTAAACGTATTTAATAATCTGGATCCCACATACGTTTCTTTTTGCGAGTCCTGATTATCATAAATTGTGCTACTGATATTAGTGGCAAAATACTTTTTTAAGGCTTTCAAACGTTTTTGCTTATCATCATCATTATCTGACTGCGTGAAATAGGTTTGAAAAAAACCTTGCGCATAACGATTAAGACTAGGTGAATAAACACTTTGTCCCATACTAGCCTTTTCTAGCTGGTCATCATACGTTTTCATCTTAGCAATGAGCTTATGATTAGTCTGGCTCACATTACTAGCTTTAATAAAAGCAATTGCACCACTCAAACCAACTAACACCAGGGCAATTTTAACAAAACGCCTAATCCATTTGCCCCGTTTTTGGACTTTGGCATAAGGCAATGATTGGTCTGGCTTATCACGAGACTTGACATAACCCTTTTTGATTGACTTTAACTTATCAAACACAAATTTTACATACCCCCAAACCGATCTACTTTTTGCGTAATTTCTTCGGCTAAATTGATGACGTTGTCCGCCACCTTTGGCAATGACTTGTATTGTTTGTTCAACACAGCCAAGTTACGACGTAAACTCGCTAAGTCATCACCGATTAAATCACTCCACTTTGGATCATTTTCCATGATTTCCTTAGCCTTGTTAACAGCAGCATACAAATTACCGTCTTCGATTTTTGACAATGCCTTAAAATTAGCGACTTCGGTTGCAGTCGCGCTAAGTGATTTTTTGAATTGTGTTCCTTGTTCTGACATCTGTGTGTCCTCCAATTTTTAACTTTTAAAAAGGTAGGTTGACCTTTTCAGCAACTAATAACAATTTCTTTTGACGTTGACTCAATTCCGTATCATCAAGAATTTCATCAATTTTTTCCTGACCATAATACTCAATCAGCCCTTTTAAAGTCGGTGCTACCTGATTAATAAACCAAGATAATGAACGATCCATTGACACCTCTTTAGGCTCTGCTTGAAAATCAACGATACTGGCTTGTTCTAAAAATACTACCCAGGGTTGCCATTGATCTAATTTAGCAATTTCCTTTTTATCTAAACCAACAACGGGCTGATTATAAAATTGTAAATAATCACGCAAATAGGCTAACAACTCACCAGCAACATCTTGACCGTTGGCTACATGCTCCGCCATAGTTTGCGCACGTTTTTGTTTCAACTCAACTTCATAACGGTTTTTAACGGGAATGGCTTCTGGCTCAACAAAGTGTTTTTTCGCTTGCTCTTTATCTTTTTCATAAAATCTAAAAAAGACTTCTGATGAACGTGAACCAAAATAAATCGTTGAACCACCATTTTTACCGTCCGCATAATATTGTGGATCACTCTTAAATTTCTGCGTATACTCATCTGCCATGAGCTTTTGATATAATTCTGGAATTTCAAACATACGTGACATATCATTAAACGCAAAATCCATACGTGTTGCCTTACCACCATTTGCCAGGGCAATATTGATAAAGTGAGACCAAACTAACCCCTGCCCTATCAACAACATTTCCATTAAGCGAATACCACTACCCGAAAAATCGATAAAACTTTCAGGACTATCACGTTTACCGTAAATCGTAATGTAAGATAATCCACCAAATGAATAAGCGACATTGTAACCGTATCGTCCACTGTCACGCTTAACAAATAGGTCAAGGCGATTATCAAAAAATAGCTTGATTAACGTTTCAGGCGTTCGCATTTTAAATGACATACCAAGATAATCCAACCAAAGTGACAAACCCTGACTACCGACATAGGTTTTCAAAACATATCGTTGATCAGCATTTAAAACTGTCATCAAGCTATCCTCACTCATTTCCATACGCCCATAAGTACGCCTTGAAATCATCAAAAATGAAGCCATTTGGCTCTGCGTCAAGTGATAATGAATACGAAATTGTACTAAATCACAACCAGTCATCTGATCAAAATTTAAACTAGCGTAATTCTCTGACATATCTTAATCGTTCGGCAATATCATTCCAATAATCTAAACGTTCAATACGTTGGTTATTATCATCAGGTTTAAATGACATCACCCAATCGCCACCTCCCTCCTGATAAACTTTTTCAGGTACAACAATATCCATTATTTCTAATTTTGGCGGTAATTTGTCTGCTTTAACTAGATATGTTTGGGCTTGCTCTACTTCATCTGTCATCTCATCAAAACGACAAAATAAAAACGCATAACTTGAGTCATACGTTCTACCGTTCGTCCCATGAGGTAACAGAGTTAGATACTTATACTTCATATCAACTCCTTTAGGACTTTTATTACATTATTTTAATAAAAAGGGCAGATATTACAATTTTGCCCCTTTATACAAATGTGGCTTAAAGGCTACTCCCCCAGGCGTTGAGGAGGGGTTGCCTGTCGGTTTATTTGTCAATTTACCCCCCCTATTAGTAATTTGGGGGGTTGGCGAATTTTACAACTGCTTGTACGTTATTCAGCGCACAATCGGCTACAAAGACACAACGGCACGTAATCCCCTTTTCCAACGCCACCAGTCGCGCACCAGCAGAGCTGGGCGCTTCCTTTTCCACAGCAGAGCTGTTCCATGGCTGAAAAGGGTCAACG
>NZ_CP042410.1:1735000-1865972 GCF_007954785.1 Leuconostoc citreum | reverse complement strand
AGCAACTGTTTTGGATAGGACAGGTTTAATTTTAGACATTTTTGCACAACGCGCACAAACGAAAGCAGCAAAATTGCAGGTCCAATTAGCGCGTCTGCAATATCAACTTCCCCGCTTGCGGACCAGTATGTCGGTTAGTCTCGATCAACAAACAGGTGCCGGTGGTGGTGGCTTTACATCGCGAGGTTCTGGTGAAACAAAACTCGAAGAGTCGCGTCGTCGTATTACGTCGCAAATGGTTCATATTAGACAAGAATTAGCTGATTTATCGAAGGGTGAAGATACACGTTCGGCACGGCGAACGGCTAATAATCTGCCTAATGTCGCATTGGTTGGTTACACCAACGCCGGCAAATCAACGTTAATGAACCGCTTATTGGCTCGTTTTGGTATCGGAGCCGAATCTGATGACACCAAACAAGTTTTTGAAAAGGATATGCTATTTGCCACATTAAATACAACTGTACGGCAACTCACCTTACCAGATAAGACACAATTTTTACTCAGTGATACAGTTGGCTTTGTTTCTAAACTGCCACATAACCTTGTTGCAGCTTTCAAATCAACATTACAAGAAGCTGCGCAAGCTGATTTACTCTTACAAGTTGTAGATATCTCGGACCCACATTATAAAGATATGATGACTACGACAGAAAACACCTTACGCGAAGTTGGTGTTACTAACATACCAATGGTGACTGTTTACAATAAAGCCGATAAGACAACGCTCAATTATCCAGATGTTTCGGGCGAAAACGCAATTACCTTATCAGCACTTGAAGCAGCATCTCAGGATGCGCTCATTACGTTAATTCAAAAACATGTCTTTAAAGATAACGAAACTGTGACGTTACATATACCATTTGATCAAGGGGCCGTACAAGCAAAATTAGCAGCCAATCATACTTTTATTGCGGAAAATTATGATGATTCAGGTACGTTGTTGACAGTCGAACTATCACAATTAGAGCTTGAACAATTTAAAAAATATATTATTTGATTAAAAAACATCAACTTTTTGTTGGTGTTTTTTTATCGGGATGACGAGATTTGAACTCACGGCCTCTGTGCCCCGAACACAGCGCTCTACCAAACTGAGCTACATCCCGTAACGAGATTATTCTATTACAAAAAAACAATAAATGCAAAAAAATCGCCACAAAAAAACACCATCTACTATCGTTAATAGATGGTGCTTGATATAGTTCCCAATTGAATAACGCAAATAAAATATTAACGCTTTGAGAATTGTGATGCCTTACGGGCTTTCTTCAAACCTGGCTTCTTACGTTCCTTCATTCGTGAGTCACGTGTCAACAAACCTGCTGACTTCAATGCTGCACGGAAATCAGGATCAACTGTCAACAACGCGCGGGCGATACCGTGACGTGTTGCACCAGCTTGACCAGAATAACCACCACCAATAACGTTAACCAATACATCGTAGTTACCCAATGTTTCAGTAGCGTTGAATGGTTGCAAAACAACTTCACGCAAGTTAGCGAAAGGAATATATTCTTCGATTGACTTGCCGTTCATTGTGATTTGGCCATTACCTGGAACCAAACGCACACGAGCAACTGAGTTCTTACGACGGCCTGTGCCGGCATATTGTACTGCTGTAGCCATAATTTAAATTCTCCTTTCTTAAACCAACTTGTTGATGTCAAGTGCTTCAGGTTGTTGTGCTGCATGGGCATGTTCTGCACCAGCATACACGTGCAAGTTCAAGCCTTGCTTACGTCCCAAAGTGTTCTTTGGCAACATACCGTGGATTGACAATTCAAGCAACTTTTCAGGGTTGAATTCACGATAGTTTCCAGCTGTGCGAGCCTTCAAACCACCTGGGTGGTTTGAGTGGTGGTAGTAAACCTTATCTGTGGCTTTCTTACCAGTCAACTTTACTTCGGCTGCATTGATAATGATTACATGGTCACCCATGTCAACGTTTGGTGTAAACGTTGGCTTGTTCTTACCACGCAAAATTGAAGCAACTACTGTTGACAAACGTCCCAAAACGACGTCTTTGGCATCAATAATATACCACTTCTTTTCGATTTCACCTGGTTTTGCTAAAAATGTTGTACGCATGTTTGCGCTCCTTTGATTAGTTGTTTACAGGCGTAGCCGTTCCTTGCTACGCAATTACAATAAGTTTCCGGGGCTTATCGTGAGGTAAACAATACCGTGTTCTATCTTACCTAAAATAAGGGTTATTGTCAATGGTTTTGGCAAAATCCATTCACAAATCGTGCTTAATTGGCAGGGTTCTCACCATAGTCAATTTCGTCCAAGTACAAGCCGCTCGCTGGTGCAGTAAAACGGGCCTGCTCACGGTCCTTGACTGCAATTAAACGTTGAATATCGTGTATTTCACGGCGACCATTGCCAATTTCTAGCAACACGCCTACCATGATTCGAATTTGATTATATAAAAAAGCATTTCCCTCAAAAACAAATACCAATTCTTGCTCGTCTGGCTTCTCAATCAATTGTGCTGAAGTAATCGTGCGAACTGTCGATGCCGTTTGATTACCCGAAGCAGCAAAACTAGCAAAATCATGTTCGCCTATTAAATCAGGTAGTGCTTCCTGAATTCGACTTGTGTCTAAATGCCAATGAAAGTGGCCGGTGTAATGGCGTTTAAACGGGTCCGTAAATGCTGTCGTAGACACACGATAAAAATAACGTTTGGCATGTGTACTGAATCTAGCATGAAAATCATCAGAAACTTTCGTAACTGCTTTGATAAGAATATCTCTTGGTAAGAGTGTATTCAATCCCTTGCTCACGCCGACAGGATTAATATCGAATGGTAAATCAAAATGCACCACCTGCCCAAAAGCATGCACGCCAGTGTCTGTTCGGGAAGCCCCGACTACTTTAATGGGTGTGACAGGTTGCTTAGCCATTTGATTGACGGCTTTATTAAGTTCACCTTGTACCGTGCGTTGGACTTCAACACCACTTTTAGTTTGTACTTGAAAACCAAAAAAATTGCTGCCATCATATGCGACTATTGCTTTATATCGTGTCATGACTATTGCACCTCATTGATGCACTCCTTAATTTTCTAAAATCCTGTGACTATTTTGATACCAAAAAAGATAATCACAAAAAAAACAATGGTAAAAAAAGCAATATAATCATTCCGGTCATAATGCAGTATACGATAGCGTGTGCGCTGAACTGCATCTTTAAAGCCTCTGACTTCCATTGCGTTGGCTAGATCTAGCGCGCGCTGTAGTGCACCAACAAACAACGGAATAAGTAATGGAATAATTGCTTTAGCCCGCTTAATTGGGCCACCAGTTGAAAAGCTCATGCCTCGTGATTTCTGGGCATTCATAATTTTTTGCGTCTCATCCATGAGTAAAGGTACAAAGCGTAACGCAATTGATAGCATCAGCGCCAATTCGGCAACCGGCACTTTGATTTTTTTTAGAGGTCCCAACAAGGATTCAATAGCATTAGCTATGCTCGTGGGGGGTGTTGTCAAAGTTAGAATGGTTGACATTAAAATAATTAAAACAAAGCGCACCATCACATAAATCGCGTTCACTACCCCTGGCACAGTCACACTTAGCGGTCCTAAATGCCATAATACTGGCGAACCTGGAGTAAATAGTAACTGTAAAATAACAGTGAATAAAATTAACCAAAAAATGGGCTTCAAGCCATCCCAATATAATTTAAATGGTTGGCCAGTAAATTTAATTAAACCAACAACAAAGACAGCTGACCAAAGATAGGTTTGCCAATTGTTCGCCCACAGCATCACAAAAATGTAGATAAATGTCCCAATCATTTTAGTACGTGGGTCAAGACGGTGAATGAGCGACTCGCCGGGCACAAAGCGACCAATCATAATATTATTCATGTTGCGCCCCCTTATTGATTAATGAAGCTAAATCTTGTAAATTAAGTGGTCTGCGTGGCAAAATAAGCCCAGCCGCCTTCATTTTTTCAGCAAATTGGCCTGCTTTGGGTAAATCTAGCATCAAGTCTTGAAACCAAGATAAATCACGATTAAACAAAACTTTTGGTGCTTCTTGCGCTACGATTCTGCCCTCATGCATCACAATAACTTGGTCAGCAACGGTGACTACATGTTCCATCTGATGGGAAATAAATACAACAGTCTTGCCCATTTTTTTCAACTCTAAAACAAGTGCCAGTAATTCAGCTTGCCCACGCGGGTCAAGACCGGCTGCTGGTTCATCTAAAACAATCACCGAAGGATCACTAGCTAAAGTGCCTGCCATTGCCACGCGACGCATTTGCCCACCAGAAAGATCAAATGGTGATTTCGACCATAGATTTTCTGACACGCCGATACGCGTTAATGCTTGCTCAGCGGCTATTTTGGCTGCCGCTTTCGTCATACCAAAATTTAATGGCCCATACATCACATCTTCAATTACCGTATTAGCAAACAATTGATTTTCCGGAAATTGAAAAACAATACCCACTTTTTGTCGCAATTGGATAAGTTGCTTTTCCTTGGTACCTGATGTGAGTTTAAAATCATCAATCAAAACTTGCCCTGTTGTTGGCTTTAATAGCCCATTAATATGTTGAATAAGTGTTGATTTACCTGAACCAGTTTGTCCAATAATCGCTGTTATTTCACCAGTTGGCATGTTCACATTAATATCATGTAATACATCTTGTGATAATGTTGTCCCAGCCCCATAAGTAAAGTTTACTTGCTCAAATCTGATAGCCACTGAATTAATTCTCTTTCGTCTAAGTATTTTTCAGGATGATTGTGCAACTGTGAGGCCAACTCTCCTGAAAAAGGTAATTCTAAGCCGCTGTCACGTAGCATAGTCTGTTGGCTAAACACTTGATGCGGTGTGCCGTCCAAAATGAGTTGCCCATCATTAATAACTACGACACGATCCGCTAATGCAGCCTCATCCATATCATGTGTAATCGTTATTAACGTCAATGCTTTGCCAAATCGCTCTCTAAGTGACGTTAAAGTCGCCATGACCATTTGTCTACCCGCTGGATCCAGCATTGCAGTTGCTTCATCTAAAATAATAATTTTAGGCTTTAAAGCAAGCACACTAGCGAGCGCTACACGCTGTTTTTGACCACCAGAAAGCATATGCGGCTCGCGATCTTTAAACGCCTGCATATCGACAATCGTGAGTGCTTCCTCAATTAATCTTGGCATCTCGATACTAGCAACTTGCTTATTTTCTAAGCCAAAGGCGACATCATCAGCCACTGTTGCACCGACAAACTGATTATCTGGATTTTGGAAAACCATGCCAATCTGTTCTCGAATACGGTAAACCGTTTCGGGACTTAATATATCATCAAAAACACTAATGGTTCCGCCAGTCGCGGCAATTAGTCCTAATATCAGTTTAGCTAATGTTGATTTACCTGAACCATTATGCCCAACTAATGCTACCCATTCACCAGTTTCAATATCGAGATTAAAATCATCGAATAAATTCTGATCAGAATCATAACTGTATTTTAAATTGTTAATTTTAATTGCTTTTGTCATTAGACCTTATTTTATCATAGGTTGCTCGTATTATACTATTATTAGTTTATGCCATATGTTATTAACAGACACGTTACTTCACAAACTTATTTTCAGGTAAACTCTTTTAAAATAACGGAAATTAGTCTATAATAAAATAGATATTTCACAAGAATATTAGACAATTCACAATAAGGAAGAAAATAGTCATGGCAGAAAAAAACATTGTCATTGTTGGTGCTGGATTTGGTGGTGTATTTGCAGCAAAAACTTTGTCAAAGAAGTTAAAATCACATAAAGAATATAATATCATTTTGATTGATAAGCATTCTTACTTCACGTACATGACAGAATTGCACGAAGTGGCTTCACAACGTGTTGCACCTAAACACGTACAAGAAGATTTAGAACATCTCTTCTATCAGAATAAAAATGTTAAATTGTTGACTGCTGAGGTCAATGGTATTAACAAAAATGATAAAATTATTAAAACAACACATGGGGATATTAATTACGAAAAGCTTATTCTAGCTATTGGTGGTCAATCAAATGACTTTGGAACCCCCGGTGTTAAAGAACATGGTTTTGAAATGTGGTCGATGGAAGAATCCTTGAAGATTCGTAATCACGTGGAAAACATTATTGGTCAAGGTGCTGCTGAATTAGACCCTGTAAAACGTGCCCAATTACTAACGATTGCAGTTGTTGGCTCTGGCTTCACAGGTGCTGAATTGATGGGCGAATTTATTGAGCAACGACGTGTCTTGGCCCAAAACTATAAGCTAGATGAAAGTGAAATTAAGCTGGTTTTGTTGGAAGCATCACCTTCAATTCTAAACATGCTAAAAGACCGTCATTTGGCTGATAAGGCTTTCAAATATATGACTAGCAACGGTGTTGATATTCGTCTCAACTCACGTGTCACTGGTGTCAATGAAGACGGTGTCATCTTTGCTGATGAATCAACATTACCTACAAAGTCGTTAATCTGGACAGCAGGTGTTAAAGCTAAGTCATTTATTTCTGACTGGGGCTTCAAATATGGACGAGGCGGTCGTATTGAAGCTGATGATTATATGCGTGCCAAATTAGATAATGATGAATCAGCAACAGATATTTATGTTGCTGGCGATACCTTATCATATGTTGATGAAAAGACAGGCCCTGTCCCACAAACCGTAGAAGGTGCTGAAAGTGCTGCTCGTACGGCATCTCATAATCTGTTAGCTGATCTTGGCTTTGGTCAAGCTAAGACATTTTCTGAGTTGGTTAAGTATCATGGCTTCGCTGTATCTATTGGCTCACATTACACCGTAGCTAGTCTGATGGGCTTAAATTTCTCTGGTTTCTTCGCTAGCTTGGCAAAACATGGCATCAACCTATTCTTTTACTCTCAAATTCGTTCAATGTACTCAATTTTCCACTATATGATGGATGAGTTTTTCCGGACAGAAAATGGCCGTAATCCTTTCCAGGGTACGATTTCACGTCTCGGTAACGTGTTATGGTCTACACCATTACGTCTGTTTCTAGGTATCTTTTGGATTTTAGCTGCAGTTGGTGGACTCGGCGACCTCAACATGCTCTTCTGGCAGCATGGTCTAGCTAGTTTCATTGAAATTGTGACTGGTGCAGGTATTTTACTTGGTCTCTTCACTTGGCCACTTGCTGTTGTTTCAATTATTTTAACAATCACAGCGTGGGCTACTAATGGCTTTGATATGACACACTGGTTCATTTTGCTTTCAAGCATTGCTATTATGAATGGTTCTGGCCGTGGATTTGGATTGGATTTCTATGTTGTGCCATTACTTCAAAAGCTATTCGGTGGACTTTGGTATGGTAAAGCTAAGTCAATTTATGATGATTTAGATAAGTAAGTTATAATAATAAAGTGCGATACTTAGTTTCTCGCACTTTGTACATAATACCTGTATACTTATCAGTAAGTATACTTGAGAGAAATAGAGAAAAATTAACATGTCTACGCCTACTTTACCCAAATTTTGGGAAGATTTTCCTGAATTATCTGCACCTTTGCAGGCTGTCTTAGAAGATATGTCTGCAAGTTGGCACATTGGTTTTGAAGAAATCGACACTGCCATTCGATCCCAGCTCAATGCTGGAAAACTTATTAGACCAGCACTCACCCTATTATTTTCTAGATTAAGTGATAACCCTTACAACGCTAAGGCTATTTCACTTGGTGCTAGCCTTGAATTACTCCATCTAGCAACGTTGATTCATGATGACATTATTGATGAATCTAAATTACGTCGCGGCCATGAAAGTATTCAAAGTCAATTTGGCAAAGATACTGCCGTCTACGCCGGCGACTATCTATTGACTGGTATGTTTTCACTTTTGGAGCGCGCCGACAAACCCGCTGCTAATAAACTCGCTCTAAAAGCCTTACAAGAAATACTGTTTGGCGAGCTTGTTCAAAAGCAAAATAGATATAATTTGTCTGCTGATTTTAACTCTTATTTAACTCAAATTAAAGGTAAAACAGCAGCATTGTTTAGATTGAGCGTTAGTTTTGGTGTCATTAGTGGAGACAATTACAGTGAACCTTTACTAGAAACGGTCAGTCATCTCGGAGAAAATATTGGTGTCACCTTCCAATTACTAGATGATTATTTGGATTTTGAGTCAATCACACAAGATTTATCACTTGGCAAGCCAGTGGGCCAAGATATCCGTAACGGCATCTATACAGCCCCCATACTCTTTGCGCTAGCAGATCCGGTAATTTCTGACAAAATAATACCTTTATTAGCCAAGCGTGATGATATTAGCGACATAGAAATGATGACTTTGCATACCTTGATTACTGAAAGTAATGCCATGGTGAAATTATCAGATTTATTGACTAACTATACTGAATCCTTAAAGCAGATGATTCAGTCATTACCTGATGAAGGCATTCGATTACAGCTCGAACAGCTAAGCGGTATTTTACTCAACCGTAAATATTAATAGAACATATAAAAAATCCTTGAAGTTTTTATAACTTCAAGGATTTTTAGATGTGATGATAATTATTAATCAACAAGTTCCAAGATGACCAATTGAGCGGCATCGCCACGACGTTGGACAGTCTTGAGAATTCGTGTATAACCACCATTACGTTCAGCAAAGCGAGGTGCAACGTCATCAAACAACTTTTGCAAAGCTGATTGGACTTTCACGTTGTCGCCGTCTTCGATAACGTCAGCAACTTCGTTGCGGACAAAGGCAGCAGCTTGACGGCGAGCCGCCAAGTCACCACGCTTACCTAATGTAATCATCTTATCAGTAGTCTTACGAACTTCTTTGGCGCGAGCTTCAGTTGTTGTGATACGACCATTAATCAAAAGATCAGTGGTTAAATCACGTAACATCGCTTTACGTTGTGAAGATGTACGACCCAACTTACGATATGGCATTGGTGAATCCTCCTTTTTAGTAGTTTAAAGACATGTGTTAATCTTCCTTGCGGAATCCTAAGCCCATTTCTGTTAGCTTTTCTTGGATTTCGTCAAGTGATTTCCGACCGAGATTACGCACCTTCATCATGTCGGCTTCAGTGCGATCTGTCAACTCCACAATGGTGTTGATACCGGCCCGTTTGAGACAATTATAAGAACGAACTGATAAGTCCAAATCTTCAATTGGCGCTGAATCTGACGCACTAGCTGCAACAGGTTCTGCTTCTACCATAACATTGGCTTCAGCTGCCACTGGAGATATGTCCATGAACAAGTTCAAATGTTCGGCCAAAATCTTTGAACCGAGGCTCAAAGCATCACTTGGCTTGATTGAACCATTTGTCCAAATATCAAAAGTGAGCTTATCATAATCATCACGTGATCCAACACGTGTGTTTTCAACATGATAGTTCACACGTTCGATAGGCGTATAAATTGAGTCAACTGCCAACACGCCGATAGGCATTTCGTCGCGCAATTGCTTATTCTCGTCAGCCGATGAATAACCACGACCTTTAACTGCCGTGACCGTCATATGCAATGACTTACCTGCTGCCACAGTAGCGATATGCAAATCAGGATTCAAAACTTCTACATCAGCTCCTGCTTGCAAATCAGCAGCAGTAACATCTGCAGGACCTTGAACATCAATTTCAAGGCTACGTTCATCATCTGAATCAATCGCCAACACAACTTTCTTAAGGTTTAAGATAATTTGTGTGACATCTTCAACAACGCCATCCACTGTTGAAAATTCGTGGACAACGCCGTCAATTTGAACCGTATTAACGGCTGCGCCCGGAAGCGATGAAAGTAAGATACGACGCAATGAGTTACCTAGCGTTGTACCGTATCCACGCTCAAGAGGTTCTACGACAAACTTGCCATAGTGCGCATCCTCTTCGATGTTATGAATATTTGGCTTTTCAAATTCAATCATCTGTAATTCTTACCCCTTCTTTCAAAGCAAGAGCAATGAAAATCAATTAAACACGACGACGCTTTGGTGGGCGTGATCCGTTGTGGGGAACTGGTGTAACATCTTTGATTGATGTTACTTCCAAGCCAGCTGCTGCCAAAGCACGGATAGCTGATTCGCGACCAGAACCTGGCCCCTTAACAGTAACCGCAACAGTGCGCATGTTCATTTCCATGGCACCCTTTGCTGCTGCTTCCGCTGCCATTTGAGCAGCGAATGGTGTTGACTTACGACTTCCTTTGAAGCCAAGTGCACCGGCTGATGACCAAGCAACTGCGTTACCTTGAACATCAGTAATCATGACGATAGTGTTGTTGAATGTTGAATGGATGTGAGCCACACCAGCTTCAATATTCTTTTTCACACGACGCTTACGCGTTGTACGACCTGCCATAATGTTTGCCTCCTTTTCAATACTTTTCGTATAATTTCTCGGGTTAACTTAATAACCAACATTACGCAACTATGGTTGCGATAATCATGTGCCGTATCGATTAGGATACAACAGAAAAAGATAATCTTAGATTACTTTTTCTTGCCAGCAATTGCCTTAGCTGGGCCTTTACGTGTACGAGCGTTGTTCTTCGTGTTTTGTCCACGAACGGGCAAGCCCTTACGATGACGAATGCCACGGTATGAAGCGATTTCTTGCAATGATTTGATATCCAAAGATACCTTACGACGCAAGTCTCCTTCAAGTTGCAAGTTTAACTTGTCAACTGTTGCACGGATGGCGTCTTCTTGATCTGCAGAGAGATCACGAACACGGACGTCTTCAGATACGCCAGCTTCAGCCAAAATCTTTTGTGCAGTAGTATTACCGATTCCGTAGATGTATGTTAAGCCAATGACAATACGCTTGTCACGTGGCAAATCAATACCTGCTATACGAGCCATAACAAATTACCTCCTATTTATATTTTGAAAACGACGATTATGTCTATTTACAATAACTATTTATTCTGCGTAGTTCTGAAAATTACTTTCCAGCGCGTTGCTTATGCTTAGGGTTAGCTGAGCATATGATCATTGTCCGACCATTACGCTTGATAACGCGGCAAGCATCACACATCTTCTTAACTGATGGGCGTACCTTCATAATCTATTCCTCCTATTCGGTTAACTGATTATTCCAAATCACTTCTTAACGGAAACGATAAGTAATACGACCCTTTGTTAAGTCGTATGGTGACATTTCGACTGTGACACGATCACCTGGCAAGATTCGAATAAAATTCTTACGAATTTTACCCGAAACGTGTGCCAAAATTACAGCGCCATTTTCGAGTTCTACTTGGAACATCGCATTTGGTAAAGTTTCTTTAACTTTACCTTCAATTTCGATGACATCATTGGCCATGCACTTAACCTCCTGTATTAATCATGTTCAACATTGCTGATAAGTGCTTAACCTATCAAATTATACCAGAAATACTGGCATTTCTCAATGTGATTTTAGAAACTTTTATAAGTTGTCCAAAACTGCTTTCACATCATGATACACCTCGGCCAGTTCACGTCCGCCATCGATTGTGTGAAGCACACCTGCACGCTTGTAATAATCTACAAGTGGCAAATTAGCGGCTTTATTAACTTCCAAACGGTTATCAATAACTTCAGGTGTATCGTCTGCGCGACCACGCCCTAACAGACGTTCACGCAGTAATGAATCAGAAACTTCAAAATAAAGTGTTGCAGAAACGGCAGAGTTGTTTTCAGCTAAATAGTGATCTAAAAACTCAGCTTGTGCTTCATTTCTGGGATAGCCATCTAACATAAACCCATTAGCCTGAACATCATCTTGATTCAAACGATCGGCAACCATCGCATTTGTGATTTCGTCAGGGACCAAGTTCCCAGCGTCCATGTATTCACGCGCCTGCTTACCTAATGATGTATCATTAGCTAAATTGGCACGGAAAATATCTCCTGTAGAAATATGAACAGTAGGGTAGTCCTTCACAATAAATTCTGCCTGTGTGCCTTTACCAGCACCTGGCAAACCCAACAAAATCAAATTATTAGCCATTAGTTGCCTCCCGAGTTGCTAACTGTTTTTTCGTAATAAACCCAATATAATTTCTCTTTTGCATCAAACCATCAATTTGACGTATTAAGTCAAGTGCAACACCAATAGCAATTAATAAGCTGGTGCCCCCTAGACCAATTTTTTCGTTCAAACTCCATACATCTGACGCGATGAGTGGCACTAGTGCCACGAAACCTAAAAAGATAGAGCCAACAAAGCTCAAGCTCAAAAGTAACTGTGACACAAATGCTTTTGTCTCATCACCAGGACGTACACCAACGATGTAAGCCCCCTGCTTTTGCAAATTTTCAGCTAACTTTTCTGGGTTAACTTGCACAAAAGCATAAAAGTATGTAAAGACAATGATTAATACGGTATAAAGAATTGCACCTGGTAGTGTCGTCATACTGAAAATCTGTTGCATCACTTGATACCATTGTGCCGAAGCAAATTTATCTTGGAATGCAAACAAAATTGTCTGTGGTGTACTAATAAACGACGAAGCAAAGATAACCGGAATAACGCCAGAAACGTTAACTTTAAGTGGCAAATAAGCTTCACTACCATATGATACTGCAGAACGCGTGTACTGCATTTGCAAACGACGAGTAGCTTCATAGAACCATGTTGTAATACCAATAATCAAGATCATTGCTGTTATCAACACAGCCATAAAGACAATACCGTTTGTTAAATCATTTGAATTTGCTTGTAAAATATTTTCTTTGAAAATTTCATACAAACCTTCAGGTGCCTGTGCAATGATGCCAGCAAAGATGATCATAGAAACACCGTTTCCAAGTCCCTTTTCAGTTATCATTTCACCTAGCCACATCGCAAAAAATGTCCCAATCGTCATTACTGAACCAATGACGATAAATGACATGACATTGTTTGTTTGACTAACTAACCCATAGGCAGACAGCGAGTTAAACCCTGCTGTAATACCAACGGATTGAACAAAGGCAAGTACAAGGGTTAACCAACGTGTGGCATTGTTCAACTTTCGCCGACCAACTTCACCCTGCTTACTCCATTCAACAAAGCGAGGCACGATATCTAATTGCAAAAGTTGCACAACAATTTGTGCCGTCACGTATGGTGAAACACCCATTGCAAACAATGAATAGTTCATCAAGCCACCACCAGAAAAAATGTTCAAAATGTTCATTAATCCTGAGTTAGCCATATTCGCCATAGCTGAAGGGTTGACACCTGGCACCGTAATATGTGTGCCAATTCTGTAAATAAACAGAATTAAAAACGTCCATCCCAACTTTTTACGAATATCTTTTTCACGTACTGCATTAAATAACGTGCGTAGCATTAAAGTACCTCAGTTGTTCCACCGGCTTGTTCAATAGCAGCCTTAGCAGCGCCAGAAAACTTATGTGCCTTAACAGTCAACTTCTTTTCAAGTTGACCGACAGCCAAAACTTTGATACCTGACTTTTGATTTTTAACAATACCGTTTTCAATCAAAAGTGCTGGCGTCACTTCTGTACCATCAGCAAATGTGTTCAACTTTTCCAAGTTAACCACAGCGAATTCCTTACGTGAAATGTTAGTAAATCCACGCTTTGGAATACGACGGTACAAAGGCATTTGTCCACCTTCAAACCCCAAACGCACTTTGCCACGAGCCTTTTGACCCTTTTGACCACGTCCGGATGTCTTACCATTTCCTGATGACGTACCGCGACCTACACGGTTACGCAACTTGCGTGAACCGGCAGCAGGTTGTAATTCGTTCAAGTTCATCTTTCGGTACCTCCTATTTTAATAGTTTATTACTTTACTTCTTCGACGCTTACTAAGTGTGCAATGTGGAAAATTGCGCCACGAGTAGCTTCGTTGTTAGGCTTCACCACTGAGCTAGACACACGACCAAGCCCCAAAGACTTAACAATCGCACGTTGCTTAGGTAAGCGATGAGCCGCACTTTTAATCAAAGTGATTTTCAAATCAGCCATTTTATCGCTCCTTATTCAGCCAAGTGTTCCAAAGAAACACCACGCAAAGCTGCTACTTGTTCTGCATCTTTCAAACTTGTCAAAGCATCAAAAGTTGCGCGAACAACGTTAACTGGTGTAGCTGAGCCAAGTGACTTCGCAGTCACATCAGCAATACCTGCTAGTTCCATAACAGAACGTGCGGCACCACCGGCTGCAACACCAGATCCTTCTTCGGCTGGCTTGATCAAGATCTTACCGCCGCCCCATACGCCAAGGACGTCGTGAGGAATAGTCGTTGAAACTGTAGGAACAGTAATCAACTTACGCTTAGCGTCTTCGATAGCCTTGCGGATAGCTTCAGGCACTTCTTGTGCTTTTCCTGTACCAAAACCAACATGTCCTTGCTTATCACCAACGACAACCAACGCAGCAAAACGCAAACGACGACCACCCTTGACAACCTTTGTGACACGGTTAATAGCAACAACGTTTTCTTCTAATTCACCAAGTGACTTAGGGTTAACGAATTCAACCATTTTTTATATTCCTCCTTTCCTTAGAACTTCAATCCGTTTTCACGGGCTGATTCTGCCAATGCTTGAACACGGCCGTGATATAGGTAACCACCACGATCAAAGATAACATCTTCGAATCCTGCAGCCTTACCACGTGTTGCGATCAATTCACCAACTTTAGTAGCTTGTTCTGTTTTTGTACCTGATACTTCTGCATCATGGCTTGAGGCACTTGCTAGCGTTACACCCGCTACGTCATCAATTAATTGCGCGTAGATGTTTGCATTAGAACGAAAAACGTTCAAACGTGGGCGAGCAGCAGTACCAGAAATCTTTCCACGAACGCGCTTGTGACGCTTAACGCGGAGCTTGTTTTTATCTGGTTTTGAAATCATAGCTGTGCTTTCCTTTTCTGATGGCTATATGCCATTTAAAATTTATTTTGAGAGTTAAGATAGTCGTGCTAAGTAAATTACTTTTACTTACCAGTCTTACCTTCCTTACGACGAACAACTTCGCCTTCGTAACGAATACCCTTGCCCTTATATGGTTCAGGTGAACGAACGGCACGAATTTCAGCGGCTAAGTCACCAACACGTTGCTTTGAAATACCTGAAACTTTAACAGTCAAAGCATCTGGTACTTCAACAGTTAAGTCTTCACGGTCTTCAAAATCAACAGGGTGTGAATAACCAACTGACAAAGTCAATTTTGAACCTGACTTTGCAGCACGGTAACCAACACCAACAAGCTTCAATGTCTTAGTGAATCCTTCTGAAACACCTTCGACCATGTTCGCAACGTTAGCACGTGTTGTACCGTGCAAAGCTTTTGTTTTGTTGTCGTCACTTTCGCGAGTGAATGCTACTTCAGTACCTTCGACAGACATTGAAATTTGTGAAGCAATTTCACGTGACAATGTGCCTTTAGGGCCTTTAACAGTAACAACTGTACCTTCTTGAGATACTTCAACACCAGCAGGAAGTGTAATTACTTTATTTCCAATACGGCTCATGGTAAGTCTCCTTTCTTAGATATATTACCAAACGTAAGCGATTACTTCGCCACCAACTTGCTTTGATCGCGCTTCTTTGTCAGTGATAACACCGGCAGAAGTTGAGATAATTGCGATACCCAAACCATTCAAAACCTTTGGTAATGAATCAGCTTTGGCATACTTACGCAAACCTGGCTTTGAGATACGCTTAATTCCTGTAATCACGCGGTTACGGTCTTCCCCATACTTAAGAAATACACGAATAACACCTTGCTTGTTATCCTCAATGTACTCTACGTCGCGGATGAAACCTTCTGATTTCAAGATTTCAGCGATGCTCTTTTTAATTTTTGATGCTGGAATTTCAACGACTTCGTGATGTGCCAAATTGGCGTTACGAATACGTGTCAATAAATCAGCAATTGGATCAGTCATAGACATCTATCGATATCCTCCTTTTATTTTTGAACGGACATAATGAAATGACACGCTCTTAACTATTATAGACTATTTTGGTCTATAACAGTTAAAAACGTGTCACTCTTTTTTAAGAGTAACAAACGTTTTTAAAATGCCTAATTACTTAGCAAATGGCATGCCCAAGAGTGTCAACAATTCGCGACCCTCTTCATCGTTTTGAGCTGTTGTAACAACAACAATATCCAAGCCGCGAACACGGTTAACTTGGTCAAAATCGATTTCTGGGAAGATCAATTGCTCACGAATTCCAAGTGTGTAGTTACCACGACCATCAAAGGCCTTTGATGATACACCGCGGAAATCGCGGACACGAGGCAATGAAATGTTGATCAACTTGTCTAAGAATTCATACATACGTGCACCACGCAATGTAACCTTAGTTCCGATTGACATACCTTCACGCAAACGGAAACCAGCGATTGATTTCTTTGCCTTTGTAATTACTGGTTGTTGTCCAGCAATTAGCTTCAATTCTTCAACCGCTTCATCCAAGTTCTTTGAGTTTGAAACTGCATCACCAACACCCATGTTAAGAACGATTTTGTCGATCTTTGGGGCTTGCATTGGTGATGTAAAGTTAAACTTTTCGATCAAAGCAGGTTGAACTTCATTAACATATTTTTCTTTTAGTGCGTTAGCCATGAAAATGATTTCACCTTTCAATATTAGCCTAGTACGTTACCAGACTTTTTAGATACGCGAACTTTCTTGCCATCTTCAATCTTGAACGCAACTTTTGTTGGTTCGTTAGTTGAAGGGTCAAGCAATTGCACGTTTGATACATGGATAGGTGCTTCGATATCGATAACACCACCTTGTGGATATTCGTTAGAAGGCTTTTGATGCTTCTTAACGATGTTCACGCCTTCGACAACTACGCGATCTTTTCCAGCAACAGTCTTAGTGATTGTGCCTTCTTTTCCCTTATCTTTGCCGGCAATGACGCGAACCTTATCACCTGTTTTTACAAACATGATTTGGCTCCTCCTTGTCAGTATTAGAGCACTTCTGGTGCCAATGAAACAATACGCATGTAGTCGCTGTCACGCAATTCACGTGCAACAGGTCCAAAAATACGCGTACCAACTGGTGACTTGTCGTCCTTAACGATAACAGCGGCGTTTTCATCAAAGTTGATGTATGAACCGTCTGCACGACGAACGTCAGAAACAGTACGAACGATAACAGCCTTTACGACGTCACCCTTCTTTACGTTACCACCAGGGATAGCTTGCTTAACTGTAGCAACAATCATGTCACCCACACCAGCAAACTTACGGCCTGAACCACCGAGCACTTTAATCGTTAAGATTTCACGTGCGCCAGAGTTGTCAGCCACTTTTAAACGACTCTCTTGTTGAATCATGGTTCTTCCTCCTTAGTTAGCAATTAATTACGACGATTTGATATCAATCGAATTAGAGAACAACAGCCTCTTCAACGATTTTAACCAAACGGAAGTGCTTAGTTGCAGACAAAGGACGTGTTTCCATAATTTGAACAATATCATTCATCTTAGCAGTATTGTTCTCATCATGGGCTTTAAACTTCTTTGTGTACTTAACACGCTTACCATAGACAGGGTGTGTCACATAAGTATCAACAGCGACAGTGATTGTCTTGTCCATCTTATCTGAAACAACACGGCCTTGATAAACCTTACGAGCATTACGTTCTTCACTCATTTTTCAGCTTCTTCCTTTCGTCTTATTTGTTGGCGTTTGCCAATTCTTGCGCACGAATAACTGTCTTAACTCGTGCAATGTCCTTACGAACTTGTGCAATACGCGCCGTGTTTTCAAGTTGGCCAGTAGCCAATTGGAAACGCAGGTTGAATAATTCTTCCTTGAATTCGGCTTCGCGCTTTTGCAAATCCGCAAGTGACAATTCTTTCAATTCACTTGCTTTAGCCATTATTCAGCCTCCCGAGCAATAATCTTTGTACGTACAGGCAACTTGTGCTGTGCCAAACGCAATGCTTCACGTGCAGTAGCTTCAGGAACGCCACCAACTTCAAACATTACTTTGCCACGCTTAACAGGTTCAACCCAACCTTCGGGTGCACCCTTACCGTTACCCATTCGAACACCGACACCTTTAGATGTATATGACTTGTGAGGGAAGATTTTAATCCAAACCTTACCACCACGCTTCATATAACGTGTCATTGCAATACGGGCAGCCTCAATTTGACGATTGGTAATCCAGCTTGAAGTTGTTGCTTGCAAGCCAAATTCACCGAACGCAACCGTCTTTCCACCTTTTGCTTCGCCACGCATGTGACCACGGTGTACACGACGGAATTTAACACGCTTTGGTACTAACATGTTTGCTTCCCTCCTTACTTACTGTTCTTTTTTTGTGGCAAAATATCACCACGGTAGATCCAAGTCTTAATACCCAAGTTACCATAAGCAGTCATTGCTTCGTCCCATGAGTAATCGATGTCGGCACGCAATGTGTGCAAAGGCACTGTGCCTTCAGTGTATTGTTCAATACGAGCAATATCAGCACCATTCAAACGACCTGAAACCATAACTTTAATACCCTTAGCACCTGAACGTGTGGCACGTTGAATAGCACCACGCATTGCGCGGCGGAAAGCCACACGACGTTCTAAGTCACCAGCAATTTGTTGTCCAACTAAATGAGCAGACAAATCAGGCTTCTTGATTTCAACAATGTTAATGAAAACGCGCTTTGAACGACCCTTTTCATCTCTATCTGTCAATTTTGCTAATTGTGTACGAAGCTTTTCAACTTCAGAGCCACCCTTACCAATAACCATTCCTGGCTTAGCAGTGTGGACAGAAACGTCAACACGTGATTTTGTGCTGCGTTCAATTTCGATGCGATCAACTGCGGCGTCCGCTAAGTTCTTTTCGATATACTTACGAATACGCAAGTCTTCGTGAAGTTGGTTAGCATAATCAGCCTTGTCAGCAAACCACTTTGCATCCCAGTCGCGAATAACGCCGACACGGAATCCAGTAGGGTTAATCTTTTGACCCATTACTTTGCCTCCTTCTCAGCAACCACAATTGTGATGTGGCTTGTGCGCTTGTTGATAGGTGAAGCAGAACCCTTGGCACGAGGACGGAAACGCTTAAGCGTAGGTCCTTCGTTAGCAAAGGCTTCCTTCACAATAAGATCTTCTCTGTCTAATGAGAAGTTGTTTTCAGCATTAGCAACTGCTGAGTTCAAAACCTTGTAAATATCTTCAGTAGAAGTGTTAGGTAGGAACTTCAAAATTGCGTATGCTTCGTTAACGCTCTTACGACGAATTGTGTCAAGAACTAGACGTGCCTTACGTGGGGCAACGCGAACAATCTTGGCTGTCGCACGAGCTGAAGTAATTTGTTCAGCCATTTTTCAATTTCCTCCTTTATTTTTTACCAGTCTTTTTGTCATCAGCCTTGTGGCCTTTGAACGTACGAGTTGGTACGAATTCACCCAACTTGTGTCCAACCATGTCTTCTTGCACAAAAACTGGAACGTGCTTGCGACCATCATAAACGGCAATTGTAAAGCCGATAAAGCTTGGGAAGATTGTTGAACGACGTGACCAAGTCTTGATCACTGACTTCTTTTCAGAATCAGCTTGCGCTTCAATCTTCTTAAGCAAGTGTGGGTCCGCAAATGGTCCCTTTTTTAAACTACGAGCCATTAGTTGTCTCCTTCCCTTACTTACTCTTGCGACCGCGAACGATAAACTTTGTTGAAGCCTTCTTCTTATCGCGAGTCTTCTTACCAGCAGTCTTCTTACCCCATGGTGACATAGGACTTGGACGACCGACAGGGGCTTTACCTTCACCACCACCGTGTGGGTGGTCGTTAGGGTTCATAACTGATCCACGAACGTGTGGACGCTTTCCACGCCAACGGTTACGACCAGCTTTACCCCAGTTAATCAATGAGTGTTCAGCGTTACCAACTTCACCAATAGTTGCACGGTTAGTTGCAAGAACCAAACGTACTTCACCTGATGTTAGGCGCACGATGACATACTTGCCATCCTTACCCAAAATTTGTGCTGATGTACCAGCTGAACGTGCCAATTGACCACCCTTACCAGGCTTTAATTCGATGTTGTGAATCAAAGTACCTTCAGGAATGTTGCTCAATGGCAAGGCATTGCCGACCTTGATGTCGGCATCAGGACCAGATTGTACTTTATCGCCAACCTTCAATCCCTTTGGCGCCAAGATATATGACTTAATACCATCTTCATAGACAAGCAAAGCAATGTTTGCTGTACGATTTGGATCGTATTCGATAGCTTTTACAGTAGCTGTCGTGTTATCTTTAATACGCTTGAAGTCTACCAAACGGTAGGCTTGCTTATGTCCGCCAGCGTGATGACGAACAGTCATACGACCAGAGTTATTACGTGCACCAGTCTTTGACTTCTTTGCCAACAAACTCTTTTCGGGCGTTGACTTCGTGATTTCAGCGAAATCTGAAGCCGTCATGTTACGACGTCCGTTTGAGGTTGGCTTATACTTCTTGATAGCCAATGTCTTTTCCTCCTATTTAGAATTAACCTTCGTTAAAGATCTGAATATCTTTTGAATCTTTAGACAACGTTACTGTTGCCTTCTTCAACTTGCGTGTGTAACCAACATAACGACCTTGGCGCTTTTTCTTACCGCGAACGTTAGCTGTGTTCAAACCACTTACTTGAACGTCGAAGATCTCTTCAATTGCCTTCTTAATTTCAGGCTTTGTTGCGCGAGTATCAACTTCAAAAACATAACGCTTGCGTTCTGTTTGTGCCATTGAGGCTTCAGTGATAATCGGGCGACGGATAATATCGCGTGCATCCATTAGGCAAGACCTCCTTGGATTTCTTCGATTGATGATTGAACAATCACCAGCTTATCTGCATTAACAACGTCGAGTACGTTGATACCCTTTGTTGTCATAACTTGAACGTTAGTCAAGTTACGTGCTGACAAGATTGCGTTTTCGTTGTCTTCATCAACAACTACTAATGTCTTTGTGTCAACTGACAAGTTAGCCAAAACCTTCTTGAAGTCTTGTGTCTTTGGTGCTTCAAATGACAAAGCATCAACAACTACTAACTTACCTTCAGCAACTTTTTGTGACAAAACTGACTTCAAAGCCAATTGGTATGCCTTACGGTTGATACGGTATGCGTATGAACGTGGTGTAGGTCCAAAAACAATACCACCGCCACGGAATTGTGGTTCGCGGATTGAACCGGCACGTGCACGACCAGTACCCTTTTGCTTCCAAGGCTTACGTCCACCACCAGATACCGCTGAACGGTTCTTGACAGCGTGTGTCCCTTGACGCATTGATGCGCGTTGCATCAAAACTGCATCAGTGATAACGGCGTTGTTAGGTTCGATGGCGAAAACTGCGTCATTCAATTCGAGTTCAGCAGCTTGACTACCATCTTGCTTTAATACAGCAACTTTAGTCATGATTGATTGTTCTCCTTTCTATATATTTTATATTAAGCTTCTTCAGTTGTAGCAGATGCAGATACACCGGCCATCTTAACTTCAGGATGCTTTGCGTTAACTTTAACTGTTGACTTGATAGTCAATAGTGACTTGTTGGCACCAGGGACATTACCCTTCAACAACAACAAGTTGTTTTCAACATCAACGTGAACAATAGCAACATTTTGCATAGTACGCTTGTTGTTACCCATGCGACCAGGCAATAGCTTACCCTTAAATACACGGTTAATGATTGCACCCATTGAACCAGGACGACGGTGGTAGCGAGAACCGTGGGCCATAGGACCACGTGATTGTCCAAGCTTTTTGATAGCACCTTGGAAGCCATGTCCCTTTGTGATACCGGTTACGTCGACGTAATCACCTGCTTGGAATGTGTCAACCTTAATTTCATCCCCTGCGTTAAATTCGCCTTCCGCATCGCGGACTTCACGAACGTAGCGCTTAGGGGTCGTGTTTGCTTTAGAAGCGTGACCTTGTTCAGGTTTGTTTGACAAAACTGTGCGCTTGTCTTGGTAACCAAGTTGGATAGCATTATAACCATCAGTTGCAATATTTTTAACTTGTAATACAACGTTTGGTGTAGCTTCAACAGCAGTTACGGCGATCAATTCACCAGATTCTGTGAAAACCTGAGTCATACCGACTTTGCGGCCTAAGATACCTTTAGTCATGACTAATCTCCTTAATTTTTTCTTGACTTTATTTTGCCTCGATGAGGCGCGAAGTGTAATCCGATGAATTACAACTTAATTTCGATTGCAACACCTGATGGCAATTCAAGCTTACGCAATGCGTCAACTGTCTTGTCAGTAGGGTTCACAATGTCGATCAATCGCTTGTGCGTACGCATTTCGAATTGCTCACGGCTATCCTTATGCTTATGTGGTGAACGTAGAATTGTGTACAATGTACGTTCTGTTGGCAATGGGATAGGACCAGCAATTTCTGCACCTGTGCGCTTAGCTGTCTCAACAATCTTTTCTGCTGATTGGTCTAAGATACGGTGTTCGTATGCCTTCAAACGGATACGGATCTTCTTTTGTGCCATTATTTCGTGCCTCCTCGTTGATTTTGTAAATCAGCTAACTCCGATTAAAAACCGACAACACTGCTTGTGTTTTGCGCGCCCATGGCAACGCGGCCGCGCGTGTCGCAACCTTAATCATCATCGCTAAATATTGATACACCAGGCTTTCGGTAGGTTTATGTGACTACCGTTCCAAAAGCGTACTTAACTATATTAACAGATTAACAGCGCCATAGCAACCCTTTTTTAAATTAATTTGTGCTGTTGGGCAATAAAAAAAAAACCAATCAATCATCATTGGTTTTTTAAGGTTATCTCTGCGACATTTTAAATTCTAAGAAGGCATCATTATATTTTTCGGTCCATCGTTGACCTAAGTCATCATATACCTGAAGATTATCTAATGTTTTCTTATCAGGATAGAACTGTTTATCATGACGAACTGCTTCCGATAAGAATGGCATCGCACGCTTATTCGGTGTAGCATATCCAACATACGTTGCATTTTGGGCAGCGTTTTTCGGTTCACTCATAAAATTAAGAAACGCATAGGCGGCTGCTTTATGTTTTGCTGTTTTTGGCATCACGATATTATCAAACCATAGGTTAGAACCTTCACTGGGCACAACATAGTGCAAATGACTATTGTTGCCCATTGCTTGAGAAGCTTCCCCTGAATAGGTTACAGCAATAGCAGCTTCATTTTGCGCCATATACATTTTAATCTCATCAGCTATAATTGCTTTTATATTAGGCATTAGCGTGGTCAATTTAGCTTGGGCTGCAGCCAAGTCGGCTGTTGACTTATCATTGACTGATTTATTCTGTGTAATTAAAGCCATAGCCAAAGCATCTCTGGCCGAATCAACTAGCATGATTTGGTTTTTGAATTTAGGCGCCCACAAATCGTCCCAGTGTTGAACATCCTGAGGCTTGACATATTTATCATTATAAATAATGCCTAAAGTACCCCAGAAATACGGTAATGAATACTTGTTATTTTTATCAAATGTTTGATTCATGAAACGCGTATCGTAATTATTGATACCTGTCAGCTTACTATGGTCTAAAGGCAACAATAAGTTCTCACGCTTCATTTTTTTGATCATGTAGTCAGAAGGTACTGTTAAATCGTATGACGTCCCCCCTTGCTTAATCTTCGTGTACATCGCTTCGTTTGAATCAAAAGTTTCATAGCTGACCTTGTAACCAGTTTCTTTAGTAAATTTAGTAATCAAATCAGGATCAAGGTAATCGCCCCAATTGTATAAATTTAACACTTTATCAGAAGATTCTCCGGTACCTGTCTGAGACGCCAAATAACGTTGCGTTCCAAACAGCAGGACAACAAGTACTAAAATAGCTGAAATACCTGTGATAAGCTTTTTCATACTATAACCCCTCCGATGCCGGTAAAACTAATCTAGTGCCTTGTTTTTTGCTTTTAGCGGCACGTGTTGAAATCACATAATAAATTAACACCAGTGCTAACGACACCATAAACATCATCGCCGATAAAGCGTTGATTTCTAGACTAACACCTTGACGTGCACGCGAATAGATTTCTACAGAAAGCGTCGAGAACCCATTGCCAGTCACAAAGAAAGTCACAGCAAAATCATCCAAGGAATAGGTAAAAGCCATAAAGAAACCGGCAAAAATGCCTGGTGAAATAACTGGTAATATCACACGTGTTAACATTTGCCAATTATTAGCACCTAAATCCTTAGCTGAGGCAACTAGCGAGCGATTCATTTCTTGCAGCCGTGGTAATACCATCAAGACGACAATCGGAATGCTAAACGCAATGTGTGACAAAAGTACCGAAGTAAAGCCCAGTGAGAAACCCATAACCGTGAAAAGAATTAAAAACGCTGCACCGATAATCACATCCGGTGAAACTAATAAGATATTATTCAAAGATAAGAAGACATTTTTAGTCAGTGCATGCTTAATATTATAAATGTACAATGCCCCTGCTGTCCCAATAACACTAGATAGCAATGACGACAATAAAGCAACTAAAAAAGTATTCACAACAATTTCCAAAATACGCGTATCTGCAAATAACTCACCATAGTGTTTCAGCGAAAAACCCGACCACCCTTGCATAACTTTGCCGGCATTAAAAGAATAAGTAATTAAAAATATGATGGGTAAATATAACACAACAAACATCAGCCAAAGATATAAATTACCCCATTTGATTTTTTTCATCATTGGTTTATCTTCCCTTTCTAGCAGAGCGGCGTGCACGATCACGTGTCAAAATCATTGTGATAACCATTGCCACAATTAACACAACGCCAATTGTAGAGCCCAGTTGCCAGTTCTGCGTCACTAAAAAGTGTTCTTCGATGGCTGTTCCTAAAGTAATAACACGATTACCACCAATCAAACGCGTAATCATAAATAGTGACAAACTCGGGATAAATACCGCTTGAATACCGGCTTTGACCCCCGGCATCGATAATGGCACAATCACACGTCGCAACGTTTGCCAGCGATTAGCACCTAAATCTCGGCTAGCTTGTTCTAATCGTGGATTGATTTCAGCCAATGAGTTAAAGATAGGTAAAATCATAAACGGTATCTCAATATATGCTGCGACTAATAAGAAACTCCAATCCGAAAATAAGAGTTGCTGTGGTACAACCCCCCACAAACCAATAAAATTATTAACCGTGCCTGATTTGGATAACAAACCAATAAACGCATATGTTTTCAACAGTAAATTAATCCACGTTGGTAAAATAATGAGCAGCAGCCAAAATTGTTTTTGTTTTAATTGATTTAGCAAATAAGCCATTGGATAACTCACAATTAAGGTCACTGCTGTAATCAAAAACGCATACCACACCGAATTAAATGTCATCCGCAAGTAAGTACCACTAGCAAAATAAATCGCATAGTTATGCAATGTAAAGTGACCTGTTGGTGTTGTTAAAGATTGAAACACTAACAACACTAATGGAGCAATAACGAACAGAACTAACCATATCCCATAGGGAATAATATAAAAGAATTGTCGTTGACGCTTACTCTTTGGCATCATCAGCATCATCCTCATAACTTTCCAGACGGGCATCAAAATCATCTTCCGACTCATTAAATCGCATAATATGAATATCTTCAGGATCGAACGTTAACCCTACGCGTTCCCCAATTTCCGCTTTGTTGGTTGCCTGTACCTGCCACTCATTCCCATCATCATCTAACGCAGTAATTTCGTAGTAATCCCCTCGGAACGATTGGTCATCAATTGTGACGACTAGTTTGCCATTCTCAATGGTTGTAAGATCTAAGTCTTCCGGTCGCAAAACAACTTCGACACGTTCGTTAGGCCGCATCCCCGCATCAACGTTCTCAAAATCTTTACCGGTAAAGTGCACTAAATAATCGGTCTTCATGATGCCATCTAGTATATTAGATTCGCCTATAAAATCAGCAACAAAATGATTAATTGGTTCATCATAAATATCTTCTGGTGATCCATTCTGTTGAATAACCCCATCATTCATCACAAAAATCCAATCAGACATAGCCAGTGCTTCTTCTTGATCGTGTGTCACAAAGACAAAAGTAATGCCCAAACGTTGTTGGATTTCCCGTAATTCATATTGCATGTCCTTGCGCAATTTATAATCTAAAGCTGACAATGGTTCATCTAAGAGCAATACCTCTGGATCGTTTGCTAACGCTCTTGCAATAGCCACACGTTGGCGTTGTCCGCCCGACAGCTCGTTAATTTCTCGATCAGCATAGTCGCTTAATTTAACCAAATCCAGCATTTCGGTAACTTTTGCATTGATGTCGGTCTTGCTCATACGCTTAATTGTCGGACCAAATGCCACGTTATCAAAAACATTCATATTTGGAAATAAGCCGTAATCTTGAAATACCGTATTCATATTACGTTTTTCGACAGGCACATCATTAATAATGTTGCCTTCAAATAAAATGTCACCATGTGTCGCGGTTAATTGCCCAGAGATTAAGTTTAATATGGTTGTCTTTCCCGATCCCGATGGTCCTAATAACGTATAAAATTTGCCTGCTTCCAAAGACAAATCAATATTCTTAAGTACCTCGTTATCATCATATGATAAGCCAACATTTTTAAATTCAATAATTGGTGTTGATGTGTTAGTCAATTCCCAACCCTCACTTTTAGTCAATAGATATATTGTAACAAGAAAAGCATGCCACTTCACGCGTGACATGCTTTTTTCTCACAATATTTTATTTTGTTTCTCAACCGTAATAATTGCAATAGTCATCAAGATAAATAAGAACAATACAACCACTAATTGTGGTTGCCAACTCTTAAACCAATTATATGCATAACCAAATAAAACTGGTCCCAAAGCTGCCAATAAATAGCCGCCACTCTGTGTCATACCAGATAATACTGCTGTTGCTTTTGGTGAGCTCGTCTTCAAGCTTAACGTCGTCATCAGATAAGGAAAAAGTACGGATGTGCTCCCACCAATCATCAGGTTAACGATTAGCCAGTACCAAAAATTTCCTACAGGGTGAAGCAATAATAGATAACCCAAGATGCCAACAAGCGATGTCATGCCAACTAATAACTGGCGCTGCTTGCCATTTAATCGCGAAACAATTGTTGGTACTGTTAACGCAAAGGGTAATCCAATTAAAGCATTAATTCCAGCAAATATACCAGCTACGGCTGTTGATATACCTGTTTGCACCGCCATCGTTGGTCCCCAAGCCATTAATATATAAAACATCGCAGATTGCATACCAGCAAAAAAAAGTAAGAGCCAAGCATATTTATTACGCCAAACTGATGGTTGCTCATCTTTTATGTCCACCGGTACTGTTAATTTATTCATTATTCTTTGTTTTGCCGCAAAGTAATCATTTGGCAACCATATCAGCAATGCTATCACGAGCAATACAGTGAGTAGCAAAATAAATATGCGCCAATTAGTTGCCATAGTAATTGGTGCCGCTAATCCGGCGCCAACGGCTGTCGCCAACATCATACTAAACGTAAATAGGGAAGTCATCGATCCAAGACGTGTTGGAAAATAAGTTCGCACAACGCTTGGCAATAAAACATTCATGTGTGCAATACCAATACCAACAATCAATGTTCCAATGTAAAGAAAGGTAGTATCAATAATCCTAAGTACTGAGCCAACAATCATGACACAGAGCATTAGTGAGAAAGCTCTTTCCAAACCTAATTTTTGTGCTACTTTAGGTGCTATAGATGAAAATAATGCAAATGCTAGAAGTGGAATGGTCGTTAAAATACCTAATTGTCCAACAGGCACATGTTGTGCTTTAGCAATATTGCTTATAATAGGCGGTATTGAAGTAAATGGGAGCCGTAATACCATGCCAACAACAATAATTCCTGGTACTAAATAATGACTATATTCTTTTTTCATATTAAGCCTCAATATACTTAAAATAAAACGGCACCACTCTGAGTAGAGTGACGCCGTTTATACTGAACCATCTGTCAGTTAATCACATTGGTTTTAAGAAGTTGAGAATTAAGCTTCTTTACCGCTGTTTTTGATAATTTCTTCTTGAATGTTCTTAGGAACAGCTTCATAGTGATCAAATACCATTTGGAATGTACCACGACCTTGTGTTGCAGAACGCAAAGTTGTTGCATAACCAAACATTTCTGACAAAGGCACCTTAGCCTTAACAGCCAAAACAGGTCCACGAGATTCTTGACCTTCAATCATACCACGGCGTGCTGAGACGTGTCCCATAACATCACCAAGATTGTCTTCAGGTGCAACAATATCAACCGCCATGATTGGTTCAAGAATAACTGCACCGGCAGTCTTGGCAGCCTCTTTCAAAGCTAATGACGCAGCAATCTTAAAGGCAGCTTCAGATGAATCGACATCGTGGTATGAACCATCATACAACTTAGCCTTCAAATCAACTAATGGGAAGCCAGCCAATGGGCCAGCGTTCAAAGCATCCTTCAAACCTGCTTCAACTGATGGGATATATTCACGTGGCACAACGCCACCAACGATAGCGTCTTCGAATTCAAATCCAGCGCCTTCTTCGTTTGGTGAGAATTCGATGTAAACATCACCATATTGTCCCTTACCACCAGATTGGCGCTTGAAGTAACCACGCGCCTGCACTGTTTGTGTAAAGGCTTCACGGTAGGCAACTTGAGGTGCACCGACTGTTGCTTCAACGTTAAATTCACGGCGCATACGATCAACCATGATATCCAATTGCAATTCACCCATTCCAGCGATTAATGTATCACCAGTTTCAGGGTTTGTTGTCGCACGGAATGATGGATCTTCTTCGGCTAACTTTTGAATAGCATTAGACAATTTGTCTTGATCAGCCTTCGTCTTTGGTTCGATAGCCAATTCAATAACTGGTTCTGGGAATTCCATTGATTCAAGAATCAATTGATGATCAACGGCTGTCAAAGAATCACCAGTTGTTGTATTCTTCAAACCGATAGCTGCTGCAATATCACCTGAGAAAACTTCATCAATTTCTGTACGTGATGTGGCGTGCATTTGTAGCAAACGACCAACACGTTCACGCGTGTCAGAAGATGTGTTTTGTACGTATGAACCTGATTGCAAAGTACCAGTATAAACACGCATAAATGTCAAACGACCAACGAATGGATCAGTCATAATCTTAAAGGCCAACGCAGCAAATGACTTGCTATCATCAGCAATCAAGTCAATTTCTTCACCTGTTTTTGGATCATTAGCAACATATGGCTTAACATCCAAAGGTCCTGGCAAATAGTCAACAACGGCATCCAACATCATTTGAACACCCTTATCTTTATAGGCAGAACCTGCAAGAACTGGGTAGAATTGTAATGCCAAAGTTGCGCGACGAATTGCGGCCTTTAATTCTTCAACAGAAATGTCTTCACCTTCAAGGTACTTTTCCATCAAATCATCATCAACATCAGCAACAGCTTCAATCAAAGTATTACGCTTTTCTTCCGCTAATTCTTTTAATTCCGCAGGAATTTCACGTGGTTCCCACTTTTCACCCAAATCATCAACTGGGTAATAAGCTTCTTGTGTGATCAAATCAATTACTGCTTCGAATTCATCTTCAGCGCCAATAGGCCATTGAATGGCTTCAGCATTAACTTGCAAACGTTCATGCATTGATTCAACTGACATAGCAAAATCAGCACCCAACTTATCCATCTTGTTGACGAATACGATACGTGGCACGTCATAAGTCGTTGCCTGACGCCAAACTGTTTCAGTTTGTGGTTCAACACCAGCAGCACCATCCAAGACAGCTACAGCGCCATCCAAAACACGCAAAGCACGTTCAACTTCAATTGTAAAGTCAACGTGACCTGGTGTATCGATGATGTTAACACGGTAGGGCGTCTTTACGAATTGGTCAAAGAAACCGTGCCATACGGCTGTTGTGGCAGCTGATTGGATTGTGATTCCACGTTCCTTTTCTTGTTCCATGAAATCCATTTGTGAAGCACCATCGTGTGTTTCACCAATTTTGTGAATTTTACCTGTGTAATACAAGATACGTTCCGTGGTTGTTGTCTTACCCGCATCGATGTGGGCCATGATACCAATATTACGTGTACGTTCTAGTGGGTATTCACGTTTTGCCATTGTGAGTTATCTCCTGGTTTTGTTCTATATGCAACAAAAAGCGACACAGAATTGTGTTCGCTTTTTGATGGTAAAAGCCAATAGTGCTTTACCATCTACTGTCATTTTACACTATTTATTGCGATGTGAACGATTAAATTTAGCATCCCAATAAATGATGGTTTAATTTAAGCACAACACACAAGGTTGTGCCAAAAACCTTACCAACGATAGTGCGCGAATGCACGGTTAGCTTCAGCCATCTTATGCGTATCTTCACGCTTCTTAACAGATGCACCAGTATCATTAGCTGCATCCATGATTTCTTTAGCTAAACGTTCATCCATTGTGTGTTCGTTACGCAAACGTGAGTAGTTTACTAACCAACGCAATCCCAATGTTGTACGACGGTCAGGACGTACTTCGATTGGCACCTGATAGTTAGATCCACCAACACGGCGAGCCTTAACTTCCAATACAGGCATGATGTTTTCCATGGCTTGTTCGAAAACTTCCAATGGTTCGTTACCAGTAGCTTCCTTGATACGATCAAAAGCATCATACAAGATTGTTGAAGCAGTTCCACGCTTACCATCAAGCATCAACTTGTTGATCAAACGTGAAACGAGCTTTGAATTGTAAATTGGGTCAGGCAAAACTTCCTGACGCTTAGTATAACCTTTACGTGGCATTTGTCAGTCTCCTTCTTACTTCTTTGGCGCCTTTGTGCCGTACTTTGAACGTGATGTCATACGTCCGTCAACACCAGCTGTATCCAATGCACCACGAATAATGTGGTAACGCACACCAGGCAAATCCTTCACACGACCACCGCGAATCAAAACAACAGAGTGTTCTTGCAAGTTGTGACCAATACCTGGAATATAAGCAGTAACTTCATACAAGTTTGAAAGACGCACACGAGCGTACTTACGCAAAGCTGAGTTAGGCTTCTTTGGTGTCATTGTACCAACACGTGTGGCAACACCACGCTTTTGTGGTGCAACGTTATTTGTTGCTTTCTTCTTCATTGAGTTATAGCCGAAGTTCAAAGCTGGTGACTTTGACTTAGTCGCATTTGACTTACGGGGCTTGCGAACCAATTGGTTAATTGTAGGCATGCTACGGTCTCCTTAAATTTTTTATTAATTACACAGTTCCAGGTGTGTCATTTTTGTAATTAAACAAAAATGCTTACTGGGAATCTGCTGACAATTGCCTTTACAGCGCCGTTCAGCACGTTGTGATGATTTCACAGAACAGATTACTTAAAAGCACGTTCAATATAATACCAGATTATAGACTAATGTCAAGAGTGAATCAGCACATCAAATGATTATATCCTTTTGTATGAGTCATCGCTTATTTTTCCGTCTAATCCCTTATGCAAACACTATTAATTATTCTATTTAACGCAGTGCTAACTTCTACAATATTATGCCTTGCCGAGCGCTTAAATCACAACATACCCCTAGGTATTAAACGTTCCTTTTGTTTTAGATGCCAACATCAGTTATCTTGGTATGACTTAATCCCGGTTATATCTGCTATTTTGTTACATGGCCATTGTCGTCATTGTCAATTTAAATTTGGTATGCACTATGCACATATCGAACTACTTGGCGCAATAATTGGTTGGTCACTTTTTTCTGATATTACAGTATGGATAACTGCGGTATTACTATTTTTTCTATCGTGTGAAGATATCTACAGCCACACGATACACATAGGCGTTTTATACCCTTGGCTCATTTATTTGTTTATGACCAGCCATTTCAATCAGTTCGAGGACAAAATAACAGTTTTTTGCCTCGTCATCCCTGTGTGTCTCTGTTTAGTTTATCGCCACAAGCTTGGTTTTGGTGACATCCCCATCCTGCTGTGCTTTATCTTAATTAATGATAGTCTGATTTTCGCTTACACATTGTTAATTGCCACAATACTAGGTCTTACTGGCTTACTCTTTGTCAATCAAGCACGTCTGCCTTTTGTGCCTTATTTATTAGCCGGCTGGCTCATTGCTAATCTCGGTGAAAAAGCCATCACTTATTTTGTTAAGTGATGGCTTTTAAGCTTTAGCTGCTACTTTATCGATAGGTTTAATGCTTAGTCTAATATCCCCGTTTTTCGCACCAATCGTCACAGTCGTATCAGTGGTAATCTGACCACGCAACAATTCTTCACTCAAAACGTCTTCAATCTTTGTCTGCAAAGCCCGTCGAATTGGTCGTGCACCATACTCTGGATCAAATCCGGCACTAGCAACGACATCAATCGCTGCAGGCGTTATTTTAACAGATATACCTTGCTCTGCTACGCGCTGTAGTACTGTGCGGCTCATTAATTTAACAATTTGATGTAACTCATCTTTTGTTAGTGGTTCAAATACGACCGCTTCATCCAAGCGATTAATAAATTCTGGACGGAATGTTTCTTTTAGCGTCTCACGAATTTTTTCAGCCATCGCAGCATGATTATTTTTCAAATCAACTGCGCCAAAACCAACTGATTTTTCATCACGCAAACGTGTTGCCCCCAAGTTAGAAGTCATGATGATAATTGTATTACGAAAATCAACTTTACGACCTTTTGAATCCGTCAAAAAACCATCGTCAAACACTTGTAGCATCAAATTAAAAATATCTTGGTGCGCTTTTTCTGCTTCATCCAGTAACACCACGGAATAAGGATGGTTTCTCACTTGTTCGGTTAGCTGTCCACCTTCATCATATCCTACGTAACCTGGTGCTGAGCCTACAAGTCGAGAAGCTGACCAACGTTCTTGATATTCCGACATATCAATACGAATCATATTTTCTTGACTACCAAACATGGCTTCCGCTAATGCCTTAGCAAGCTCTGTTTTACCGACACCTGTTGGACCCAAAAACATAAAAGTACCAATTGGCCGATTAGGGTCTTTCAAGCCTGAACGTGCACGACGAATTGCACGTGCCACAGCAGAAATCGCTGCTTTCTGACCAATGACACGTCGACCAAGGACAGCTTCTAAATTGACTAAACGCTGCTGTTCATTTTTCTCCAGTTGCGTTAACGGTACACCCGTTTGCTGTGAAATTACTTCTGCAATATCTTCTTCAGTCACGTGAAGATGGTAATTTTGTTGTGTATCATCCGCCAACTTTGCTTCAGCTTTATTGATACGCTTTTTTAAGCGTACTTCTTCGGTGCGCAATTTAGCTGCACCTTCAAAATCAAGCGCAGTAATTGCTGCTTCTTTAGCCGCAACTGTCTCAGCCAATTTGGCTTTGTTTTTATTCACTGGGTTTGGCCGATTAATCGCATCAATACGAACCTTCGCACCAGCTTCGTCCATTAAATCAATCGCCTTATCAGGCAAAAAACGGTCTGTAATATACCGCGATGATAGTTTTACTGCAGCAATAATCGCAGCATCATCAATCGCTACTTGATGATGACTTTCAAATTTAGAACGAATACCCTTCAAAATACTGATGGCATCTTCTTGTGATGGCTCATCCACCGTCACCGGCGCAAATCGTCGCTCCAAGGCTGCATCCGACTCGACATATTTTTGATATTCATCAAAAGTCGTTGCGCCCAAGGTCTGTAATTCACCTCTTGCTAAAGCTGGCTTTAAAATGTTTGAAGCGTCGATAGCCCCTTCAGCCCCGCCAGCACCAATTAAAGTATGTAGCTCATCGATAAACAGAATCACCTGTCCATCTTGATAAATCTCTTCAATAATTTTCTTCAAGCGATCTTCAAATTCACCACGGTACTTTGTGCCAGCGACCAGAGAGCCCATATCTAATGCCATCAATCGCTTATTTTTCAATGTGTCTGGAACATCATTAGCAATAATTCTTTGCGCTAAACCTTCAGCTATAGCTGTTTTACCAACACCTGGTTCACCAATCAATACCGGATTATTTTTTGTACGTCGTGACAAAATTTGTACAACACGACGCACCTCTTTTGAGCGCCCAATAATGGGATCCATTTTATTATCTTTAGCACGTTGTGTTAAGTTACGTGCCAAACTATCCAGGGTTGGTGTCCCTTGTGATTGCTGTTTGTCACGTTGCTTCATTTGCTTGCGTACATCGGTGACACCAAGTTTCCGCAAAATTGCTCGGCGCATTTCTTGTAAATTGGCATCCAACGCTAATAAAATACGCGATGATAAGATACTCTCATCCTGTAATAAGGCTAACAGCACATGCTCTGTACCAACTTGGGTCTGTGCTAGCGCGCGTGATTCTTCGCCTGATTGACGAAGTATGTCGCCAGCTTTTGGCGAATAGGGTAAATAGACATTTTTATCATAGCGCGATGTCATGCCATAACCGGTAAAATGTTCAATTTCCTCGCGAATATCATCATCGGTCACGTTGAATTGGCCAAGAATTTTGCTTGCAATGCCTTCTTTTTCAATTGCTAAGGCTAACAATAGGTGCTCTGTTCCTACAGCCTGGTGTTTAAAATATTTTGCTTGTTCTTGAGCCAAAACCAGCACATTCTGTGCACTTGATGTATATTTGTTATCCATGTTATGCCCTCCATTTTTTAGGCAGTTAATGTCTAATGTTGACTTATATTATAACGCATTAGACTATTGTTAGAAACTAATATGTTTGATAATGGAAAAAGCCGAAACATATTGTTTCGACCTTAATTTGGATTTTTTAAGCTTAATTGCCATTGTAAATAAGCATTAATGAACGGGTCCAAATCACCATCTAATACTTGCTGTGGTTGATTTGTTTCATAATTTGTTCGGTGATCTTTAACCATCTGGTAAGGATGCAATACGTATGAACGAATTTGTGATCCCCAACCATTTTCCATTTTTTCACCAGTTAAAGCAGCCCGCTCAGCCTCTTGTTTCTCAAGTTCGAGCTGGTATAATTTACTTTTCAAGAGCTTCATGGCGTAATCACGGTTACCGTACTGTGTTCGTTCCACTGTTGATGACACAACAATCCCTGTTGGTTCGTGGGTTAGGCGCACACCAGTTGAAACTTTATTGACGTTCTGCCCACCAGCACCACCAGAACGAAAGACATCCATCTTAATATCATCGTCGCGGACTTCAACTTCAATAGTGTCATCTAACTCTGGCATCACATCAACACTGACAAAACTAGTATGACGGCGGCCTGCTGAATCAAAAGGTGAGATACGAACAAAACGATGTACGCCTTTTTCACTTCGTAAAAAGCCAAACGCATTATGCCCAGTAATTTTTATTGTCGCACTATCAATGCCGGCTTCATCTCCAGCATGGTAGTCTAACACATCAACTTGGAAGCCATGCTGTTGAGCCCAACGCGTATACATCCGATATAAGTTTGCACCCCAGTCCGTTGATTCTGTTCCCCCCGAGCCAGGATGAACTTCTAAAATGGCATTATTAGCGTCGTATGGTTCCGTTAGTAACTGTTCCAGATTGTAAGCCTCAACATCTTTTTGGGCTTGTGCAATGCTGTCTGCCAATTCAGTAGCTGTATCAACATCTCCAGGATCTTCAGCGAGCATATCAATTAAGACTTCAATTTCTTCAGCCTGATTCGTTAAATTCAAAAATGAGTCGCGCCGATTCTTTAGCACATTGTTTTCTTCGATAACTTTTTGCGCTTTTGTATTATCATCCCAAAATCCAGGTTCTGTCATACGGTTTTCAAAATCGGCAATTTCTTCCGTTAACGCTTCTAGATCTAAAGTGCCTTGAAAACGCGCAATATTTTCTTGTATGTCTGCTAACGCATGCTTAGCATCAATAATTTCCATGTCTTTACCCTCTCAAAATAAAAGCGAACACTTTGGCTCGCTCCTGTTATTGCATTATCTATAAAGGAATCTAAAAACTACGCCTTCAAGTTCTGACGAATTTCAGCTTTCATAAATGTACGCGTCGCATCATATTCCACATCAGCAATCATCTTATTAAAGTTTTCAAAAGCTTCATTCTGATATTCGATTAACGGATTCAGCTGGCCGTAGCCGCGTAAACCAACCCCTTGACGCAAACGATCCAGTGCGTCAATATGATCTGTCCAATGTTGGTCTACAGCACGCAAAATCACAACCTTCTCAAATTCTAACATTTGCTCCGGTTCATATAATTGCCGCTTTTTGTTAGCGTAGTTTTCCTTTGCCAGGGCATATAACTTCGCTTCAATATCTTCTCGTGAAAAGCCAGACAAATCATTTTCAGTCAGCGCATCTTCGTTGACAAGCACATTTTCCGCAAAGACAATGATTTGTTGTAACTGCCATTCTGAAGGCTTTTTACTTTTTGTTTGTGCTGTCACTACGCGATTGATCGTACGTGAAACCATTGGCATCAAAACCCAATCCAATGATTGTGACTCATCAATGATGATATCTCGTTGATGATAAATTAATTCACGTTGTTCTCGTACCACATCATCATATTGCAAAACGTTTTTACGTGTATCATAGTTATTGCCTTCCACACGCTTTTGAGCCGATTCAACTGAACGTGTAATTAACCGATTTTTAATAACCGTCTCTTCTTCATCCAGATTCATCCGTTCCCAAACAGCTCTAATACGTTCCGCACCAAAACGAATCATCAAGTCATCTTCTAGTGATAAGAAAAACTGTGAGAAGCCATCATCACCTTGACGACCTGCACGACCACGCAATTGATTATCAATACGTCGTGACTCATGACGTTCTGTAGCAATAACTGCCAAACCACCCAAATCAGCTACACCAGGGCCAAGCTTAATATCAGTGCCTCGACCCGCCATGTTCGTCGCTACTGTCACGGCCCCGCGTTGCCCCGCGTTAGCAATAATTTCAGCTTCTTTGGCATTATTTTTAGCGTTAAGTACGTTATGCGGTACATTTTGTGCCATCAAAATTTTTGATAGTAATTCTGACGACTCAACTGATCCCGTACCAATAAGAATAGGTTGACCCTTTTCATGTAATTCTTGGATTAATTTGACAACGGCATTATATTTAGCACGAATAGATGGATATAGCAAATCAGGGTAATCAACTCGTTTGATTGGCCGATTGGTTGGAATAGTAATGACTTCCATATTATAAATTTCGCGTAACTCTTCTTCTTCAGTCTTAGCTGTTCCTGTCATACCAGACAGCTTTTTATACATTCTAAACAAGTTTTGGTACGTGATTTGTGCCATAGATTTGTTTTCTTCTTGAATTTCAACACCCTCTTTAGCCTCAATTGCTTGATGCAAGCCGTCAGATAGGCGTGTGCCTTCAGAAATACGTCCAGTAGATTGGTCAATTAACTTGACCTCACCATCTTGTACAACGTAGTCTTTATCATTGATATAATTGAAATTCGCACGTAACGCTTGGTCAATATGATGTGTTAAAGCTGTATCTCCAGCATCATAAAGGTTATCTAGATTAAAGAAAATTTCGCCTTTATGGATGCCATCGTTGGTGAGCATTGTCGTTTTTGCTTCTTCGTCAATCTTGTAGTCTTCATCTTGTTGTAATGTTTTTACAAAACGATCTGCACGCCCATACAACTGAGAAACACCTGATCCTGGTCCCGAAATAATCAACGGTGTACGTGCTGTATCAATCAAGATAGAATCAGCTTCATCAATTAACGCAAAATTCAAACCTCGCTGCATGACACGTTCTTCAGCACGTCTCACCATGTTATCACGTAGATAATCAAAACCAATATTAAAGTTCGTTGAGTACGTGATATCTGCATCATAAGCAGCACGTTTTTCCTCAGCTGGCGCGTCACCTACGTTGACCCCAACAGATAGACCTAACCAATTATATAACTGCCCCATTTGCTCGGCATCTCGTGCGGAAAGATAGTCGTTTACAGTGACTACATGTACGCCACGGCCTGTTAGCGCGTTCAAATAGACCGCCATAGTGGCCGTCAATGTTTTTCCTTCACCCGTTCGCATTTCAGCCAAGTTACCGTCATTTAAAACAGCAGCACCCATGATCTGCACGCGAAATGGATACAATCCCAACACGCGTTTTGCTGCTTCACGTGCAACCGCAAATGCTTCCGGCAAGAGTGCATCTAATGTTTTTGCTAGTACTTTATTTTGTTTATCTGTCTCTGTCACATCACGCAAAGCATCAGCAATTTTTTCTTTAAATACCGGCGTTTTGGCCTGAAGTGCTTCATCAGACAAAGCCGCCATCTCGTCAGCGTAGTCCTCAACTTTATCAGCAATATGATTTAATTTTTTTAGTTGTTTTTTTGAATTATCAACTAGTTTTCGTATTGGATTTGCCATTATTTTTAGCACACAACGCTAGTAGGTTGTGTGTTTCTCCTCTGAAATATAAATTTGTGTGTTTTAGCGCACAATAGTCTACTGTCAATTGTAGCAAAAAAAGCCTGATAAATACAGACTTTTAGTACATTAATGATGTGGCGTTGCCATCAATTTATCTTGGCCACCCAAATAAGGGCGTAGCACCTCAGGCACTGTCACACTACCATCGGGATTTTGGTAATTCTCTAATATAGCAGCTACTGTTCTTCCCACAGCAAGGCCAGAACCATTAAGCGTATGAACCAGAGCTAGTTGTCCTGCTTCATTGCGATATGTGATATGCATGCGACGCGCTTGAAAGTCCTCCGTATTTGAGACAGAAGATATTTCTCGGTAAACTTGTTGTTGTGGCATCCAAACTTCAACGTCATATGTTTTAGCTGCTGAAAATCCCATATCGCCGGTTGACAGCAGAATGACATGATATGGTAACCCAAGTTTCTGCAGAATATTTTCTGCATTGGCCGTCATACTTTCAAGCTCTTCATATGATTGTTCAGGCTTAGTAAACTTCACCATTTCAACTTTATTGAATTGATGTAACCGAATTAAGCCACGCGTATCTTTACCAGCAGCACCTGCCTCTTTACGAAATGATGGTGATAACGCTGTAAATTTAATCGGCAAGTCTTCAGCTGGTAGTGTTTCCCCTGAATAATAATTAGTTAATGGCACTTCAGCAGTCGGAATATAAGTCTGTTCAAGTCCCTCAACACGATATGCATCGTCTTGAAATTTAGGATATTGACCGGTGCCAAACATCGCAGCATCATTAACCACAATTGGCGTAATCATTTCAGTGTAGCCTTCTTGACGGTGCTCATCTAACATGAAATTATACACAGCTCGCTCAAGTCGTGCGCCATCACCCACATAATAAAGAAAACGTGCACCTGATACCTTAGCACCCCTTTCAAAATCTAAAATACCAAGCGTCTCGCCCACCTCATAATGTGCTTTTAACCATTCTGGTGCCTCTTGGTGTGCTTTCAATCTTTGGCCATATGTCTTAGGTTCCCAAACACGTTGTTCAACATTTGCTGCTTCATCAGGTCCTACCGGCACATCAGACGCAGCTAAGTTAGGAAGATGAGCTGCTAAATTTTTAACTTCCATATCAAGACTTGCTTGTCTTGCATCCAGTGCTTTGATCTTTGATCCGACTTCTTGCATTGCAAGAATAGCCTCACTAGCATCAGTTTTATTACGCTTCGCGTAAGCAATTTTATCAGAGACTTCATTTCTTTGAGCTTTTAGGCTTTCTACCTGTTGTATCGCCTCACGACGCGCTTTATCCAAACTTAATAATGTCGTTAACTTCTCAGATTCGATGCCTCGATCCTGTAAACGGCGAGTTGCCTCTGCCACATTTTTCCGTAAATATTTTATATCTAACATAGTTTATCCTCCATAATATCTATAGTATACAAAAACGCGTTTCCCCTCTAAACCTTGTAGGAATAGGGACGAAAACGCGCTTCCGTGGTACCACCCAGTTTTTATCTACTTTAATGCCAAAGCAAATAACACTTATTATCACCTGATAACGGAGCTAACCGAGTGGCATTACCCACTATTGGAACTTACTGGAATTTCAACTGGTTGTTTTTCATCACCCAACAACTTTCTAGAATAGTCTACTTATGGTAAGTTAAATTATGTATTAATTGTAACGGAAACAGTAAGAAAAGGCAAACAAAAAAGGATGTTTCCATTGAAACATCCTTCATCATGGGCCTGACAGGACTCGAACCTGTGACCCCTGCGTTATCAACACAGTGCTCTAACCAACTGAGCTACAGGCCCTTCTTATGCTTCTCAACATAAAAGCGAATGACGGGAATCGAACCCGCATAGCCAGCTTGGAAGGCTGGAATTCTACCATTGAACTACATTCGCATCTCTTACTGGATGCCCTGAGACATCTATGGCGCTGGACGGAATCGAACCGCCGACACTACGAGCTTCAATCGTATGCTCTACCAACTGAGCTACAGAGCCATCTTAGTATGTCCCCATACTAAACGGTCACAGCGGGGCTCGAACCCGCGATCTCCTGCGTGACAGGCAGGCGTCCTAACCAGCTAGACCATGCGACCAATTGCGGGAGCAGGATTTGAACCTACGACCTTCGGGTTATGGGCCCGACGAGCTACCAGACTGCTCCATCCCGCGATAATATTATTTTGGTATCTCTACCTAAGGAGAATGTGGGATTCGAACCCACGCGCCGATTTCTCGACCTGACGGTTTTCAAGACCGTTCCCTTCAGCCAGACTTGGGTAATTCTCCATCATCTCTTGCTTGACTCTCGTCCTGCATGGACCTTGTTGGACTCGAACCAACGACCGGACGGTTATGAGCCGTCTGCTCTAACCAACTGAGCTAAAGGTCCTATATCTCGAGCCTATCGCGGCAGGGGGGATCGAACCCTCGACCTCCCGGGTATGAACCGGACGCTCTAGCCAGCTGAGCTACACCGCGATCGTCTTTGACAATTTTCCTTGCCAATCGGGACGACAGGATTCGAACCTGCGACCCCCTGGTCCCAAACCAGGTGCTCTACCAAGCTGAGCTACGTCCCGAAAAGTTCTACGAGAGCTTCTGCCCCTTTAAACTTAAAAAAAGAGTTTGAATTCCTTCAACCTCTATGCACCTAGCAGGAGTCGAACCTGCAACCTCCTGATTCGTAGTCAGACGCTCTATCCAATTGCGCTATAGGTGCATATATGCCGGCGACCGGGATCGAACCGGTACGATATCTCTATCGCAGGATTTTAAGTCCTGTGCGTCTGCCTATTCCGCCACGCCGGCATACAAGCGGAAGACGGGATTCGAACCCGCGACCCCCACCATGGCAAGGTGATGTTCTACCACTGAACTACTTCCGCAGAATCATGCCGACTAAAGGACTCGAACCTTCGACCCCCGCTTTACAAGAGCGGTGCTCTACCAACTGAGCTAAGTCGGCATCGCTTTATCCCGACGTGCCGGTTTCTTGACTTTCGCCAATGGACGCTACAGGGATCGAACCTGTGACCCCCTGCTTGTAAGGCAGGTGCTCTCCCAGCTGAGCTAAGCGTCCATAATGGAGAGGAAGGGATTCGAACCCTCGAAACAATTCCTTGTTTACATGGTTTCCAACCATGCTCCTTCGGCCAGACTCGGACACCTCTCCGATATCTTCCGTTCTCTCTTCTAATTAAAGCAAAAGCACTCTTCTCAGAGCACTCCCTATGTACGGCACCGCATCTTCCTATCCTCGCAGCCAGCGATCCGGCAACTACTTTCGGCGTGATAGAGCTTAACTTCTGTGTTCGGAATGGGAACAGGTGTGTCCTCTATGCTATCAATACGACACCTTTGAGTTATTCACTCAAAACTAAATAGTATCAAATTCTTTCTCTTCATTAAACCACTCATATTACGTTTTGAACTTCCGTTCTTGACTTTGGTTAAGTCCTCGACCGATTAGTACTAGTCCGCTACATGCCTCACAGCACTTCCACTTCTAGCCTATCTACCTCATCATCTCTAAGGGGTCTTACTTCATTAAGAATGGGAAATCTCATCTCGAGGCGAGTTTCACACTTAGATGCTTTCAGCGTTTATCTCATCCAAACATAGCTACCCAGCAATGCTCCTGGCGGAACAACTGGTACACCAGCGGTTTGTTCACCCCGGTCCTCTCGTACTAAGGGCAACTCCTCTCAAATTTCCTGCGCCCGCGACGGATAGGGACCGAACTGTCTCACGACGTTCTGAACCCAGCTCGCGTACCGCTTTAATGGGCGAACAGCCCAACCCTTGGGACCGACTACAGCCCCAGGATGCGATGAGCCGACATCGAGGTGCCAAACCTCCCCGTCGATGTGGACTCTTGGGGGAGATGAGCCTGTTATCCCCAGGGTAGCTTTTATCCGTTGAGCGATGGCCCTTCCATGCGGAACCACCGGATCACTAAGTCCTACTTTCGTACCTGCTCGAGTTGTAGCTCTCGCAGTCAAGCTTGCTTATGCCTTTACACGCTACGAATGATTTCCAACCATTCTGAGCAAACCTTTGAGCGCCTCCGTTACCTTTTAGGAGGCGACCGCCCCAGTCAAACTGCCCGCCAGACACTGTCCACGATCGCGATAAGCGACCAGTGTTAGAATGTTCATACAACGAGGGTAGTATCCCACCGTGCGACTCCGTCTAGACTGGCGTCCAAACTTCTACGTCTCCTACCTATGCTGTACAAGCAGCACAAACATTCAATATCAAGCTACAGTAAAGCTCCATGGGGTCTTTCCGTCCTGTCGCGGGTAACCCGCATCTTCACGGGTATTTAAATTTCACCGAGTCCCTCGTTGAGACAGTGCCCAGATCGTTACGCCTTTCGTGCGGGTCGGAACTTACCCGACAAGGAATTTCGCTACCTTAGGACCGTTATAGTTACGGCCGCCGTTTACTGGGGCTTCAATTCATACCTTCGCCGAAGCTAAGCACTCCTTTTAACCTTCCAGCACCGGGCAGGCGTCAGCCCCTATACTTCATCTTACGATTTTGCAGAAACCTGTGTTTTTGATAAACAGTCGCCTGGGCCTATTCACTGCGGCTCATGTTGCCATGAGCACCCCTTCTCCCGAAGTTACGGGGTCATTTTGCCGAGTTCCTTAACGAGGGTTCTCTCGCTCACCTTAGTGTTCTCCACTCGACTACCTGTGTCGGTTTGCGGTACGGGCAGTGTAATACTTCCTAGAAGCTTTTCTCGGCAGTGTGACATCTCAGACTTCTCTACTTTATTTCGATCCGCATCACAGCTTGTCCTTATAGTAGAAAGCATTTCACTCTCTACAAAACTTACTGCTTGCACGCACATATCCATCAGTGCGCATCTGGTAGCCTCCTGCGTCCCTCCATCGGTCAAACGCATTACTACTGGTACAGGAATCTCAACCTGTTATCCATCGACTACGCTTCTCAGCCTCGCCTTAGGTCCCGACTAACCCTGGGTGGACGAGCCTTCCCCAGGAAACCTTAGTCATTCGGTGGACAGGATTCTCACCTGTCTTTCGCTACTCATACCGGCATTCTCACTTGTAAGCGCTCCAGCAGTCCTCACGGTCTACCTTCGTCGCCCTTACAACGCTCTCCTATCGCGCACTTACGTGCACCCGCAGTTTCGGTAATATGTTTAGCCCCGGTACATTTTCCGCGCAATGGCACTCGACTAGTGAGCTATTACGCACTCTTTAAATGGTGGCTGCTTCTAAGCCAACATCCTAGTTGTCTATGCACTATCACATCGTTTTCCACTTAACATATATTTAGGGACCTTAACTGGCGATCTGGGCTGTTCCCCTTTCGACGGTGGATCTTATCACTCATCGTCTGACTCCCATTCATACATATCTGGCATTCGGAGTTTATCAAACTTTGGTAACCCGAGATGGGCCCCTAGGCTTAACAGTGCTCTACCTCCAGTATGCTTATAATGAGGCTAGCCCTAAAGCTATTTCGGAGAGAACCAGCTATCTCCAAGTTCGTTTGGAATTTCACCGCTACCCACAGTTCATCCGAGCATTTTTTAACATGCACCGGTTCGGACCTCCAGTAAGTTTTACCTCACCTTCATCCTGACCATGGGTAGGTCACCTGGTTTCGGGTCTACAGCATCGTACTATTCGCGCTATTCACACTCGCTTTCGCTGCGGCTCCGGTCTTTCCACCTTAACCTCGCACGATACCGTAACTCGCCGGTTCATTCTACAAAAGGCACGCCATCACCCATTAACGGGCTCTGACTTCTTGTAGGCGTCGTGGTTTCAGGAACTATTTCACTCCCCTTCCGGGGTGCTTTTCACCTTTCCCTCACGGTACTGGTTCACTATCGGTCACTAGGGAGTATTTAGCCTTACGGGATGGTCCCCGCAGATTCCGACCGGATTTCACGTGTCCGGCCGTACTCAGGATCCTGAAAAGAGTGTGCTCTATTTCGCTTACGGGGCTATCACCCTGTTTCGCCAAGCTTCCCAACTTGTTCTGCTATAAAACACTTTTGTAACTCTTATTTATCAGTCCTACAACCCCAACATGCAAGCACGTTGGTTTGGGCTCTTCCCCGTTCGCTCGCCGCTACTTAGGGAATCGATTTTTCTTTCTGCTCCTGCTGCTAATGAGATGTTTCAGTTCACAGCGTATTCCGTCGTCTATCCTATGTATTCAGATAGCGACAACTCTTTTCGAGTTGGGTTTCCCCATTCGGAAATCTCTGGGTCATAGCGTACTTACCGCTCACCAAAGCTTATCGTAGTTAGTCACGTCCTTCATCGGCTCCTAGTGCCAAGGCATCCACCACGCGCCCTTATTAACTTAACCTATACAACTTGCGTTGCGGTTTCGTTTTATGAGTTGGTCATTTTTCAGACCTGCGATTAAACCGTTCTTTTTAAAGAACTTCTTTTTGTGTTGTTTCTCGGTTCAATTTAGAATAATGTTTCCATTACTTTTAAAAGAATTTGTTACTATTCAGTTTTCAATGTACAACCAAGACAATCTTTCGATTGCCTATGGAGAATAGCGGGATCGAACCGCTGACCCCCTGCTTGCAAAGCAGGTGCTCTCCCAGCTGAGCTAATTCCCCATAGGATCATCTTTTGAACATGATACCTATTACAGTACCACACTCAAAACTAAACAAAACTTTGAACATTTGAACTTGCAATCTAATGCACTGTCACTTTCCGATTATCCTTAGAAAGGAGGTGATCCAGCCGCAGGTTCTCCTACGGCTACCTTGTTACGACTTCACCCCAGTCATCTGTCCTGCCTTAGACGGCTCCCTCCCGAAGGTTAGGCCACCGGCTTTGGGCATTACAAACTCCCATGGTGTGACGGGCGGTGTGTACAAGACCCGGGAACGTATTCACCGCGGCGTGCTGATCCGCGATTACTAGCGATTCCGACTTCGTGCAGTCGAGTTGCAGACTGCAGTCCGAACTGAGACGTACTTTAAGAGATTAGCTCACCTTCGCAGGTTGGCAACTCGTTGTATACGCCATTGTAGCACGTGTGTAGCCCAGGTCATAAGGGGCATGATGATCTGACGTCGTCCCCGCCTTCCTCCGGTTTGTCACCGGCAGTCTCGCTAGAGTGCCCAACTGAATGCTGGCAACTAACAATAAGGGTTGCGCTCGTTGCGGGACTTAACCCAACATCTCACGACACGAGCTGACGACGACCATGCACCACCTGTCACTTTGTCTCCGAAGAGAACACTTCTATCTCTAAAAGCTTCAAAGGATGTCAAGACCTGGTAAGGTTCTTCGCGTTGCTTCGAATTAAACCACATGCTCCACCGCTTGTGCGGGTCCCCGTCAATTCCTTTGAGTTTCAACCTTGCGGTCGTACTCCCCAGGCGGAATACTTAATGCGTTAGCTTCGGCACTAAGAGGCGGAAACCTCCTAACACCTAGTATTCATCGTTTACGGTGTGGACTACCAGGGTATCTAATCCTGTTTGCTACCCACACTTTCGAGCCTCAACGTCAGTTGTTGTCCAGTAAGCCGCCTTCGCCACTGGTGTTCTTCCATATATCTACGCATTCCACCGCTACACATGGAGTTCCACTTACCTCTACAACACTCAAGTTAACCAGTTTCCAATGCCATTCCGGAGTTGAGCTCCGGGCTTTCACATCAGACTTAATCAACCGTCTGCGCTCGCTTTACGCCCAATAAATCCGGATAACGCTCGGGACATACGTATTACCGCGGCTGCTGGCACGTATTTAGCCGTCCCTTTCTGGTATGGTACCGTCAAACTAAAATCATTCCCTATTTTAGCATTTCTTCCCATACAACAGTGCTTTACGACCCGAAAGCCTTCATCACACACGCGGCGTTGCTCCATCAGGCTTGCGCCCATTGTGGAAGATTCCCTACTGCAGCCTCCCGTAGGAGTTTGGGCCGTGTCTCAGTCCCAATGTGGCCGATCAGTCTCTCAACTCGGCTATGCATCATTGTCTTGGTAAGCCTTTACCCCACCAACTAACTAATGCACCGCGGATCCATCTCTAGGTGACGCCGTAGCGCCTTTTAACTTTATATCATGCGATACTAAGTTTTATTCGGTATTAGCATCTGTTTCCAAATGTTATCCCCAGCCTTGAGGCAGGTTATCCACGTGTTACTCACCCGTTCGCCACTCGCTTGAAAGGTGCAAGCACCTCTCGCTGCGCGTTCGACTTGCATGTATTAGGCACGCCGCCAGCGTTCATCCTGAGCCAGGATCAAACTCTCAATTTAAATGAATTTAAATTCATTGTTTGAAGATGTACTCTTCGATTAAACTGACTAATTGCTATATCTCTATAACGACTATCCGTTTATTGTTTGTTACGAATTGACTTCGCAAATTTGTTTTTGTTATTACTGCTAATAACTAGTCACAGATTCGTTTGTTCAAAGTTTTGTTCAGTTTTCAATGTGCTACTTGTTGTCGCTGAGACAACTATATTATCTTATCAGCTTTCGCTGCCGTTGTCAACACTTTATTTCGTCGCTTACTTTCGCTCGCATCGCTTTCGCTTTTTGACAACTTTATTACTATACTTTATTCTTCTCGCTTTGTCAACTACTTGCTCGCGTTCTTTTTCACTCGCTCACACCGTTGCTCTCTTTCGCTCTTAAGAACATATACTAATATACCAACCTTTTCCCCCCTCGTCAACTACTTCCTTTACTTTGTTTTTACTTCTGTACACTTTTTAATTTATAATCCATTTCGTTCTTTTTTTGATAGTATAATACGATTTATTTTAAATAATATTCGCTTTTAATCATTACAATAAAAAAGTAGCAACTTTTAGTTGCTACTTTTTTATTTTATGCGTGATGCCATCTTTGTCCTTGTGTCGTATCTTCTACAATAATACCCATGTCAGATAGTTGATCACGCAACTGATCAGAAAGATTAAAATCACGAACTGCGCGTGCTTGGACGCGCTTATCTAAAAGTGCCTGTGCTTCTGCAGATAAGGTTAAGTGTTCAGATAAACCATTAATACCAAAGACATTCATCAAATCAGCTATAGCATGTGTGAGTCGTGTCGCCGTATCTAACTTTATCTCATCGCGACTAGCATAGTTATTCGCTATGGTTACCAACTCAAAAATCGACGCGATAGCATTTTGCGTATTGAAATCATCATCCATAGCCTCTCTAAAATGACTGATATGTTCTGCGATCGCATAATCGACGCTGTCATCGTGTCCTGTTTTGGCTGTACTTATTCGGAAAAATACATTACGATATGCAGTTCGAATACGTTCTAATTCAGCACGTGCCTGTTCAAGCGTATCCGGCGCATAGTTAATCGGTCGGCGATATTGTGTTGTTGCTAATAAATAACGTATGACCATTGGATCATCATAATGGGCTAACATATCATGCACTGTCGTAAAATTACCCAATGATTTCGACATTTTTTCATCGTTGACATTCACAAAACCATTATGTAACCAATAATTAACGAAAGTTTGACCTGTCCTAGCTTCAGATTGTGCGATTTCATTAGTGTGATGAGGAAAAGCTAAGTCAATGCCCCCGCCGTGAATATCGATAGTATCGGCTAAATACTTTTGTGCCATAACCGAGCATTCAATGTGCCAACCTGGCCGACCCTTACCCCAAGGAGAAACCCATGAAATCTCATCTGAACTATGGCTAGCCTTCCATACAGCAAAATCAATCGGATCTTCTTTACGTGTTAGCTCCTGATCATCTAATCTACCAGCCGCGTTAGCCTCCATCTCAGCTAAATCTTGATGGGCTAATATGCCATAGCCTTTGAATTTTTTAGCTCGAAAATAGACATCCCCTGCTGATTCATAAGCATAACCCTTATGAATCAAATCTTCAACAAACGCAATAATATCTGGAATCACCGCTGTTGCACGCGATCTTGTTGTTGCTGGCTTAATATTTAGTGGTATAGTATCCTCATCAAATGCCTGAGCATACTTGTCTGCGATTGTCATTTCGTCAACGCCTTCTTCACGTGCGCGTTGAATAATCTTATCATCAACATCGGTAAAGTTAGACACATAGTTTACTACGTAGCCACTATATTCTAAATAGCGGCGTATCACATCAAAGGCAATAGCTGACCGCGCATTGCCAATATGGATATAATTATAGACCGTGGGGCCACAAACATACATATTAACCTTACCTGGGGTAATAGCGTGGAAAGCTTCCTTCTCGCGTGACAAAGTATTGTATACGTGAATCATAGTAAACTCCTTTGAAAAAATAATTCTTCTTATCCTTTATTATACAGGAGCGCTCATTATTTCACTAATAAAACCCGTGCAACATCATATAATATTAAAATAAAAAACAGTTTCCTATAGGAAACTGTTTTTTATTGATTATTTTTCAGAAATTGAAGCAATACCAGGTAATTCTTTACCTTCAAGGTATTCTAATGAGGCGCCACCACCAGTTGAAATGTGTGATAACTTATCAGCCACACCCAACTGTTGTACTGCAGCAGTTGAATCACCACCACCAACGATTGTTGTACCACCATTTTCGGTCACTTTAACTAGTTCTTCACCAATTGCCAATGTTCCCTTGGCAAAATTAGGCATCTCGAACACGCCCATTGGGCCGTTCCAAACAACTGTCTTAGCATCAGCTAAAGTATCTTGTAATAACTTGACTGACTTAGGTCCAATATCTAGACCCATATAGCCGTCAGGAATACCCGCTGTAGCATCAACAACTTCTGTTTTGGCATCGTTTGAAAAGGCATCAGCAGCAATTGAATCAACTGGCAAAACCAATTTGTCACCAGCTTCAGCCATCAACTCCTTAGCTAATTCAACTTTATCAGCTTCGAATAATGAATTACCAATCTTTTCACCCTTCGCGGCATCAAATGTATAAGCCATACCACCACCAACAATAACTTTGTCGGCTTTAGCCAAAAGTGACTTTACAATTTCGATCTTGTCTGACACTTTTGCACCACCAATGATAGCAACAAAAGGACGCACTGGATTGGCAACAGCATCACCCAAGAACTTGATTTCTTTTTCCATTAGGAAACCAGCAGCTGCTTGAGAAACATTTGATGCAATACCAACGTTTGAAGCATGGGCACGATGTGCTGTACCAAAGGCATCGTTGATGAACAAATCATCACCCAAGCCAGCCCAATACTTACCCAATTCAGGGTTATTCTTTGATTCGTTTTTGACTTCAACACCGTCAACAACGTCTTCAAAACGGGTGTTTTCAACCATCAACACTTCACCATCTTGCAAAGCATTGATTGCTGATTCTAATTCTTCACCACGTGTATGTGGTACGAACTTAACATTTTTACCTAGCAGTTCACCTAAGCGTGCAGCAACTGGCGCCAATGATAATTCTTTCTTATCATCTTCTGACTTGATACGACCCAAGTGTGAGAATAAAATTGCACGTCCGTTATTTTCCAAAACGTACTTAATTGTTGGCAAAGCTGCCACAATACGGTTATCGTTACCGATAACACCTGCCTTGATAGGCACGTTGAAATCAACGCGCATCAATACTTTCTTACCTGAAAGTTCCAAATCTGAAACAGTCAATTTAGCCATGATAGCCTCCAAAATTTTATTGTTACATACTCATTATAAAACAAAAACTAGTCGTTGTGTTGTGATATGTGAAATGATAATCAAATTCTCACAAGTTTAACATGATTTGTTGGTAACCCTGCACGTTTCAAGTAATCAAAATTTGCATCTGTCATTCTAATTTCACCGATAGGTGACTGATGGTCAGTTAAAATCTGCCTTAATCTTGGTTGTAAATTACTTGCACTATCAGTTAGATTGTCAATTAGTGTTAATATCGTATGTTTTGGTACAAATGTTAATTCACGTCCAAATTGCGTGATATTTATCGTTTGATTAGTCTGCCGGTTAATAACAGCTGCAATATACTGTTCAGCAGATTCAAATTGTTGCCCATTAGCGTAGACAAAGTCACGCCTTTTATTGAAGTAAAAATCCCTGACAACTATCGCTTCATCACCAAAGAAAAATTCGGTTACAAGCAACTGACCATCACTAAAATACTGGGTCGCAAACCGTTTCCCATCGCGTTGATAGATGTCCTTGTAGTCAATTTGGCCGCGGCTGTCTTGCCAAGCTACCGCTTGAACAATACGTTTAGCATCGCTATACCAGCGCACTTTGGCTATTTCGCAACCTAAACTCATAATACTTTTTGTCCAATCAGCGTTGATAACAAAACGTGCATTGTTTGGGACTGGTAAGTCTGTCCACCAAATACCTTTTGTTTCATCTATAGCCGTCAAATACCGTTGCGCATAAATGTCAAAAACCTGATAAGGGGCTAAACCTAATTGCCTTGCTAAATAACTGGCATCTTCATGTGGCGTTGCCACCCACAGTTCTGAACTCTTACCCGTCCTGACTTGTTCAATTTGCCATGACACGCCAGGTAAGGCGCTATCAGACAAAGAATTGATAAGTTCAATTGTCATCGTAAATCACCTACCAATTTTTCCCATGCTGTACTAATTTGCTGATTTGTAAATGCTTTCGCTACGTTTTGTTGCCCAATAGACAATGTATCATACACAGTCAGTAAACGTCTCATAGCACGTGCCAAGGCGGCAACATTTTTATCTTTATCATCAGTGATTGGCACCAATATACCGTTCTCATTTGGCCGTATCAGTGTCTGAGCACCATAGCTGTTTTGATAACTAACAATCGGCAACCCTTGTGCCATCGCTTCAACATAAGTTAGCCCAAAGCCCTCTGAATAAGAAGCTGAAACAAATGCATCGTAGGCTTGTAGTTCTTCTGATAAATTTTGACTCAGCCCGTTAATCTTGACACTGCCCGTCATTTGCTCATCATAGATGAGCCGACGAATATTTTGCTCATCTGCACCAGACCCATAAATGGTCAAGGTTGCCGATATACCATTCGCCTGTAGTTGAGCCAAAGCTAAAATAATATGACTAATATTTTTTTCCGCATGCAAGCGTGAAGCTGTTACAAATCGAATAGCATCCCCAGACAAATGGCGTGCCTTTGGCACGCGGTCAACACCACCAACTGGTATAGCATATAATTTATCGGAAATATTTGTATTTCCTAAAAAGGCCAATTGCTTTAAAATATCTTGCTTCTGCAACATCGTTGAGACCACAACAGCATCTATTTGATTAAGATGGTCAAACAAATATTGATAATGGTTATTCCATAATAAATGACCACCTTGCTTTGAAACAAAATGTGCAGCGTGAATAATCGCAACAATTTTCAAATTGATTTGCTGTGACTTAAGCTGCACAAGTACCTCCTCATTATCACTACCACGATCAATAAAGTAAACATTATGATGAAAGACACGTTCTAATTGCTGATAAAAGAAAAGTAAGAGTGCTTCATAAGTTGCAAAAAAATAATCATCCTCATAAAAATGATTGAGGTGTATATTGACCATTCGCTTATGATTCCCTGTACCTAAATAATGCCAACTCATTTGATGTTGGCCATTTTTTAGGATGACACGATGATCAACATTAATCTCACGTGATGTTGACGAATCATAAAAACGTTTTTTATATGTCGTTGCCTTAAAATTGCCCGTCGTCTGTCTGATAACCAGACGATGAACCCCCTTAGTATCATAGAGCACGTCTTCATGATAAGTATGTTGAAAAGCTTCGCCATCGCGTAAGTATTGCCTTGGATCATCACTTAAAAAAAAGTCATATAACCCAATAACATCGTTTTCAGCAATTTGCCATTCCGACATATGTTGATGCAGTTGTGGTAGGTAATCCGTAAAAATATATTTAAAAGGCAAGTTGCTTTCTTTGAATCTTGCAGCACGATAAAATTGTGCGTGCTCAACACCACTATTGCTATGTCCCATGCCTTTATTAACAAAAAAATGCATATTGCGCCTCCTAGTAAATCAAGATAATCACTGACTGTTGCAATGACTTACTTACGCGTGCTTGTTGACATTATCATAGCATAAAAGCGATAACCTCTAAATAAGAAGTCATCGCTTTTATCAGTCTTGAACATTACTTTTGATTATTCAAAATTTTTTTAACTTGTTGTGCTTGTAGGCTGGCAGCTTTATCTGGGTCAGTTTTAGCTAAGGCCGCTAACTGTTGCTGTTGCATTGCCATTGCTGCTTTCTCTTCTGCAGATTTTGGCGTCATCTTAGCTGGTAAAGCTTTCGCTTGTTCAGGCGTCATGGCTACCCATGTATCTGGTACTTGATACACAATGTGATAATTTTTAAGTTGATGATTGTTATCCGCTATACCGAACAGTAAACGATATAAATCTGTTTTATAAACGTAACGCGTTGTTTTAACAATACGATAGGCTTTATTACCAGCAACAGACACTTGGCGTGATGATGTTTTCAGGTCAGGTTTTGAAACTGTTACTCGACTAGCTGTTGCGGATGACTTATAAATATAAGCATTTTCTTTACCATCACTACCGACACCTTGATAAAGTAAAACACCAAAAGTTTGTTCAGCAGGGCCAGCAGAATAAATTTCTTTTTTGACAGTTGTTGTTTCCGTCTTCATCCCATAATGATCATGCATGTTTGCTACAATAGCAACGACACTGGTAATGAGACCAGCAAACATGATAATTGTCACCAAATAACGTAAAATAGGCCTTTTCATGACCATATTAGCCCAGAAAGCTAGGATTGCAAAAATCGCCATAATTAAAATAATCATGTTATCTATCCTCCTTAGCTGGTGTATTAATTTTCCCACTATGCAGCAAGAAGGTAATCAACAAGGCTACCACCGCAAAAGCTGCTGCCAGTAAAAATGATGCATGGAAACCATTAAGTGTTGCATCAAGCGCTTTTTGACCAAATGCTAACGGGTCCTGTCCTTTTAAGCTTGATTTAGGCATATTATCCTTTGTGACAGATTGCATCACAGAAGCAAGGACCGCTGTCCCCAATGATGAGGCAACCTGACGCATGGTGTTGTTCGCTGCAGTACCTTGGGCAGCAGTTTTAGGTGACAGTGCGCCCATCGCTGAAGCAGTCAGCGGCATCATTGTCATCGCAATACCAAACATACGTAATGTATAGAATGCTGTAATATAAAATGTTGGTGTATCTGCTGTCATATAGAACAACGGTACTGTCCCAATAATCAAAATAGCAAACCCTGTCATGGCTAGTCGTTTAGCACCATGCTTATCATAAAAGGCACCAGCAATTGGTGACACGATACCCATCATTAGCGCACCGGGCAATAAAGTTAAGCCAGAATTCAATGGTGTTAAGCCTCTAATATTTTGCATATAAATTGGCAAAACCATTTCAACACCAATCATTGCCATCATAGCTAACGACACTAGAATCGTCGTAATGGTAAACTGCTTTGATTTGAAAACGGACATATCTAAGAAAGGCTTGTCCATCTTAGATTGATGCCACATAAATTCAATGACAATCAATAAACCAACAACAAGTGGCAGGATCACCTTGACACTACCCCAACCATTTGAAGCAACCATAGCAAATCCATAAAGTACTAATCCGAAACCAAATGTTGACTCAATCAATGATCGCACATTTAAGGTGACTTTTTGAGTTGGTAATACATCGTGAAAAAGGAAGATAGACGCAATCATCACAACAATAACAACTGGCAGAACGACACCAAAAATTGAACGCCAAGAATTAACGAGTGTCAATCCTAAAATTGTATGATCTTTTTCTAAAATCCAACCTGACATTGTTGGGCCAATAGCTGGTGCCATACCGATTACCAAGCCACCCAGACCCATTGCTTTACCACGTGATTCCGCATCAAACAAAGACAAAGAAACTACCTGCATTAGTGGCATCAAAACACCAACAGCCATCGCCTGCAAGACACGGGCAACCATTAACAGCCAAAATGCATTAGTTGGTGTCACGAAAGCAACAAATGTCCCTACCGTAAATAAAGCCAAAGCTGATAAATACAGTGTTTTTGTCGGAATCCTTGTCGTTAAGAATGCTGAGACTGGCACCATAATACCGTTAGCCATCAAAAAGATAGTCGTTAGCCATTGCACAGTAGAAGCATTAACATCAAATGCTTTCATCAATGCAGGTAATGCTGTTCCTAATGCTGTCTGCATCAACATTACTGAAAAGACACCAACCAGCAAAACCATCATCATCGCCATGCGATTGACTGGTTTGCCATGGGTGTCACGTATTTCATCACTCATGTTTATTATTCCTTTAATTAAATTATTATATTGTCTGAGTCGCCATCATTTAACGACCATGTTCAATATGATACGCTTAACAAAATAGATTGTCAACAAAGTTGACAATCTATTATAAATTTTTTATTGTGACTTGTTGCACATCATGATACTGGTTTAGTTGTACAATGGCATTGGCGTATTGACGACTGGGTAAGATAAACTTTTCAAGGTTTACCTGATTAGTTTCGTCCCACGTTTGCATCACTAAATCCGTTAAATCACCTAAAGGCATTTTGGTATATTGATACCGCCAAGACGTTGGATCAGCCTTGGCTAAGGCTGTCATTTCTAATGTCCGTGACAGGTACCATGCCTTAATATCATTTAAATCAGTCTCTAAATAAATTTTATAATCTAAATGCATCAATTGTAGGGCCACAACGCCTTCCACAATTAATATTTTAGGTCTAGTTATTGTCTGCAATTGTTTCGGATCTATGTCGGCAATTTCTTGATTATACTGTGGGATGGTAACAGTCTCATGCCCATCATAAAAATCACGTATCACTTGATTTAACCGCACTAAATCATAAGTCTGAGGAAAGCCCTTTTCATTGAAAATGTCCTTCTCAGTCAACAATGCATTAGACATTAAGAAGTCATCCGTACTAATAATTGCTGTGGTTACATCGAACTGTTTAGCCAATAAACTCGCAAAAGTACTTTTACCCACAGCTACAGAACCAGCAATACCTACTGTCATAAAAGTCCCGTCATATTTTTTTAACAGATCGGCAATCAAGGTATTCATGACTCAACCTCATACAATTTTTCAGGAACATGATCTAGCAAACAAGAGACTTGCTTTTCGGCTAATAATGTCAAACTATGCATTGCGCGACTGGCGACAGTATACAGCAAACGCCTTTCTGAATCCTGCCCATAACGTGTATTATCTGCGTGCCAGATAATAACGGCATCAAATTCCAATCCCTTAGCTAAGTAGGATGGCACAATAATGGTTCCCTGTGCCAAACGCTGATTCTCTGATTGAATCAATGTCACACTGGTATCTTGTAGCTGCTCGGACAGCAACTGAGCATCTGCCAACGTCTTTGTAATAATGGCTGTCGTATCGTGTTGCTGTGAATACTCAGTTAATTGTTGCTGCAATTGATGTAACATGTCAGCTTCATTTGGTGACAACTTAACCCTAGGTTTTTGCCCTGAACGGTTGAAAGCCTCAATATTTTGGCCACCTTTGAGAATATATTTCGTAAAGTCAGTAATTTGCTGTGTCGAACGATATGTTTGCGTTAAGTTGACACGCTCAACACGGTCACTATCGAACAACTTAGCAAAATCACGCGACAAGTTATTCGCATTATCTTTCGTAAAAATTGCTTGATTTAAATCACCCAACACGGTGAATTTTGCCCGTGGAAAACTGAATTTCAGAAAAGCCAATTGAAATGGTGTGTAATCTTGAATTTCATCAATAAATAGGAAACGAATATCTCTTTCCCCTGTTTTACCAGTAATTAAATCATACAAATAAAGATATAGTGTTGTGTCAGTTAGCGATAACTGTTTATTTTTCAAATTATCGATGACTGTCTCAACGTGTTGCTGCCACTCAGATAAAGTTAGGTCAAACTGCGCTAAATCTAAGTAATTTGGTAATTGACGTAACAAGTCAACGAATTGGGCATTAATATTTAAAAAACTACCGCGTCTGATTTGACGCGCTAACGGTTTCAGTGCTTGCGTAACAATTTGGCGAGATAAGAATTGGCGTTCGGCCTTTTCACTAGCAAATTCACGCGCCTTAGGGCCATCCCCCAGTTGCGCTTGACGTGTCCGCGAAGCGGCGTCATTTTCTTGATCATCGCCAACACGCACTTTCCCAGCACCCACTAATGTATCATATTCTTGCTTGGACAAATTCTCAATGGCAAGTTCAACCCAATCTTTGCGCATTTCTGACCCAATGCGCGCACTCAAACTACGCATGAGTGTATCACGCGTGGCGTCCAGTCGTTGGCTCAATTTATAGTTATCATTGTATTGATAATAAATTTCTGCAATACGTGTCTTAGAAATTAATGGTTCGCCACGGAACATCAGCGATCGCAATTTTAAATCTTTACGGTTCAAGTGTTGGGCATAGGCTGTAACAGCATCAAACATTGCTAAGCTCCCCTTAGCTAAAGCGATTGTGGATGAAGTTTGATCTTCTTCAAAACGCGCTTGCAACGTCTCAACTGCCATTTTTGGCAATCGTCGTGATGCATACTGATAAAAAGTCATTTGCACCATGTTTTGTTCACCTAATTCTGGTAAAACATTATCAATATAGTCGTTGAATAATTGGTTTGGACTGAATAACACAACTTGGCCTGACGTTAATTTACCACGATAACGATACAATAAGTAAGCTACACGTTGTAGAACAGCTGCCGTTTTTCCTGATCCAGCGGCACCTTGAACAAATAGCAAATCAGCGGCAGTATTACGAATAATTTTGTTTTGCTCTTTTTGGATTGTGGTGACAATAGATTTCATTTTAGTTGATGATTCACCCGATAAGGCGCTCATCAACATCGCATCACCTATAGCTTCTTCCGTATCAAACAATGTAACAATCACGCCATCTTCAATCTGGAATTGCCGTTTTAATGTGACGTGCGCACGCTGAGAACCATCAGGGGTTAAATAGGCCACATCACCTATACCACCGTCATAATAAATAGACGCCACCGGCGCACGCCAATCATAGACTAAAAATTTGTTGTTATCGTCACTAAAAGAGCTCAAGCCAATATAGATTGTTTCTGCTTCACCACTGTCCGTAGCTGATTCGCTGAAGTCAATACGAGCAAAATAGGGTTTGTCAATTTGCTGCGTCAAAGTTGTAAAACGATGTTCTGCCCGCGTTTTTGAATTCTCACGTTCAGACAACATTTGCTGTTGCTGACGGATAGAAGCCGCTGTTTCGACAATACCAGAATAAGTATCTGTTTTTAGTCGCACGTCACCCCAACTCTGAGATACAGTGTCAATATGCTTATTGGTACGTTTGATCTCAGCTGCTGTCGTTTTAAGCGACTTTTCCATAGCTTTCAGCGTTTTGTTAAGATATTGTGTTTCATCAATTTTGATTTGATTATCCAATGTGCATCTCGCTCTCTTAAAAATTAAGTGTTTTAATTATACGCTTTATCAGAGTAGAATACAAAAAAGTGAGCAGTTTATCTCAAAAATAAACTGCTCACCCGCACAATATAAAAAGCCGCAACCGAAGTTGCGACTTGATATAGCTCGTGAGAGAATCGAACTCTCGATTCCGCCGTGAAAGGGCAGCGTCTTAGCCACTTGACCAACGAGCCATGGTCAGTGATGTCTGTATTGCTATCAGACAACTATATTAGTATAGCAAGAAAAAATAATCACGTCAACACTTTTTTTAAAAAATAACGCATCTCTGAATTCAGAAATAGTCTGTATGGTAAAAAAGCGCTATTTTTTAGGCTTTAATGTCATTAGCTTAGTCGGATCTATTGGCTTTCTATCTGACAACGTGTCATGTTTATAATATTGCCAAGGTCTCTCTGGATTGAATTCGGGATCAGTTGTCAATGGTAACCCATTCCGAAACCGCGTCAGTAACCAGTTTTCCAGTGGTTTAGGGATAGCTAATGTCTCAAATTCACTTGGTGACAACGCATAGCGAATACTTTTTTCATCGTTTGCAACGATTTTTTCGACCCAGTTAGGGTCAATAATGAGTTGACGTCCTAACGCAGCAAAAGTTGCGCCCAAATCCATTAGCGCTTCAACCTGACCTGGTTGCTTAAGTAGACCAGCAACCATAATAGGATACTGATCCGGCAAAGCTTGACGATAGCGTGACACAATCGGCGTGGTATCCTGCTTATCTCGAAAGGACGTCTGGGTTGCATCTTTTAACGATAAGTGTAAATAATCAACCGGTAACTGTGTCAGTTTTTGGGCAAAAGCAATTGAATCAGTTAGACTGATACCCGGCGTCGTTGATTCTTCGGGAGACTGTCGATACCCTAGCAGAAAGGGCTTTTCCGCATATTTTTTAATCGTTTGCGCTACTTTTGCCGTCACCGCCAAACCAAAACGGCTTCTTTTATCGCGCGTACCACCCCATATATCTTCACGTCGATTACTTTCTGGCGAGAAGAATTGCTGAAGGAGATAAAGATTGGCACCATGAATTTCAACACCATCAAACCCAGCTAAAATCGCACGTTTTGTGGCTTGCGCAAAGTCGTTTATATTTTGCGCAATCTCCTCATGCGATAAGGCACGTGGCTGCTCGTGTTCGCCATGTGGGTAAGCTTGAGCGGAAGCCGAAACCGGTTGTTCGCCACGCAATATGGTTGTCGTTGATTGTCGCCCAGCAGCAACTAGCTGCAATACCGCTTTGGCACCACCCGATTGGATAGCACTTGCTAAGCGTCTTAAGCCAGGTATTTTATCATCATCAGCAATGCTGATTGCGCCTTCCCAGCCACGACCCAATGGGTTAACATAAGCTGCTTCAGCAATAACTAATCCGACACCTTTTGAGCGTAATTGATAGTAAGCAAGTTCGTCGGTTGTCACGCTGCCATCTTCAAAAGAAGCTCGCAAAGTCGTTGGTGCCATAACCACACGATTTTTCAAGGTAATGGCTTTATTTGGGAAAATAAAATTGTCTAAAAAATCATAATTCATCTGCATTGTTCTATTATAATCCTAAAAAATGTATAGCTACTTATTTTTTACCTAATACAAGTGTTTTTAATTGATTAAAGTTGTGCTGCATGATTTTTTCGTATCTGAGCCACTGTTGCTCGTGCTGCATAAAATATACCGCTTCAGTCAACTGACTGTACAACGCCTTAGATTGTGCAATTTGGTTAGATCTAAGCGCAACTATAATACTGGTCATTTTTTTCAATGCATTGGCATGCCAACTAAATTCTTGTGACGGTACTTGTAATAAATGTCGTGCTATGTCGTCAGCAGCAGCAAACTGTTGTACCTGTAATGCAGCAATTATCATTTTATAGTGTAATTCAACTAAACTGTCCAAGATAAATGGTTGACTGTCACCGGATAATGTTGAAAAGTGCTGCCTTTTTGTTAAGTTATTAACAATTTGATTATAGCGTAACTTTACTTGTTCATAAGGTAAATAAAGCATTGTATTTAAAAATATTCTGATTTCATTTTTTTCACAATATTTTGTTGTCCCAATAATCTCTTGTATCGTCGCGCGCATGTTTTGGATATACTGCTCTTCTTCTTGTGCACTGGCTGTTAAATTAATCCGATGGAGCACTTGCAATATCGGCCCAACACGATGTGAATTTTGATATAAACTGACGGCTTGTGTCACGCTATCAGTTAAAGACACAAACTGTCCAGAGATCACTTCAGCGATCTCATTTTCAGGACGCAATAACATGGCATAAGTTAAGAACTCATCGAAATCAACCCCCAAAGCCGTAACAATTGACATCAATCTTGTCATTGCTAAATCACCTTCACCATTGAGATAAGCATAGAACCGACTACGCGAAATGTTGGCTTCCGTCAATATCTCTTTGACGGATATATTTTTTTCATGAAAAAAATATTTCAAAGCATCACTATAATAATTTTTTCCCGCCTGCATTTGTCCCATAATTGCCCCCTAAAAAACTGTTATCACATAACAATTATTATAAGTATACCTAGCTAACAATAGCCCTGTCAAACAATTAGTGAAAAAAATAACACAAAAAAAGAGCTACGATTGTAGCTCTTTTAATACAATAATATGCTTCTAATTAATACCAACCTGTAGCTTGTGAATGTGCCCAAGCATTTTCAGCTGTACCATAACGCGCTGAAATGTATGACTTCATGGCATTCAATTGATCATTGTAGTCAGTTGAGTTACCACCGTATACGGCACGAGCTTGTGGTGACAATTGACCAATACCGAAATATTGTCCATTGGCTGCGTTAACATTGCCACCTGACTCACGAGCAATCAAAGCATCTAAAGCAGCAGAAGAAGTGGCTTGTGGTGCAGATACTTGTTGTACTGGTGCTGGTGCTGCAACAGCCTGTTGTACTGGTGCTTCAACTTTAGCAGCAGGTGCAACAACTTGTTGTGCTGGTTGGGCCGTTGCTGCCTTTTCAGCGAAACTCAAGTGTTGACCAACAACAATCATGTTCACATCGCTAATGTTATTGTTTGATGCAATTTTTTCAACCGTTGTGTTGAATTCTGATGATAACTTGTTTAATGTATCACCTGACTTAACAATATAATCTGTAGGTAAGTTTTGGTTTGTTGTGTCCGCATTGGCGTTTGAAGCACCGAATGCAAATGCACCTGCAACACCTGCAGCAATTGTTAATGACTTTTTAAAACTAAACATGTAATTTTGACCTCTTATATATTTATTTACTTACGTTGTGTTCTTACGTTATGTACAATATTCTATGCTCGAAATATAATAGCCAAACATCGGAACCGTTTCAGTTATATTACGGTCTGTTATTTATTAAACATAATAGTATATATGTGTTTAATAAATAACCTTTAATTGCAGTTTTGGTGTTTCTGGTAACTGATTGTGTGCTTTAAAATACGATACCAACATATCTTGAATCGTCTCATCCCCACTAAAAATCGTTTCAGCATCGCGATAGGCTGTGTAATCGCCACCACCAGCAGCACGATAACTGTTCATCGCGACCGTAAATAAATCACTATCCGCAACCGCCTGACCATCAAAGCTTAGTTCTGTGATACGTTGTCCTACTGGTTGCTTAACATCAATGGTATAACTAATGCCAAATGCCAAATCATAGTTGTAGTGTTCAACCTTAGGGTATAGCCACGATGGATTAACTGTCAGCTTGCCGGATTCAAGTACAAAATAATCCGCAGTATGCTCAAGCGCTGTTTTTAATGCTGAACCGCTAACACGTTTGGTGACTAACGTATTGTCAAACGGATAATTTTGTAAGATTTGACGTAATGTGAGGTTGGCTGGTAATTCTGATGGATTATTATTCAAACTGACAAGCGCAATGTCAGCTTGCGTTGCAGAAAGCTCAACATGCGCAATCCATTGTAATATATCATTACCAAATTGTGCCAGCGCTAAAGGTTGCGCTAGTGGTATGGCACTTGTTAATTGCGTAATTGGTTGATCCAGCCACCTTTGGACACGTTCATTGAGTGGCGCCAAAGCCGCGACAATGTCGGGACGAGCCGTATGACCTACTGATGCCGTTGTGGCATTAAATACCCATTCAGTATCATGCTTCGTGCCAATAATTTCTGCATACATACGTGCTTGATTCGGCATTTGTAATGTTAAAACCCCATTAACAACTTGTGGTGCAACATTGCCGTGCTGATGCCCTGTTAATAAGATATCTAAATCCAGCTGTTCTGTGAGTTGATAGGCAATATTTTCATCTGTTTGACTCAATTGTTGTCCCGTAACTAAATCACGCTCGTACCCGCCATGATAAACCCCGACAACAACATCCGCATTTTCTCTCAAATACATCACTGTTTTTTGTGCTTTAATGCGTGGTGACTCAATACGAATACCAGCCAAATGTTCAGGATTTTCCCAGATATTAATATAATCAGTCACCAGACCAATCAACCCAACGGTCGTGCCATCAGCTAATGTTTTGATTTGTGCTGGGTACAGTGTTTCACCATTGCTGTCTGTAACATTTTCAGCAATAACCGTTGCGTTTAATTGTGACAAATGTTTCTCTAGCGCATGATAGCCGTAGTTAAAATCATGATTTCCCAAAGTCACGTAATCATACCCCGCAAGATTCATTGCGGTTGTCACCGCATCTATATCCTGGTGTTGCTGTAGGTACTGTAACATTGGTGAGCCCTGATACATATCGCCACCATCAATAATGATTGTGTTTCCATCCTTGTGGAAATTATAAGCAGCATTGGCCATGCCAAGTGACTGATTACCTGATTGTATATAATCTGTTGGTAATAAGTAACCGTGAACATCTGACGTATAATACAATTTAAAGTGCTTCATCATTTTCTCCTAAAAAAAGACGACCTAACTGTCGTCCCCTTAATATTTAACCATGTAGAATTTTATGTCTCAGCTTATCTGATAAAATTTCTACCACGAAAACGAGAACAAACAGGCCAATTAAAATCGCCCCTACTTGATGCCAATGGTAAGCACTTAAGGCAAAAATCATTGGTGCGCCAATCCCTCCAGCACCAACTAACCCCAAAATTGTTGCTTCTCTCAGATTCATATCAAAACGATAGACTAAAATCGAAATGAAATCAGGCCCAAGCTGTGGTAAAACACCATATCGTATTTTTTGAAAAAGTGTTGATCCAAAAGCATCTAATGACTCTAAAATACCCGAGTCCAAATCTTCAATCGTCTCAATAAATAGTTTAGAAATCATGCCGATTGATACAATGGCCAACGTCATAACCCCTGCAAAGGGTCCCGGCCCAGTCACACGAATAAACATTAACCCATACACTAATGATGGGATAGTCCGTATAGCCATAATAATGAACCGCGTGACTAACACAACTGGTTTTGGCACAATATTAGTCGCTGAGATAAAAGATAGTGGCACAGCAATGATTGCCCCAACCAACGTACCCAAGAAAGCAATGGCAATCGTTTGTAGAATTAAATACATCACACCACTATCGCCTAAACCAAATAATAAGCTAGTATCTGGTGTGAATATGCCTGTTAAAATATTTTTCCCAATGTCAAAACCTTTTGTTGTCATTTGGGCCCCACCCAAAGCGGGTGAAGCGGACAACAGTAAGATGAGCAAAATTATAATTGTAACAGCATATTGTAGACCACGCCGTGGTTCTTTACTGAGAACTGACTCTAATTTCTTATTCACGTGCGCTCTCCTTAACTTAAATGCTTTCGCAATTTTTGACTCGTCGTTTCAATAATCACGACTGCAACAAAAATTGACAATAAAATCATTCCGACACTCTGGAATTCACGCCAACCAATTTTCTCATTCAAAATCATACCAATGCCACCAGCGCCAACATAGCCTAGTATGGCGGCATAACGCACATTTCCTTCAAAAGCAAATAATGACGTTGAGAGATACGTTGGTAATATTTGTGGCAAAATCGTTGTAATAAATGAACGTGCTGGGCTTGCCCCCGTGGCAATGAGTGCTTCGTAGGCACCCATATCAACTGTTTCAATATATTCAAACAGTTGCTTACCCACAAAACTAAAACTAAACAAAAAAATTGCCACAGTACCAGCAAACGTACCCAAACCAAAAATATAAGTTGCAATCAATGCTGAGACTAATGTCGGAATTGTTCGCACGACTGTTAAAATAAAACGCACAACTAAATTCACAACACGATTACTCGTCACATTGTTAGCGGCAAGAATGGCAAAAGGTAACGCCACAACAGCACCAAAAAATGAGCCTAAAAATGACATCTGAATGGTCATCAATAATGGTCGCCAAACTTGCATAAAATAAGATAATTTAGGTGGAAACATGCTGCCAAAAATTTTCCAAAATCCTGCAAAGTTGGTAAATAAAGTGACCAGACTAAAGCCCGTCACCCAAACAGATATGGCGATACCAATAATGAACAAAAAGAGGATTAGAGGTAGTCGCGTAAATTTTTGAGATACTGTTTTACCATTACCCAATGTGTAACTTTCAGCTTCAAATAACTTATCATACCAACCCATTATTCAGCCTCATCTTTACTATAAATAACATCTAGTATTTCTTGTGTCATCCCACTTACCGGACCATCATAAACCACTTTTCCAGCGCGAATGCCAATAATACGCTTAGAATATTCTAAGGCTAGGTCAACATGATGAATATTAATCAGAACAGTTTGCCCAAGTTCTTCGTTGATCCGTTTAAAATCATCCATCACTTCATGAGCCGTCACAGGGTCTAATGCCGCCACCGGTTCATCCGCCAATAAAACACTTGGATTTTGTGTTAATGTACGTGCCAATGAGACACGTTGTTGTTGTCCCCCAGACAGTTGGTCTGTCCGTACAAATGCCTTGTCTAGCATCGAGACACGATCTAATGCCTCCAAAGCGCTTATTTTTTCTTCCTTAGAAAATAAACCAAGTAAAACGCGCCAAAAAGGCATATCCGGCACTAATGAGCTCATCACATTCTTAATCACAGAAATACGTGGTACCAAATTGTAGGACTGGAAAATCATACCAACTTTGCGACGATACTGGCGCAATGCTTGACCCTTTAAGGTTGAAATTTCCACACCATCAACCATTAGGCTACCTTCAGTAATGTTATTTAACCGATTAATTGTGCGAATAAATGTTGACTTACCTGCTCCAGACATGCCAATAATACCAATGAACTCACCATCTTGAATTTCTAGATTAATGTCTTGTAGGCCTTTTACACCGTTGGGGTAAGTTTTTGAAACGTGTTCAAATTTAATCATAGTTGCCGTCCTAATTTTTTATATCATGCCCTTATGGCCTTAACGCAAGAAAAGCGGCGCTTGTATGCGCTGCTTTTCTGGTATATTTAGTAAATTATCTGTCACATTGTACGTAACAAATTATTTTTGAGAATTCTTTAACACTTTTTGTGCTGCACGTTCACCATCATAATTTGATGATTTAGCTGGTTCATAGCCTTCGTGTGAGTAAATGGCAATAACCTGCTTACCTTCTTTTGTTTTAGCTAAGTTAATAAACGCCTTTGACAACGCCTTCTCAAATTCTGGCGTCATTGTTTTTGACTTTTTTGATACGGAAATTGTGTCGTTATAAATTTCTTGTGATACGCCAATAACATTTGTTTCTTCCCATATTGACTTTGGTTGCTGATAATCTGTTGTCCACAACTTAGCAAAGTCGCGGCGGGCATCACCGTAAGTTGGCATGATATCGATTTGTCCTGAAGCCAAACGCGCCATACCTGAACCATATGAATCAACTGTCACTGTGTTTTTCAAATCAGCAACCGTCTTCTTATAATTTTTATTCAACCATAGTGATGGGTAAATATAACCAGCAGACGATGTTGTTGAAGACAATCCCCACTTTGCTGAGCTCAAATCATCCCATGTCAACTTTTGACCAGCATTAACTTTTTTAGCTAGCTCTTGTCCCTTAGCTGAAGGACCTGCAATAAAGATTGAGCGGTACTTTGATGACTGTTCTTTGATTTGTTCTGTTGGCTTACCGTCGTTCCACTTGGCAGCATCAGAGAAGTTTTTGTTAAGGCCAGCACGTGTTGCTGTCAGCAGTGGCTTGACACCATCTTCATACATGACATAAGTACCACCAGGAATAAAGCCGATGTCTGCAGTGCCTGATGTCAAAGCTTCACCAGCCGCTTCGTAGCTTGTTCCAACTTTGATATCAACATTATCAACCGTATAACCTTCTTTTTTCAATTGATCTTTCAATAGACCTTTCAACGGTGCTGTTGCTGTCACAATCTTATCAGGTTGCTTTGATGGCACAAAATAGACTTTCAAATCTTTAATCGTTTTATCTGATGTCGACTTTGCCCCTGTATGGGTAAATCCAAAATAGGCTGCAATCGCAATAACCACAACAATAACGATGCCTGCGAGTGTTTTCGCATTCTTGCTCATAATGCTTCTCTCCTGTGTACCAATTGGTAATTTATATGTTACAAATACTACATCTACTATCGTACACAACTATCATCAAGCTTTTGACGATATTGGGTAAAGAGTTTGTATATTTGTTTCCTCTACCAATATATCAGATAAAATATACTTATAACTTTATAGCAAATTATAGTTTCCTCATTTTAAAATGAAACGTCCGGCTCTTTCCGAACATTAAACGAAAATAAAGCATTGAAGACGAACGTTTGACTTTTATAGAAGCCTTAAGCGGCATTAAAAAAAACCGAACGTTTAATGTTCGGTTTCATTTAACAAATAATACGTTATTGTCCTTGCCTAATTGCGGCAACATGAATACGGTTAACCGCACGCATTAAAGCAACACGTGCCCGTTTCAACTCCGCATCATTATTGTCATTTTGCGCATGGGCAATACGCGCTTCAGCACGTTCTTTAGCACTTTGCGCGCGTGTCACATCAATGTTACCAGATGTCTCTGCACTATCTGCAATCACAGTCAACAAATCATTAGAGAATTCAGCAATACCACCATTAACAGCTAAAGTCTCGTGTTGACCATCTTTTTTAACAAGTAATTCGTTAATTGTCAAAGCAGCTAAAATTGGCACGTGCTGACGCATAATACCGATTTGACCACCCTGTGTATTAACAACGGCCAATTCAACATTGGTTTCGTTGTAAATTTCACCTACTGGTGTCACAATTTGTACGGTAATTCCTGTTTTCTTTGGTGTTGTCGTCTCATCTGCCATTAGTCAATACCCCCTTATTGGGCCATTGTTTTGGCTTTTTCAACAACTTGTTCAATCGCACCTACATTTCGGAAAGCATCTTCTGGCAAATCATCATACTTACCATCAAGGATTTCCTTAAATGAACGTACAGTTTCAGCAACCGGTACATATTCACCGTTAATACCGGTAAATGTTTCGGCAACAGAGAATGGTTGTGACAAGAAGAATTGAATACGACGCGCACGGTTGACGGTCGTCTTCTCTTCGTCTGAAAGTTCATCCATTCCCAAAATTGAGATTATATCTTGCAATTCACGATAACGTTGCAATGTACGTTGTACTTCTGTGGCCACTTCATAATGTTCTTGACCAACAACTTGTGGGTCTAAAGCAGAAGAAGTTGATGCTAGTGGATCAACAGCTGGATAGATACCTTGTTGTGTCAAAGCACGTTCCAGGTTAGTAGTAGCATCCAAATGAGCAAACGTCGTTGCTGGCGCAGGGTCGGTATAATCATCGGCAGGCACATAAACCGCCTGAATTGATGTAACAGAACCCTTTTTGGTTGATGTAATACGTTCTTGTAATTGTCCCATTTCAGTTGCCAAAGTTGGCTGATAACCAACGGCAGATGGAATACGACCCAACAACGCAGAAACTTCTGAACCAGCTTGTGTGAAACGGAAAATGTTATCAATAAACAACAACACATCCTTACCTTCACTATCACGGAAGTTTTCAGCCATTGTCAAGCCAGTCAAAGCAACACGCATACGTGCGCCTGGTGGCTCATTCATTTGACCATAAACCATGGCAGTTTGTTTCAAAACGCCTGATTCTGCCATTTCGTGGTACATATCATTACCTTCACGCGTGCGTTCACCAACACCCGTGAAAACAGAAATACCATTATGACCTTGCGCAATATTATGAATCAATTCCTGAATCAGAACTGTTTTACCAACACCAGCACCACCAAACAGACCAATTTTTCCACCACGAACATAAGGTGCCAATAAGTCAATCACCTTAATACCAGTTTCTAATATTTCTGTTGAATTTGCTAGGTCATCATAACTAGGGGCATCTCGATGGATAGAATGACGTGGTGTCTCTGCGGCAATTTCACCGTTATTATCCACTGGTTCACCTAACACATTGAAAACACGTCCTAATGTGGCTTCACCGACAGGCACTTTAATAGCATCCCCTGTATCAGTTACCGACATACCACGTTGAAGGCCATCAGTTGAATCCATAGCAATAGTGCGGACAATACCATCACCTAGTGCTAATGAGACTTCAACTGTCAATGTTTGGCCGTCGCCCTTGTCGATTTTAAGCGCATTGTTAATATCAGGTACTTGTTGACCTGATTCAAACGCAACATCGACGACCGGACCAATCACTTGTACGACTTTTCCAGTACTCATTGTCGTTTTCCTTTCAAATTTAGAACAGCCAACAACACTCTCACAAGCATTGTCGCGTTTTTAATCACTGCGCATGCAGTTCATTTTAATCGAATAGTATGGCACCCATGAATTTACTCCAAGGCAGCCATACCACCTGTAATTTCTGTAATTTCCGTCGTAATCGCAGCTTGACGTGCACGGTTGAACTGTAACTCCAAACGCCCAATAAGATCTTTAGCATTATCTGTCGCTGCTTTCATCGCTGTCGATGAAGCTGCATGTTCAGCCGTTTTAGCATCAAGCACTGCTTCATACACTAAACTCTGTGCAAACTGCGGCAACACAACATTTAATACAGCTGTTGTGTCTGGTTCGACTTCATAAGCGCTTTGAATATCTAGCTCTGCTTTGTGAGCTTCTGTACCACCCATTGCGACCAACGTATCACCTGTTAACGGTAACAATTGAACGTCGCGATACTCACTAGTCAAACGGTTAACAAAGTGATTGTATACAACGTGAAGTGCATCAAACACTTCAGATTCATATAAACTCGTTACTGTTTTAACTACTGAACGTATTTCGTTAAACGATGGTACATCTGAAACACCACGGTGTTCCAAAATGACTTCAAAGCCACGTTTCTTATAAAAATCAGCCCCATTACCACCAACAGCCAAAATAGCCGTATTGGTTGTATCCAAATTCAAACGGGCCATTAATGCATTCGTTTGTTTGATAACATTGGCATTGTACGATCCAACCAAACCACGATCAGAGGTAACAACCAAAATACCCGTCTTACGAATGGGCCGTTGCGCAATTAGAGGAATATGCTTGGCATCAGCATTGTCAAACAAGTGAGCGGCAACAAGATGCTCCACCACCGCCTCAAGGCGTGCGGCGTATGCTTGATATCCTCTACCATAGCGTTGAATTTGGCTTAGTTTAGCCGTTGAGACCATTTGCATGGCACTCGTTATTTGACGCGTCTTTTTAGTGGATGAGATACGACGCTGAATATCTTGCAAAGAAGCCATTGCAGCGTCCTCCTATTATTCAGCCGCTGAACCAGCAAATCCAGCCTTAAAGGCTTCAATTGCTGCGTTCATAGCTGATTCTTCAGGTAATTGCTTCGTGTCAATGATGACCTTAAACAAATCATTCGCATTGGCATCAACGTATGCAATCAACTCATCTTGGAAACGTTGAATATCTTCAACGGCAATGTCATCAATATATCCATGTGTTAGCGCATAAAGAACGATAACTTGATGTTGTACTGGCATTGGCTTATGAAGCGGTTGCTTTAACACTTCAACTGTTCGACGACCACGTGCTAACTTAGCTTGGGTCGCAGCATCAAGATCCGAACCAAATTGCGCGAAACTTTCTAGTTCACGGAATGATGCCAAATCCAAACGTAATGTACCAGCAACCTTTTTCATTGCCTTAATCTGTGCATCACCACCAACACGTGAAACCGATGTTCCAGCATCAATCGCTGGACGGACGCCGGCATAGAACTGATCAGCGTCCAAGAAGACTTGACCATCTGTGATTGAGATAACGTTTGTTGGAATATAAGCAGATACATCGCCAGCCTGTGTCTCAATAATAGGCAAAGCCGTCATTGAACCGCCACCTAATTCATCTGATAACTTGGCGGCACGTTCTAGCAAACGTGAATGCAAGTAGAACACATCACCAGGGTATGCTTCACGTCCTGGTGGTCGACGAAGAATCAATGACAATTCACGATAAGCTGTTGCTTGCTTTGACAAATCATCATAAACAATCAAAACATGCTTACCGTTATACATGAATTCTTCACCCATTGCTGCCCCAACATAGGGTGCCAAATATAGCATTGGTGCTGGCTCTGAAGGTCCAGCATTAACAACAATTGTGTAATCCATTGCGCCCATTTGACGTAATGTCTCAACTTGTGTACGAACGGTTGAATCTTTTTGACCAATCGCAACATAAATAACAATCATGTTTTGATCTTTTTGATTCAAAATTGTATCAATGGCCAAAGACGTTTTTCCTGTCTTACGATCACCGATAATTAATTCACGCTGTCCTCGTCCAATCGGAACAAGCGCATCAATCGCTTTAATACCTGTTTGTAATGGCTCGAAAACTGATTTACGTTGCATGACACCTGGTGCCTTGACTTCAACCGGACGGAACTTATCCGTCTTGATTTCGCCCAAGCCATCAATTGGCTGTCCTAATGCATTTACTACGCGTCCAATCAATTGTTCGCCAACCGGCACTTCCATAATACGGCCGGTACGCTTAACTGTGTCACCCTCACGAATATCATCAAAACCACCAAGAATGATGATTCCAACTTCGCTTGACTCGAGGTTTTGGGCCATCCCGAATGTACCATTGGCAAATTCAAGTAGTTCACCAGCCATAGCATTTGCTAAGCCAGTTGCACGTGCCACACCATCACCAATATAGGTAACAGTTCCCACTTCTTCTACAGTTAGCGTTGTGTCGAACTTTTCGAGCTGTTGCTTAATTAAAGCAGAAATTTCTTCAGCTTGAATAGCCATTATTTTTCCTCACTAACCTAATAATTGTGCCTTCATTTTGGCAATTTTTGTTTGTAAACTTCCGTCAATTAGTGTTGATTGTGACTGTAAAATCACACCACCAATAATACTTTCATCCACATTATTAGTTAAATTAACATGCTTCGCACCTGTTTTAGAAGCAAAAACTGCTGCTAATTTATCTAAACGTGTCTCATCTAGTGCAACGGCCGTTGTGGCCACAACATTAACAATGCCATGTGCATCATTATAATAATCTTCAAAAGATGTCACGATTTGTGTCAAGAGATTTAAACGATTATTATAAGCCAGCAGCTTAACCAAATTTTGAATGGCTTCTGAGGCACCTGTCGTCAATGTTGTTAGCAGACCATCACGTGCCTCACTGTTGATGTCATTTGAACTCACAATCGTCACAAAGTTCGGATTGTTTTCAAAAACCACTTTTAAGGTATCTAAATCTTTTCGTGTGTCTTCAACATTGCCTTGTTCACTAGATAATTCAAAAATTGCTTTGGCGTATTGGTCAGCGATATCTTTAAGATTTGTTGCCATCCCAATACTCCTTATTTAGTTTCTAAATCTGAAATGTAAGCATCAATTAATGCTTGTTGATCATTTAACGATAATTCCTTCTGCATAAGTTTTGAAGCAATCGCTACAGATAGCGCTGCTACATCATTTTTTGCATTAGCAATTGCGTCTTCCTTGAGCTTTTCAGCATCAGTTTGTGCTTGCTGATTAATCGTGTTTGCACGTTCAGCAGCTACAGCAACTAATGCATCGCTTTGCTTTTGTGCACTAGCCTTCGCGTCAGCAACAACCTTAGTTGCTTGTTGACGTGTGTCAGCTAACTCACTTTGCCGTTGTGCTGCCAAATTTTCAGCTTCTTGACGTGCTGATTCAGCACCATCAATGTCAGTTGAAATTTTTTCAGCACGTTCATCAAGAACTTTTGTCAATGGCCCGTAAGCCACTTTCTTCAAAATAACCATCAACACGAGGAATGAAATGATAATAAACAGCATATTACCTAATGGTAATTTGTTTGCTGCTAAGGTTGTTAAACCAAACATGATTTTCCTCCACTATATACTTGTGATTACTTGCCCATCAACATGAAGGCGAAGACAATTGACAAAATTGGCATAACTTCGACCAATGCGACACCCAAGAACATACGTGACAACAAACGGCTTTCAAGTTCAGGTTGACGACTCATACCTGCCAAGAATTGTGAAATCAAAACACCGTTACCAATACCACCACCAACAGCGGCTCCAGCGGCTGCAAGACCCGCTGCGATTACACCAAGATTGTGCAAATCCATGAGATTACTCCTTATTATAGAATACTGATTAGACCATGACGTTAATCAGCACATTTCCATTTTGATTAGATGAAACGCTCCCGCGTAATTAACAAACCAACTTGTGTCATAAATTGAGTATTTCTAGTCAACTTGTGGCACAAATCTCATTTGCTTGATCACCATTATTCATTACCCGACAATTGGGCAATAAACACACCAGTTAAGATTACAAAGACATAAGCCTGAATCCCACCGATAAATAGTGAAAAGCCTTGCCAGACCATTTCAATCGGCAATGCTAGCACTGTCCAGAAACCATTCAGGTGTCCTGGCCAAGCTAAACTATTAGCCACGAGTGTCAGTAACATTTCACCAGCGAAAATATTACCGAACAAACGCAGTGATAACGTCAAGAAATTAGCTAGTTGTTCAATGATATTAAGTGGTAACATCCAAGAATATGGTGTTAACAACATGTTTTTAAGGTATCCCTTAAAGCCTAGTTGTTGTACGCCCATACCGTGTGCAACCATCAAAGACATAATAGCTAACGTCATCGTCACGATCGGGTTTGCTGTGGGTGACTTGATATAAGTCACACCATCAGTCCCCTGCAATTGAAGCAACAAGCCCATTTCGTTTGATACTACGATGAAGAAAAACAACGTAAATGCATACAAACCAAATTGACGTGCCTGCTTCTTTGGCAATTGTCCACCCACAATACCATTAGTGAAATCAAGTAAGTATTCAATGACATTTTGTCGCTTACCTGGTCGCAATGACGGTTTACGTGTTAGCACAATCGATACAATCACAACGATTGCCATAGCCAGCAACGTTGAAAGTATCGTGCCCCAATCAAATGTGAGACCTAGAAACTCAAACGGTGCCGTAGGGTCATCCATGCGCCTTCTCCTTTCTCATATAAATTTGGCGAAATGGTCGTAAACGGCTATTCGTCATAACATATAAATCTATAATACGCTTTTGAAATTGAAATACAACCGTTTTGTGTCACTTTTTCACAAAGAGTTATTCACGTCTTTTGTTAAACGTTGGTAAAATGGTTTTTACTGCGTAATTATTAAAAGTTACAATTTATTTAATCCCCTTAAAAACGTTAAAAACTCTTACTATTGGGCACATTATATACCATTTATGATAAAAACTTCTGACACGTATTATCGCAAACTGTGTCATTGACAACGAAAAATACAAGACAACATTTTAGACACTAAAGCTTAAAAACGAAATATTTCTCTCTGTTTTGTGATTTAAAAAACAAAAAACACGACAAAATGTCGTGTTTTTTAATGGCGATCACTGGCCGCCACTTTAGGCAATAATAGATTTAATAAAATGCCCAGTAAGGTTGCAATAGCAACGCCTGAAAAATCCATTTGTGCGCTTAATTGCAAATGGAAGTTACCAATACCAATGACGAGTACTGGTGCTGCAATCATGAGATTACGTTTTTTACTATAATCAACTTTATTATCAACCAGCACTTGCAAGCCAGCGGCTGCAATAACACCGTATAACATAAAACCAACACCGCCCGTAACCGCCCCAGGAATAGTTGAAATTAAAGCAGATAACTTACCTACAAAACTGAAGATAACCGCAAAGAATGCTGCCCCACCAATTACCCATACAGAATACACACGACTAAGTTGCATCACACCAATATTTTCACCATAAGAGGTGACTGCTGGGCCACCAACTAATCCAGCAACAACCGAAGCTGTACCATCACCGGTTAATGTGCGTTTCAAGCCTGGATTGACAAAAAAATCATGTCCTGTAATTTTTGAAAGCACCATCAAGTGACCTAAATGCTCGGATAACGTCACCAATGCTAGTGGTGCCATACTGAGCACTGCCGCAGGATAAAAGTGAAAACCATTTTTACCGATGAATGTTTCATAATTTGGCAATTGGAACCAATGCGCTGTAGCAACGGGAGACAAATCAACAAGCCCAAAAACTAATGCCATGAGATAACCGAATACAATGCCTAATAAAACCGGTAGTAAACCAAGAAAACCCTTCAAGAACATATTAAAAGCAACTGTGGCTAATAACGTTAATAATGCGACGACAAACACTTTCCAATCATATTTTCCATTAATCATCGTAGCAGAAGTAGCCGCAGAACCGGCTAAACTTAAGCCAATCACCATAATAATAGGGCCGACCACTTCGGGTGGAAATATCGTATCCAACCAGCCTGTTCCTGTAACTGTTATAATCAATGCAACAACCAAATAGACTAGACCAACAGCAATAATTCCCTGTGCCACTGCCGGATAACCCACTGTCTTCATCAACGAGGCCATTGGAATAATAAACGCAAAACTAGAGCCCATATAAGCTGGTACTTTACCACGTGTAATCAATAAATGTAATAGTGTGCCAATGCCAGATGTAAATAATGCGACCCCTGGATTAAGCCCTACTAATAATGGTACCAAGACTGTGGCACCAAACATTGAAAACAGATGCTGTAATGAAAGTCCTAGCCAAGTAAGAAATGGTGGTTTATCATGCAAATCGTAAATTGCATGATTATCGGGTTTTGCTGCCATAATGTTAGTGCGAACACCCAAGCGTTCGCTTCCTCCTCAATCTTTTACCGTTAACAATAATAAATCTAAACGATACCATTATAAACTAAAAACCTGACATGTTGTTAAACAATGTCAGGTTTTGTTTATTCAATTATTATGGTGCGCAGCAAACGCACGCTTTTGAGACTTGACTCCGACATATCTGGCTGATTTCTCGTACCTTGCCAACCTGCACACCTGTAAATCGCGTTGATAGTGTCCAGATGCGTATCATCTGCTCTTAATTAAATCATATCACAGTGGCAGGTTTTTATAACTCAGATTAACTGCTCGAAACATTGGCTTTTGTTATGCTTTACTGGCATCAAATTAATCACTAATCGTTGTTCACAAGATGCCGGCCAATGATATGTCGAATTCAAATAATTTACTTTGCGTCATTCACGGCCTCCTTTGCTTTTGTTACCTTGATTATATCATAATTTGAAAGCGCTTACAATAACTATTAAAAAAACAATGCTTTGATATCGCATTACATTTTTTCTTCTAATTTAACTTCTGGATATTTATCGTGGAACCAATTCATTGCAAACTTATTTTCGAATAGAAATACTGGCTGATCGTAGCGGTCTTTAACCAACAAGTTACGGCTTGAAGCCATCTTCTCATCTAGTTGTTCTGGTGCTATCCAACGAGCAACTTTTGACCCAATTGACTCAAATTGAATTTCAACATTGTATTCATTTTCCATACGGAATTGGAAAACTTCAAACTGCAGTTGACCAACGGCACCAATAATGTAATCACTGCCTTGCCAAGACTTATAAAGCTGAATCGTGCCTTCTTGGACTAATTGTTCAATGCCTTTATGATATGATTTTTGTTTCATCACATCTTTAGCAATGACACGGTTGAATAGCTCTGGTGTAAATGTTGGTAGGTCTGGGAACTGTACAGCTTGTTTACCGGCATAGATGGTGTCGCCAATCTGGAAATTACCTGTATCATAAACACCAATAATGTCGCCAGGCACCGCTGTCTGAACATTTTCACGTTCTTCAGCCATGAACTGCGTTACATTGGATAATTTCAGCTTCTTACCGTTACGCTGTAAAGTGACGTCCATACCACGACTAAACTCGCCTGAGACAATACGAACAAAAGCAATACGGTCACGATGACGCGGATCCATATTTGCCTGAATTTTGAACACAAATCCTGTAAATTGTGGCTTATCTGGTGTTACTTGCTGACCATCAACTGTGCCCATCGCCGATGGTGCTGGTGCATAAGTTAAATACTCACGCAAAAATTCGGTTACACCAAAATTAACTAATGCGGACCCAAAGAATACAGGTGTCAACTTACCACGACTGATTGCTTCTTGGTCAAAAGCATTCCCAGCATCACGCAATAACTCAATTTCATCCATTGTTTCAGTAACAACTTCTGGATGAGCCGTGGCATTTTTAAATGGCACCATTTGATCATTTTGCAGGTCATAAATACCTTGTAAAATTTGACCTGATCCCACCGGCCAGTTCATAGGATAAGCTTGTATCCCCAAAATAGACTCTAACTCGTCCACTAAATCTAAAGCTGGACGTGCATCACGGTCAATTTTGTTAAAAAAAGTAAAGACAGGAATACCACGCTGAGCAACAATTTCAAACAACTTTTTTGTTTGTGGTTCGATACCCTTTGCCGCATCGACAACCATGACGACAGAATCAACTGCCATCAACGTACGATAAGTATCTTCGGAAAAATCCTCGTGTCCAGGTGTATCTAAAATATTAATGCGTTTCCCATCATAATCGAATTGTAGGACCGAAGAGGTCACCGAAATACCACGCTGTTGTTCGATTGCCATCCAATCTGAGGAAGCCAACTTATGAGATCCGCGACCCTTGACTGTTCCAGCCTCACGAATCACACCGCCGTGTAATAATAGTTGTTCAGTTAATGTCGTTTTACCTGCATCTGGGTGAGAAATGATAGCAAATGTCCGACGGTTTTGTAATTGTTCTTGAAAGTTTTCCATAAAATCTAGTTTACCTGATATACCAGTGTTTCACAACAGAAAAAGCCAACCGTTACCGATTAGCCTAACAGCATGCTGTTACTTTTTAAATTTTAACGATCAGCAACGACTTTAACGTCGCGCGCAGCAATATGTTGTACGTCACGATAGTTATTCGGATATTTTTCATGTAATAATGCTAATTCAGCTGAACTAATGACAATTGGCTGCTTCAATACTAACCAAGTGACATCTTGTCCCAATGGCGGTGTCGTGAGAGAACCAGTGTAACGATAATAGGAATGATCTTGAGGCAATAATTCGATTAAGCGCGTTGCCGCAATTGACGTATGGTAAATATCTTGGATAATCGTGTGTGTTGTTGCTGTTTTTGAAACATCGGCAAAAGCTGCCACAACTAAGACTTTGTCGCCATTTAAGTAGACAAAATGTGTTTCAGCGTCATGTCGATAACCATCAATCAGATGCTCTGCGCCTTCATGAAAATGTATACGTTCCAATTGCCATGTTTGTCCGTCTACTTGCAACGTCCCTGACACCAAAAATTGTTCACCCACAACACGGTCTTCATATTGTGTTTTGCCTGTAAACACCATGTTCAAATGATCAGTACCTTCATCAACCAGTTGCTTACTCTCAATATTGATTGGTGACTGTAATGGTGTTTCACCAGCTTCATGCCATGTACTTTGTTGACTATAATCCAAATGATTCATGATTTGACTCCAAAAGATTTCTTTCTATTTTATCAAAGATTAGTACGAACGTGTTAAAAACAAATAATTGGCTCACGTTTGACAAGATAATCCTGTATAATAAGACTAAGATTTGGAAAGAAAAGTGATATTATGCAACTTGTAACTGCTGCTGAGATGCAACAAATTGATAGCTACACTATTGAAACCATTGGCATGCCACAAAACGTGCTCATCGAGCGGGCTGCAATGTCAGTGATTGATGTGATTGGTGCTGGCCATTTTAATTTAGATCATATACTAGTTTTGGCAGGTTTAGGTAATAATGGTGCCGATGGCATTGCCATTGCTCGCCTACTTTACACCCAAGGATTCAATGTATCATTACAATTTGTTGGTAACGTTTCGCGTGCCAAGGCCAGTGTCCAACAGCAACTACAAATTATCGAGAACTACGGACTGATAAGAGCTGAAAAAAGTGATTTTAACGAAGCAACTTTAATTGTTGATGCTATTTTTGGCGTCGGCCTCAACAACACACTCCCTGAAGGCTTACAAAAAATGATTAAAGCCGCTAACCACATTGAAAAAACAGTTATTGCCGTTGACATCCCAACTGGTATTGATGCCACGACAGGTGAAGTGCGTGGTGCGGCGTTAAAAGCACACACAACCGTTACTTTTGGGTACAATAAAGTTGGCTTAACACAAAATGTTGGTGGTTATCTTTCTGGTAACGTCATCGTTAAAGATATCGGCTTACGCTTGCCAGAAGACTTTACATTTACCACAGTAACTCCTGACAATATTGCCACAACATAAAAAGCAGCGGAACTAATTGTTCCGCTGCTTTTTATATCATCATTTTTTTCAAAACAATCACAAGATTTACATTTTGACCAAGCCAGCAATGCCCAAAATCAAGAAGAGAATACCAACAACAATACGGTACCAACCGAAAATCTTAAAGTCATTGTTTTGGATATAACGCATCATCACTTTAATAGCAAACAACGCAACAACCCATGACACAACAAACCCTATCAACATGACAAAGAGTTGCGCACCAGTAAATGAGCCACCCTTAAGTAGGAAACTGCCAACCTTAAGGATAGTCACTCCAAACATCACAGGAATTGATAGGAAAAATGAAAATTCAGCGGCAACAAATCGTGATGCCCCTAAAATAACGGCGCCTAAAATGGTTGCCCCAGAGCGTGAAGTACCAGGTACCAAAGACAATACTTGGAATAGTCCAATGAAGAGGGCCATTTTAAATGTGATACGATTCACTTCTGTTACCACTGGCGCAATATTTTTTTGGCGATTTTCAATAACAATAAAGGCAATACCGTAGATAATCAATGTTGCAGACACAACCCATGGATTTAATAAATGCGCATCCATAAAGTTATTTAACAACAAACCAAATACCATAGCCGGTAAAACACCAACAATGACTTTAATCCATAAACGCCATGTTTGAAACTGCTCGCGAGATGTTTTACGTGGCGAAAAAGGATTTAATTTATGGAAATATAGTTGAATAACGGCAAATATTGCGCCGAGTTGAATGGCATAATCAAACACTGCGGTGAAACTTTTAGTCCATACCATCCCACCCGGAATTTTCATTAAAGCCTCAGCTAAAATGATGTGACCTGTAGAAGATACTGGCAGAAACTCTGTCAAGCCTTCAACAATACCAATAATAATTGATTTTATAAAATCGAACATATGCCTGATGACGTGTTATGATGACACGTTTCCTTCCAATTTAACTTCTTTTATTCTATCCTATATCCTGTTATTTCGCTATCGAACACCTGTTTCATAGAATATTTTTTTAAAGTCTTGCTTTTAAAAAAGGCGCATGTTATTATATTATATGTTGCTTAAGGCAATTCAGTAATATGGACAGTTAGCTCAGTTGGTAGAGCAACGGACTCTTAATCCGTGGGTCCAGGGTTCGAGCCCCTGACTGTCCATCCTTAAAAGACAGACCAGTCGTCTACTTGATGACTGGTCTTTTTGTATCTAAAAAACGCTTACTTTACAAAGTAAGCGTTTTTATTGTGCCAACTAATATAATATTATTAGAGACTAATATAAATACTAATAAACATCAACGCTGCACCACCTAAGACAAATACATGCCAGTAAACGTGACCCATCGGTATCTGTGGTATCAAATAGAAGATTGTTCCGGCTGAATAAGTCAGGCCACCAGCTAATAACAACCAAAATGCTGTATGTGATAACACGCCCCACAAAACAGGCATCGCCAGAACAATCAGCCAACCCATAACCAGATAAATAGTCACTGACACCCACGGCCAACGACCAACAAAAAATAAGTCATAAACAAAACCGGCAATTGTCATAGCAAGGATGGCACCCCATATTGACCAGCCAACCCAGCCCTTAATCAACAGCCATGTATATGGTGTATAGCTGCCTAAGATAACGAGATAAATACCTGCATGATCAAAGAATTGAAATACTTTTGCAGCACGTGTAAAAACGAGCGAATGAAATAACGTTGAAGCCAATAAGAAGAAACCAACGGTTCCAACGTAAATAGCAATGGCCGTGATTTCAAAAGCCGTGACAGGGCGACGCAAAATATGAAAAATTAATAAAATTCCTGCTAAAACAGCTAATAAGAAGCCCAAACCATGTGTGACCGCGTTCAATACTTCATAGACAATATGATAACGTTTAGATCGTTGCATTTAGTTGTCCCCATAAATCAATTTAGTATCTTCATTATACCATTGATTTACTATCTATCGGTTAGTAAATCAGCGCATATAAAAACAGTGGCCCATTCTTTTGGCTCACTGTTTTTAACGCTACTTATACTAGTGTTTCCCAATCACGTGCCCATAATACACCCATCGCACCATCACCAGTGTGTACGCCAATATAAGCGCCCAACTCACCACGCTCAAACTTAACGGTTGGATACTCAGCTTGCAAATCCTTTAGCCATTTATCGCCAAGCTTTGGATCGTTACCATCAACAACTATAGCACGTACAGGGAAATCGACTTGTGTCAGATATTGATTGAGTGCTATTTTAATTTCTTTCAAGGCCCCACTCATCTTCCGAGCTTTCCCAACCGCACCAATCTTACCTTCCCCTTGGATGTCCATCGATAAAATTGGCTTAATGTTCAGCAGACCGCCGACAAGTGCTGCGCCACGAGATAGTCTCCCCGTACGTTGAAGATGAGAAATATCATTCACAACAAACCGTACATCAAACGTTTCACGTAGTGTCTCCAATGATGTTAAAATATCAGCCATCGACCGCCCATTTTCTGCCATCACAGCTGCCATCACAGCTTGCATACCAGAACCCATAACTGCAAATTTAGAATCCCAAGCACACACTTCAGTCATCCCATCATAACTTGAGGCTACTGCTTGTGCTGTCTGATAAGCACCCGAAAGCCCAGAAGAAATCGGAATAATCAATGCTGCGTCATATCCTGAAGCTTTCGCAGCATTCAAGGCTTCCTCCCAATCACCTGGCGCCGGTTGCGAAGTTGAAGCCACCATATTCTTTTCTTTCATCATTTTAACCAATTGACCCAGTCCCTGAATATCAATCGTCTCTTTATAGACTTCATCGCCAAAGATAATGGGATCGTTAACTTGAAAAATATGATAGCGATTGCGTAACGTCGCAGGTATTGTAGATGCAGAATCACTAATAATTGCTATTTTAGACATTATTTTCTCCCAATGTATACGGGCTATCATTAAAGATGGCCCGGCTAACTATAAAATTAAACCAATCACAACACCAACACAAAAGCTCAATAGACCAGCAACAATTTGTAGTGATAAATAAACCATTTGTTGTGAGCGGGAATGTTGTGCACTTTGCGTCATCATCGTACTAAAAGTGGTTAAACCGCCAAGTACGCCAACTGATAATACATTATGCCATAAGTGTATCTGGTTTGTGCTGTATAATATGCCCATGAAGAATGTCCCTAACATATTGACGGTAAATACTGCTGTGATGTAGGTTGCTCGCCATGGCCAAAAAGTGATCACAAGGTAACGTAACAATGTGCCTATACTAGAGCCAACAAATATGGCAATTAAAATTATCATAATCGCTCACCACACAGTACGTGTCCAATATACTGTCCCAGAATAATCATGAGCACCCCACCAACTACTGTCATAACAAGGTATAAACCAGCCATGACTATATTACTCTGCGTCAATTGTGCTGTCTGGAGTAACATCGTACTAAACGTTGTAAAACCACCTAATATGCCAGTCCCAAGGAATGCTTGCCATCTCTTTAATCGACTACTTCGATGTGAAAGATACGACCCAAGGATTGCTAACAGTAATGTGCCTAACCAATTAATTAAAATTGTCATCAATGGCCATTGTCCCGCAATTGGTAAAAAGCTCAATAAATAACGCAAACTACCGCCAATGCCACCACCCAAACTTACAACAAACATTTCGATTAAATCAAGTCGTTGTTTTTGCATACTTACTATTCTAACAATTTTGTCTTTAATGAGCAAAAAAGACGCTCCTTTGTTATAATCAAACTAACTCAGTCAAGGAGCGCCTATGTTTTCGTATTATATCTTACCAACAGGGTATCTAATTGTATTATTTGCCTTTTCTCTGTTAAAACCTATACGTTTTGTTGTCACAATGTATGAATTTCAAGGTCTAATGATTAAATCAGTTGTACTGGCAATTTTTGGACTATTTTCACAACACAGTATTTTGACCCAATTTTATGGTATTTGGTTCAATGTAACCCTCATTTTTTCTATTAGTAGGGTGTTTATCAAAACACAGCGATTACCATAATATAAAAAGCAGCTTATGAAAAATTAAGCTGCTTTTTAAAATCACCACATTCCCAATAATTTCATCCAAAGACTGCCTACACCAACCCAAATCACAATGTAGATTAGACCTAAAATAAAATTCAGTCGCCACCAGTCGCTTTGTTTTACATACCCTGAACCAAATAATATGGGCGCGGGACCTGAAGAATAGTGCGTCGTGGCCGCCATTAAGTTACCAAAGAATCCTAGCATTAATGCTGCTAGCATCGGTGGTACATGTGCCGCCAATGCAACCGCCAAAAATGCTGCATACATAGCTGACACATGCGCAGTTGATGAAGCAAAGAAATAATGACTGTAAAAATAAGCTAACACTAAAATGACTAGAACAACAAACCAATTCATACCATGCAAACTATTGCCAATCGTTTGGGATAACCATGGGATAAATCCAAGTGTATTCAAAGCACTCGCCATCATCACTAGCACCGAGAACCAGAATAACGTATTCCAAGCACCTGACTCCTTTAGAATATCCTGCCATGATAAGACACCAGCAACTAAAAGAAAACCTATAACGAGAAATCCAGTTGTGGTCGCATCAATACCTGTTATTGCACCTGTAATCCAGAGTACCAGTGCCGATACAAAACCAATAATCATCATTGTTTCTGCTTTGGATACTTTACCCATCATAGCTAACTCACCAGTTGCCCAATTTTTGGCATCAGGTGTTGCCTTTTGTTCAGGTGGGTACACTTTGTAAATAACAAATGGGACAACAATGAGTGATATCAATCCAGGTACAAGCGCAGCTAAAAACCAACCCATCCAGGTAATATGGATACCTTGCTTTCCAGCAAAAGCTTGTGCAATAGGGTTTCCAGCCATTGCGGTCAAAAACATAGCTGCAGTAATCATATTAGCGTGAAATTCTGTAAAAATTAAGAAAGCGCCAATGCGCCGTTCACTCCCATCTACCGGGTCTGAATTGAAAGTCTGCGCCAATGATTTAATAATAGGAAACATTACGCCACCAGCACGAGCCGTATTAGATGGTGTGCCGGGGGCAACAATTAAGTCAACTGCAGACAAAGCATAGGCTAAGCCCAGCGTTTGTTTACCAAACGCTCGCACAAAAATTAATGCAATACGTCGACCCAAACCTGTTTTAATAAAGCCACGAGAAATAAAAAATGCCATCACAATCAGCCAAATGGCACTGTTTCCAAAACCAGCTACCGCTTTTTCCATTGGCATAATGCCAGTCAAAACAGTTACAACAAAACCAATTAATGCTATGGCTCCCAGAGGCAAGGGTTTGGTAACCAAGCCAATAATCGTAGCCACAAAAATTGCAAACATGTGCCATGCTGATAGACTAAGTGCATCTGGGCGCAAGGGACCAGCAAACCAAATAATCAAACCAACAACAATCGGCGCAATAAATTTGCGATAATCAACTTTTTCTAAAGCATTCATTTCAATATTTCCTATTTCGTCTCTAATCTACAAGCCTAAAACTAATTTGGCAGCTTGTTTCCCAGCTTGACGACCAAAGACAACTGTTTCAGCAATTGAGTTCCCACCAATGCGATTGTCACCATGCAACCCACCAGTTACTTCGCCTGCAGCATATAACCCCTTAATGGCTGCCCCATCTTCACGTAGCACCTCGGCTAAATGATTAATCTTAACGCCACCCATTGTGTAATGAATTGCTGGCTTAATATGAATAGCATAATAAGGTGCTTTGACGATACCACGTTCCATGGCTGTTTGACGGCCAAATTCTGTATCTTTTCCCTCTTCTTGGGCAGCATTCCACTGTGCAATGGTTTTTGCTAAATTATCAGCGTCTAAGTCTGCTTTATCAGCCAATTCTGCCAATGTGTCGCCAGACATAACCAAACCAACGGCTAGATAAAAATCAATCGCTGTAAAGGCTTCTCGAATACCTTGGTCTAGAATTAATGTTGCCCCATCTTCCTGTAAATCATTGATAGCAGCTGTTACTTTATCTCGTGTTGTCATTTCATTGACAAAACGTTGACCCGCACGGTTAACTAGAATAGCGCCTTCGCCTCGTACACCTTCACCAATTAAATATACATGATCAGTATCTTGTTGCGCTGTTGGATGGATCTGAATTTTCTTCATATCAACTAAGGCACCACCGACAGCCGTCGCCAGTTTCATACCATCACCTGTGGCACCAGGATGATTTGTTGTTTTTAAATATAACAATTCAGGTGCATACTCAGCTAGCATGTCACGATTCTGAGCAAAGCCCCCTGCCGCGATAAGCACCGCCTTGGCTTGAATTGTTTTTTCACCTATTTCAGCATTTCGCACTGTCAACCCAGTAATTCGATCGGCTGATTTCTGAAGTGCAATCACTTCTGTTTCATCAAACAACGGAATCTGTTTATAAGCCAATTGCTTTTGTAATCCCTTAACAAGATAACTGCCGACAGCCGATTTATCATTTGGCCGATGTGCACGCTTTTGTGACATCCCCCCTGTGGCCGTAATGTCTGTTAAGTTAATATTGTGGTTGTATAACCAATCGATTGCAGACTCCGTGTGCGTCGCAAAATAAGATAATAAGCTCTTATCATTTGTACCGCCACCACCTTTTAACGTATCATCATAAAAAGACGCTTGAGAATCAACAATGCCATGATTTAATTGAACAAATGTTTCCACTGCATTCATGCCTGATGAGGCACGATTTGAATTGCCGCCCAAAACTGATAGTTTTTCAACAATTGCAACATCTAATCCCAATTCTTGTGCTTGCAGAGCCGCTGTCATACCAGCAGCGCCAGAACCAATCACAACAAAATCATATGTATCTTTTAAATCAGAAATATTTGTCTTTGGAAAAATAAACTTAGCCATTACATCTCACTCCTTATGCGAACGTTCAAGGTTCGTCATCGCCATAAAGTCCATCCACTCATCATATTGCGCTTCAGTTATTTCACCCGATGCTAACGCCGCCACTTTTAACGTTGTGCCATTTTTGTCAGCAGATTGCGCAATTTCGGCAGCTGCATGATAGCCAATATGAGGTGACAAGGCTGTTACTGTCATCAAAGAATTATCAAGCAATTCACGCATACGATCTGGATTAACTTCTAAGCCTCGCACCAAACGGTCAGCAAAACCAGTCATTGTCCCCGCCAGCAAGTCAGTTGACTCTAAGAAAGCGTCAACCATAACCGGCTTAAAGACATTCAACTCAAAATTACCTTGACTTGACGCCATTGTAATTGTCGTATCATTTCCAAAGACACGTACTGCAGCCATGGTCAGTGCTTCAACTTGCGTTGGATTCACTTTACCTGGCATAATTGAAGACCCTGGTTCATTTGCTGGAATCTTTAATTCACCGTACCCACCACGTGGCCCAGAAGCCAAGAAACGTATGTCATTACCTATTTTCATCAAGTCCGCTGCTAAAGACTTCAAGGCCCCATGCATTGTATTCAGTGCCGTATGGTTGGCTAAACCATAAAATTTGTTACTGTCCCCTGTAAATGGGAAACCATAAGCATCCGAAATGATTTCAGCAATTTTAGCGCCCAAGGCTGTATCGGCATTAAGACCTGTACCAACAGCTGTGCCGCCCATGGCTAATTCATACAATTGTGGTCTTATAGCAGCTATATTGTCTAAATTATGCTTCAGTGCGGCAATGTATCCTGATAACTCTTGTCCAAAAGTTAAAGGCGTTGCATCTTGTAAGTGTGTCCGACCTACCTTAATCACATCCCAAAATGCTACTTGCTTGACACGTAATTCATCAATTAAATGCGTAATAGCTATTTCAACCTGATTAACAGCAGCAACAGCAACAATATGCATTGCGGTTGGAAAAATATCATTTGATGATTGTCCCATATTGACATGATCATTTGGTAGCACAGCAACCCCTTGTTGGCTAGCCAAATGCGCCACAACTTCGTTGGTGTTCATATTTGTCTGTGTCCCAGAGCCTGTTTGGTAAACTGACAAAGGAAAGTCTTTACGCAAGTCCACATCCCCTAGTGTCAACAAACTATCAATTGTGGTGACAATGGCATTAGCGCGTTCTGAATCCAATGAACCGTTAGCTTGGTTAGCTAGTGCCGCTGCACGCTTAATGTTCAATAGCGCACGAATAATAGCCAACGGCATGCGTGCACCAGTTGGAAAATTTTGTAAAGAGCGTTGTGTTTGTGCCATCCATGCAGCATCAAGTGGCACCTTCACTTCACCAATAGCATCTGTTTCAATACGATATTCTTGTGACATAATTAATCTATTCTCCTTGATTATCTTAGAAGTCTATTTTTTGGATAACTTCAACCATTTTCTGCTTAATTTGATCTTCAAAATCTGACAATTGATGATCACGTTTTTGAATTAAATAAATATAAAAATTAATCGGATCTTTCAATGGCAATATTGCAACATCGTTCCGTCCGATAACAGCTAATTGCACCATAATACCAACACCATTGCCTGCGGCAATGAGACCTTGTTCAGTCATAAGCTCATTGGTTATATACGTATTACGCAATTCTGTTGTCATATTACTGGCCATGAGTTGATTGACTAGTACCTGGTGTTGCGTAAATTCTTCCCCAACAGAAATGAACCGTTCCCCTCGTAAATCCTCAAATGTTAAAAACGGTTGATTAGCTAATGGGTGTCCTTTTGGTAATACAACAACATACGGGCTCTTGGTGATGTAATGACTATAATAACGCTGACTATGTTCAGGGGTTAGGCTCCCCACAAAACCCATATCTACCTTGTCGTTATCAAGCAAATCATACATATTGCTTGACCCACTCTCCACCATATGAAAACTATCAATTTCTCTATCACTTAAGTCTCGCATGATTTGTGGAAAGATAGTTGCACCAATAATCGGCGGTACACCAAGCCAAATTTTGCGTTGGTTGGTAATATCACTTTTAATGATTTCTGTTTCTCGCAAAATCTGTTTGCTATGCTTAATTAATATTTCTCCAGCTGGCGTTAAACTGACTGAACGCGTGCCACGTTGTCGAATAATGAGCGTCTCCCCTAGCTCTTTTTCCAAACGGTGTAATGCATTGGTGATTGATGGTTGTGATACAAATTTTTTATGAGATGCCCCTGTAAACGTGCCCTCTTCGGCTAACGTTACAAAGTAATCTAAATCATTGAGCAACAAAGTGTTGTACCTCCACAAATTATCTTGTTCACAAAGTATAACACATTTTCATCACCGCTTACATGCCCCCCTAACTGCTATCGATCAGATTTACCAGCATTAAAAACAGTTCTAATACCGCGTAATCCTTGTATGCGCGTGATGTCCCCAGTTAATTGCAGTGTCCCTAAAAATGTCCCATCCTCATCGCGCACAGCATAGAAATTATTATAAATCGTTTGTTTATTTTGTGGAAACCATTGTTCATAGTGGTCAGCAGCACCTTGGTGCAAATCGCGTAGTATTTGTGAGATTGCTTCCTGTTCATCTTGGTTAAATAATGATAAAAATGGCTGCCCTAATAAATCGACTGTCCTGCTATTAACGCGCTGAGGATTATCAGAATAGTAGGCAATAAAATCATTTTCATCGGCAAAAGTCACTTCAAAAGGTAATATATTCAATACTTGATAGAGTGCATTTAATGACAGACTCCCCGTCGGTAAATTAATTATTGCCTGTGTATCAACTGTCTTGTTGTGCTTATTTGATGCTATTTGACCTACCATAAGTCATTGTCTCCCTAATGTAAAATGATTGATTAATGATGTGAAAATCAGATGATTGTATATTAATTAACTTAATTGACTGATCGCGATATATAAAGATGGCACCAAAAGGATAATCACTATTATCGGGTGGCCCATCATTAAAAAACAATCGTGTTGTCTCAATTTCGCCATCAATTGATTTCGGTGATAATACTGTCACACTAGCTAAGTCATTATCGTGAGGATAGCCCGTTTCAGGGTCAATAATATGATGGTATACATGTCCATTAGACACTAGATGACGCTCAGCAACGCCACTGGTTACAACTGACATGGCTTTGGTTTCAATGAGTGCAATTGTGTTGCCATGTTGTACTAATGGGTTGCGTATGCCAATCCTCCAACGACCAGAAACATGGTTTGGTGCGTCGTTCATTAGGACGACATTACCACCAAAATTAATGATTCCAGCAATATGCCCTTGAGCGCGCCAATAATCTTGTAGTCTATCAGCAATATAACCTTTAGCAATTGCACCTAAGTCTAAAGACATACCTTTTTGTGGTAAATATACACTGAGCTTATCATCATCTAACACAATACCGTCACTCCTGATTTGCCGGCGTGCATGCTCAATAGCGGTGTGCGACGGTACCTGTGCATCTGAAAAGCCAATATGCCATAATTTAACCAGCGGGCCAATCGCAACATTGAAGCCAAAATGCTGATTACTTTCATAGACAGCACGTTTAATCAATTGATACACTGTTGCCGATACCGTTACAGGTTTCTGCCCAGCCGCTTGATTAATTGCCATAATCGTTGATTGTGGACGATTTACCGTTAATATTTTTTCATAATCATTGACAAAATGAATTGCGTCATCAATAGCCCGTTCGTCGGCTGTGCCAAATAGCGTCAATCGATTTGTTGTTCCCATGGCACGCCAAGATTTTTCAATTTTAATCAAAACATTGATGCTCCTGTCGTTGCGTCGGCTGTCACAACCGGTGCCACTACTTCATTGGTCACGACATTATCAACATTATCAACAATATTTTCATGTAACAAATCACTCTGTTCAATCCACCAACCATCACCTTGCTCAATAACTTGAGTATTCTGATCTGGTGAAATAATTTTGCTTGGGACAGTATCATTATCATATGGCGAATCGTTTAACACATGTTCAAATGATTGGTAACCCAAATTCACTGAACAGACACTATCCGATTTTGGACGCGTTTGGCAATTCTCACTATCACTGCCATCACCACACATTGGCCGCAACAGTTTCGCAAACGTCACGAAATTTTGGAAGATGCTATCCAAAAAACGCACTGTTGTCGCATCGGTTAGTTCGTCACGTGCTGTATCAATATTTTCAGCAGCAGGCCCAACTAAAAACTGATTTCCTGGTAACACTAAAGCGTCAATACCTGGTGCATCCATAATCTGACGTAAGTGTTCTTGTGCGTTATTCGTCCCTTGCCGTCCTAGTGACGCACCGACCAGCATAACCGGCTTATTTGTAAACGGATGTGTTTCACCGTAGCTCATCCATTCAATAAATGACTTTAATGCAGCTGTAATTGAATGATCATATTCAGGCGTCGATATAATGACCCCGTCAGACGATGCAATAAGATGCGCAATTTCGACAATACGTAGCGGCACGTCATCATCTTCGCTAAACAGAGGTAAGTCAGCAATTTCGACAATCTCAATATTAGCCTGTGTGCTAAAATGCTTTTTCATGAACCACAATAACTTACGATTATATGATTTGCGTGCGTTGGTTCCTACAATAGCAACAAAGTTCATTTATCTATCCTCAAAATTTTAATTAGTTTATCTTTTCACATTGTTATCTGTAACTTTATTAAACCCTGGTCATTGAATTAAGTCAAAGTTTATTAATTTCTTCACAAGTTCTTGAAACATTGGTGTCACTGAATCTAAGAGACCCTATACCTGATAATTTTTAAATTATAAGTTAAACTAATAAATTAACCGTCAAAAAAAGTAACTACATTAACGTAGTTACTTTTTAAGTACCTTATTTCTTTCGTGATGATAACCAACCTATTATCACAAAAAATAAAACCATTATTGTATTGAAGTAATAATCAACCACAGATACTTTGACAATGACGCCCGCATCACCTAATACCAATAAGATAAATAACGTAGAAAAAACAACAATGAGCAACCAGTGCAATCGCTCACCACGCCTAACAACATCGAAAATATGGTTCATGTCATCCCCCTTACAACTAAACCGTCTAGATTATCATAGCAAAAATGCTGCGCTTAATCTACCAATGACCAGTGCATTTTTAAGATTTCTAGTAACGTTTTGTTGCACAAAAAATCTTATGGCAACAATCATTGTTGTTAAAGAGACCCCTATATGTAGTAAGTAATTTGAATTGTCCTATTGACAACTCATCAAATTCTTAGTATTCTTATTGCATAACAACTCGGAGAACAATAATGAAAAATGCGTTTGCACAATTGAACAACGCCTGGTGGCGTCGGTAAGTCAGCTTTACGGTAACGGATAAAGCTGATGTTTAAAACATTTGTTTTATCCATACCGACGTATTTTGTAACGCACTGAGTCTGTATGGAAATATGCCGTACAGACTTTTCTTTTGACCTTGGGAAAGCCTTGTATGGCCGCCTAAGGTCTATTTTATTTGACAAAGAATTTGGAGATTTATTATGAATAAACGTTTGATGTCTGTTATTGCCATCATTGTCGCTTTTCTGGCCGTCGCCTTTGTGATGACTAATAACCCAACTGCTGTGACAAAAAAGAAAAACTATGTCCCCACAGTTGGTATTTTACAACTTGTTACACATCCAGCATTAGATGAAATCCATCGTGGTATTATTGCAGGCTTAAAATCACAAGGTTATACCAAAAACAAGATCAAAATTGATTATCAAAATGCGCAAGCGAATCAAGCAAACCTCAAAACAATGTCACAACAATTTACGAATGAAAATGCCGACTTAACCATTGGTATCGCTACCCCGGCCGCACTCTCCTTAGCAAAAACAGCTAATGGCAATAATCCTGTTATCTTAGCTGGAATAACTGACCCTGCTGGTTCTGGATTAGTCAAATCAGCACAAAAACCTGGTGGCAACATTACCGGTACTTCAGGCGATTCGCCACTTGAACAGCACCTTGCCGTAATTAAGCAAGTTGTTCCTCATGCAAAAAAGCTTGGTATCATTTACACAACTTCTGACCATGGCGGCGAGTATAACGCTAAGAATATGGCTAAGCTAGCTGAGGCGGCTGGCTACGATGCCAAACTCTATACCATTTCAACAACTAATGACATGCAACAAGTTGCAGAAACAGTGGCAAGTCAAGTTGATGTTATCTACGCACCACAAGATAATGGTGTTGCAAGTGCTATGAAAACATTAATTAACATTACGAATAAAAATAAAATTCCAGTCATTCCCGCTGTAGATACTATGGTCAAAGATGGCGGTGTTGCAACAATGTCGGTTAGTCAATATAATATCGGTTACCAAGCTGGTATCATGGCAGCTAAAGTCCTAAAAGGCAAAGAAACGGCCACTTATCCAGTTAAGACAATCACACAGGGTGATATGGTCGTCAACTTAAAGCAAGCACAACGCTTAGGCATTCAATTACCTGAAAGTATGGTCAAAGCAGCAGAATCCAAAGGAGAAGTAATCAAATGAGTATGATTGTATCAAGCATTGGACAAGGGTTACTATGGGCTGTTTTAGGCGTAGCCTTGTTCCTGACTTTTAGAATTTTAGATTTCCCAGATATGACCGTTGAGGGTTCATTTCCGTTGGGAGCTGCCACAACTGTAGCAATGATTGCACATGGCATTAATCCTTACCTCGCAACAATAGCAGCTTTTCTGGTCGGCGCTGGCGCTGGCTTAATTACGGGACTACTTTACACAAAGGGACGTATTCCCATCCTGCTAGCAGGTATTTTAGTCATGACAGCAGCATTATCAATTAATTTGAGAATCATGGGTTCAGCTAATATCTCACTCCTGAATCAAAAATCAATCTTCTCCGCCAATTTCTTACAACATTTACCAAAATATTTTGATGCGGTTTTTGTTGGCTTCATCATCATTACCATTATTACGTTAGCTTTAATTTTTTTCTTACAAACAGATCTTGGTCAAGCATTTATTGCTACTGGAGACAACGCAACGATGGCACAATCAATTGGGATTAAAACGGATCGTATGACTATTATGGGGTTGATGCTATCCAATGGCTTAATTGCTTTTGGTGGTGCTGTCATTGCCCAAAATAATGGCTATGCCGACATTAATATGGGTATTGGTATTATTGTCATCGCACTGGCATCGATTATAATCGGTGAAGTCGTTTTCGGTGAATTATCCCTAAATGAGCGCTTGGTAGCAGTAATTGTTGGTTCTATTTTATATCGTCTGGTATTATTGGCGGTCTTACAGCTCGGCTTTTCAACCAATGATTTGAACTTAATTTCAGCCATTGTCTTAGCAATTGCTATGATGTTACCGCGACTACGCCATGCACTAAAGCTCGATTCATTGATTAAAAAAGGAGTTGCCCCACATGAGTAAACCAGTTTTTTCACTTCAAAACATTACTGTCACTGTCGGTGATAATGTGCGAATACTTGACAACTTAAACTTCGATATCTTTGACGGCGATTTTATAACAGTGCTGGGTACAAACGGTGCAGGTAAGTCTACGTTGTTCAACACGATTGCGGGCAATCTTAAAATTGCCTCTGGCGTGTTAAAGCATCACGATAAAAACATTGCCAATGACAGCGCAGTATCACGTACTGATTATATTGCGCGGGTTTTTCAAGACCCAAAAATGGGAACAGCACCACGCATGACAGTTGCTGAAAACTTATTATTGGCTGAAAAACGTGGCAAAAAACGGACATTACACAGTCGTGGTTTAACCAAGGAAAAGTTAGCCGAATACGCTAACATCACCAAAGTCATGGGGAACAATCTTGACACAAGACTGCAGACTGCTACAGGTAACCTTTCTGGTGGTCAACGCCAAGCCTTAAGCTTTTTGATGGCTACACGTGTGAAACCAGAATTGTTACTTTTAGATGAACATACCGCTGCACTAGACCCGAAAACTTCAGAACAGCTGATGTTAGCAACCAATGAACAAGTGACCAAAAATAAATTAACTGCCTTGATGATTACTCATAACTTAGCTGATGCCTTAAAATATGGCAATCGGCTAATCATACTTAATGCTGGTAAAATTGTGTTAGATGTCAGAGACAGTGACAAAGCAGCATTAGATGACACACAAATCTTAAAATATTTTATGGCTTAATGTACAACGTCTTAACAAAATCAAAAAAACGCCTTTTACGGCGTTTTTTTGATGCCACTAATAAAAAATAGATTTAAACTTTTTTATATTTAACAACACTAATGACCGCCAACACGATAAACCAGCTAATTGCCAGAAGTGTGGTAATCATCGTTGCGGATGAGAAAAGCAGAATCCCAAAAATCATCAGCATGAAAAGAATAGTCAAATAATTTAAATACGGTGCAAATGGCATTTTAAAATGCTTATCGCTCTGTTGATAATTTTTAGATTGACGGTATTTAACATGTGTCACCATTAATGCGATATAAATAACTATAAATGTCGCTGAGGCTGTTGATGTGACCAGACTGAAAGCATCTTTTGGAAAAATGTAATTTAAAACAATTGCAGTTGCCACTAAACCAGCCGATAATGTTATCCCATTCATCGGGATATAGTGTTTATTAAGCTTAGCAAAACGACTTGTCTTTGGTGATAAGGAGAAAATCATACGCCCCGTCGTGAACAAAGCACTATTTAGAGATGAAGCTGCTGCTGTCAAAATCACAAAATTAATGATACCGGCAGCTGCTGGAATACCTATCTTGGAAAAAACCTGCACAAATGGTGACTGATTGGCACTATAATTTGTCCATGGTTGAATCACCATAATGGCTAACAATGCACCAACATAAAAAATTAAAATGCGCATAATAATAGCATTAATCGATCTTGGAATTGTCTGAATCGGATTCTGGGTTTCAGAAGCTGCAATACCAACAAACTCAACACCTAGGAAAGCGAAGAACGCCATTTGAAAGGCGGCTAACAGATTATGACCATGATTAGCAATCAAACCATGAGACCACAAGGTAGATAATTGCGTGACGCCGGCGCTAGTACGTACATGAAATACTACCATCACAATGCCTATTACAATCATAGCAATAATAGCAACAATTTTAATTAATGCAAACCAAAATTCTGTTTCGCCGAATGCTTTGACAGCAATAATATTCATTGTATACAGTAACCCAAGAAAAATGAGTTCCCAAAGCCAAGCAGGTGTTGTTGGCAACCAGAATTGCATGTATTTACCAATTGCTGTGAGTTCGGCCATGGCAATAATTATCCAACCAATCCAGTATGTCCACCCCATAACAAATCCTGCGCGTGGACCTAAGTATGACTTAATAAAACCAATAAATGTTGTTTGATCATGGTCTGATAATAACAACTCACCCAATGCGCGCATCATCGCGAAGACAAATAGACCAGTAATAATGTATACCAAGACAATGGCTGGTCCTGCTTTTTGAATCGAGTCACCAGCACCTAAAAATAATCCTGTGCCAATTGTACCGCCAAGTGCAATCATATTGATATGGCGACCAGATAAGGTACGCGCTAACTTATGTTCTTGTTGCATAATGAATTGCTTTCCCCTTAAATAACATATACTTTATATCTTAGTTCATTATGACTCATAAAGAAAACTAATCTTTTTCACGTATAGATGAATATTATTCATGATATTATCGGCTTTGGTTTTATAATAAAAATACTAGTGTTTCACGTGAAACCTATATTTCTGCTTTTTGTATTTTCATTCGTTATTAATATGTGTATAATTTAATCAATAACACATATAAAATTAATGGAGAAGTTTTATGCGAAAAATAGGCATTGTCGGTATTGGTCATGTCGGTTCTACTGTGGCTCATCTTATTATTAGTCAAGGCCTAGCTGACGAATTAATTCTCGTGGATAAAAACACTGCTAAGCGCGACTCTGAAGTATTAGATTTTCGTGATGCAGCTAGTCTCTTACCTCACCACGTCCATATTGCTTCAGGCACCCCAGCTGACCTAGCTGATGCTGATGTAGTGATTTCAGCATTAGGTCATATTGACCTCATTGAACCAGGCGGTGACCGGTTTACCGAGTTGCGTGCTAATACGCCCGAAGTGCAACAAGTTGGGCAAGCATTACATCGTGCTAGATTCAATGGCGTGCTGATTGTCATTTCAAATCCTGTTGATGTCATTACCGGTATCTATCAACAAGTTACTGGGTTACCTGCCAATCAGGTCTTTGGCACCGGCACTTACTTAGATACTGCGCGCTTAAAACGCTCACTCGGTGATGCTTTAAATGTTGATCCACGTAGTATACAAGGTTACATGTTGGGCGAACATGGTGACTCGCAGTTCGCTGCTTGGTCAACTGTACGCGTGCTTGGCCAAAAAGCTGATGAGTTAGTAACCAATTATCATCTTGACTTAGATGCTGTTGCTAACGATGCGCGTGTTGGCGGTTTTACCGTCTTTTCTGGTAAAAAATATACTAATTTTGCTATTGCCCATGCTGCCGTTTCATTGGCGCAACTTGTCTTATCAGATGCTCATAACGAGGCTATTGTGTCACATTACGATGCACGTTTTGCGGGCTATATTTCTACACCTGCCATTATCGGTCGTTCAGGCGTTGTTGCTAATTTTGAACTCACTTTAACTGCTGATGAACAACGCGCATTACAGCAATCTGCTAACGCTATTGCCGAAAAAACAGCAGCCTATCTCTAAGTTGATACAAATAAGATATTAAGAAACAAAAAAACACCAAGTTGTATCATAACAACTTGGTGTTTTTTTGTTTCAAATATCGATGATTGTGTTTACCAGACAAACAAGCCTGCTGCTGCTGCAGAAACAAGTGATACCAGAATACCAGAAAGTAACATATAAGGTACTCTCGCGCTAATATAATCGTTTTTGTCCTTGTCGACGAGACCCTTGAAAGCACCAATAATCATGCCTAACGTGCCAAAATTAGCGAAACTAGTGAGGAATACTGTCAATACGATTCGAGCATGTTCGTTACTAAATAGACCTTTTCCAGCCATAATTGATTTAGATACTTCTCCCATGACAACAAACTCATTTGTAACTAACTTAGTACCCATGTATTGCGCAATCTGGAATGCTTCATGTGGGTTAAAACCGAGTAGCCAAGCAAATGGAAACATGACAACACCGAATATATTTTCTAGTGTTAACCAATGCTGACCTGTTAGACTAAATAGTTGGTTAATTAAAGCAGCAAGTGATACGAAAGCAATCACCGTAGCAGTAATAATTAGAATCAACTTTCCTGCGCCAAGGATAGAATCCCCCAAAAATGAAAAGAAAGGCTCTTTCTTGCCATCTTTTGCGCCAACACTAACAATCACGTCATCTTCAGGTGCAACTTTTGTCGGATTGAGAATAGCTGAAATAATGATTGCCCCAAGAATGTTTAACGGAATAGCTGTCAGTACATATTTACCTGGTACCATTTGCGTATAAGAGCCAATGATAGCAGATGTCACACAACTCATCGACATCATCGCTAGCGTGAAGTTACGACGCGCTGGCATACTATCTAATTGCGCTTTTGAGACAGCTAAAACTTCTGTATTGCCTAAAAACATCATTTCAATCGAGAAAAATGCTTCAAACTTGGGCTGTCCAGTGATAAAAGCCAATCCCTTACCAATCCATTTAATCAGCCAAGGTAATACACCAATATAGGTTAAAATATCAAACAACGGTACCACAAGCAAGATGGGTAACAGCGCTGAGGTAACGAAATTAGGGCCACCATGATTAGCTGTTAGCCAATCAGGTAACGCAAAAGCAATCCCTTTTGATGCAACAGATACGAGCCAATTAAAGCCATCTGCAGCCCCTTGGACTGCAGCTTGTCCAGCTTTGAATTGTGTAAAGAACCAAGCCAACAAGAGCTCTAAAACTAGCACAATTGCTACTGAGCGCCATTGAATTTGTTTTTTATTGTTTGAAAATAAGTAAGCAATACCGATAAAGACTGGAATACTTATTGCATTAATGACTATTAACATTTTATTCACCTCAAGGTTGGATCAATCATCCAGTATAAATGCAAAACAAGATGTACCACGAATCGTTCAATCTCTTTCTATTATATCAAGCTTAACGCCCTTTGTGAGCGCTTTCTTTCACCTATATTAAAATTTAATAGTTATAAAAATCACCTTAAACAGTTTAAGGTGATTTTTTTGGCACTATGCGGCCTTTATATAATTGACACCATCGGCTTTTGGTGCCCTAGTTTTGCCAAAGAAGAATGCCAGCACGATAATTGTAAAGACATAAGGTGCGATTTGTAACCAAATTGATGGAACAGACTTTAATCCAGGTAATTGCGCGCCTACGACGGCTAGTGATTGTGATAAACCAAAGAATAATGATGCACCAAGCGCGCCAAGCGGGTTCCAGCGGCCAAAAATCATAGCCGCCATCGCCATAAACCCTTGGCCAACAATCGTGCTGGCTGAGTAATTAAGTGAAATTGATTGTGCTACAACGGCACCACCAATACCACCCAACAAGCCCGAAATCATCACGCCTGAATATCTTAGCTTGGCAACGTTTAAACCTAGCGTATCAGCCGCTTGTGGATTTTCTCCGACAGACCGGAGACGCAAGCCAAATTTTGTTTTAAAAATAATATACCACGATAAAATGGCAACAAAAATCGCGAGCCATGCTGGTCCTGATGTTTTAGCAAAGAACAACTGACCGAGGATTGGAATGTGAGACAGTCCTGGGACTGATGCATAACCAAAATCTTGTGAAATTGGTGCTGTTTGTCCTTTTCCGTAAAGCACCTTGATCAAGAAAACCCCTAGGGCTGGTGCCATCAGATTAATTACCGTACCAGAAATAATATGATCCGCACGTAATGTCACTGTTGCAACGGCGTGTAAGAGTGAAAAGATAACCCCAACAAAAGCCCCAGCAACTAACCCTAACCATGGCGTGGCCGCACCAAATGTATTCGCAAATGTTAGGTTAAAGACGATTGATGCAAAAGCACCCATGCCCATGATACCTTCTAACCCAACATTGACCACACCACCGCGTTCCGAAAATGTCCCACCAATGGACGTAAAAATCAGCGGTGCTGAATAAACCAATGTACTAGAAATTACGAGTGATAACATCGCCATTAATGACATTTTTATTCACCGCCTTTCGAATTTTTATTACTGTCAGCAGCGGCCTTCACCGCTTTTTTATCCTGAGATGCGCGCGCTGCCTTATCATCCATGGCTTTCACTCGCTTCTGAATGAGTTTGATTAAATAGCTTGCCCCAACAAAGAAAATAATTGAGGCAGTTACAATGTCAACCAGCTCAAATGGTACACCGGAAGACATCGGCATCCCCAAGCCACCGATTTTTAAGACAGAGAAAATGGCTGCAGCAGCTAATACGCCAAGATATGAACCACCACCAAGTAGGGCAACAGCCATACCATCAAAACCAATAGATGGTGAACCATTTTGCGTAAAGAAGTTAAGATAATTACCTAATCCTTCAATTGTGCCAGCTAAACCAGCTAAACCACCTGAAATGGCCATAGCAATCACAGCATTACGCTTGGCAGACATCCCCGCATACTTGGCAGCATCACTATTCAATCCAACCGCACGAATCTCAAAACCAAGCGTTGTTTTTTTCATGACAAACCAAACAACAAAAATCATAAATACGGAGATGAAAATCCCTGCCGATATACTTGAACCTTGAGTCAAATCGGTCAACCATTTCATTTGCAAAGAGGCATTAGCCCCCACTTGCTTTGTTGTTTCTGCAGACACTTTAATCCCTTTTGACATTGTATTTTGTAAGATATTATTGCCAAGGAACAACAAGATGTAATTCATCATAATTGTGACAATTACTTCACTCGCACCAACTTGTGCCCGTAACCAACCAGGTATCGCACCAGCCAATGCGCCTAAACCAGCACCAATAATTAATGCGCTAGGTAACATCAAGTAAACTGGCATATTAGGGAAACTCAGTGCATACCATACAGCCCCAACCCATCCAGCTAATGCCTGACCAGATAAACCGATGTTAAAGAACCCTGCTGTCTGTGCAACAGTAAAACCCAATGCTGTTAAAATCAAGGGGGTCATTTGAGTCAACACACTACCAATATCTTGTGTTGATCCAAACGCTGAACCCAATAGTGCTGTATAACCTGAAATTGGATTATAACCGAATATCAGCATAATTACGGCGCCAATAATCAAACCAAAGAGCACTGAAAATAGTGCAACAGAAAATGAATTTTTTTGTGCTGCCATTAGGCGTCCACCTCTTCTTTCAGGGCTGCTCGGGCGTCAGATAAACTCATCCCAGTCATCAGCAAACCTAATTCTTGTTTATTTGTATCTTTAGCGTCAACTATACCAACAATTTTACCTGCATTAATGACAGCAATGCGGTCTGACAAATTCAAAATTTCATCTAATTCAAAACTGACGACCAGCACCGCTTTACCTGCATTACGCTGAGCTATTAACCGTTGGTGAATGTATTCAATCGCACCAACATCCAATCCACGCGTTGGTTGTGCGGCAATGATAAGCTCATTATCGCGGTTTAACTCACGGGCAATAACTGCCTTTTGTTGATTCCCACCAGACATTGATCCTGCCGTCACTTGAATGCCGGCTGCACGGACGTCAAACTCCTCAACTAATTTATTGGCAAGTTTATCCATTTCATCAGTTTGTAAGACACCATTTTTCGACAATGGCGCCTTATAGTATGTCTGTAAAGCAAGGTTTTCTGACAATGTCATATCAACCTCCATACCAAATCGTAACCGATCTTCTGGTATATGACCGACACCGGCTTCTGTTATCTGCCTTGGTCGTTTGTTAGTAACTTCTTTACCTTGAAGCAAAACATGCCCCGCTTGTACTTTTGTCAGACCAGTGATAGCTTGAATCAACTCTGTCTGGCCATTGCCGTCAATACCAGCAATACCAACAATTTCGCCTGACTTAACCTCAAGTGAAAAATCTTTTACAACCGTAACACCGCGAGCGTCATGCACCTCAAGATCAGCCATTTTTAAGACAGTAGCACCGGTTTTAGCTGCTGCTTTTTCCGTTTTAAAGCTAACTTCACGACCAACCATCAAATCGGCTAATTCTTGAGAAGACACCCCAGCAACTGGAAAAGTTTTTATCGATTGGCCTGCACGAATAACTGTCACCGTGTCTGCTGCTGCACGAATTTCATCGAGCTTATGGGTAATCAAGACGATTGACTTCCCTTCTTTAGCAAGATTATGCAGAATGGTAATCAATTCATCAATTTCTTGCGGTGTCAAAACGGCTGTTGGTTCATCAAAAATCAAAATATCAGCGCCACGGTACAATGTTTTCAAAATTTCAACACGTTGTTGCTGCCCTACGGAAATATCGGCTATTTTAGCATAAGGGTCTACTTGCAAGCCATACTTTTCCGACAGCGCTTTAATCTTTTTGGCTGCCGATTTTGTGTCTAAAGATAACCCTTTGGTCACTTCGGAACCTAGTATAATATTCTCCGTCACAGTAAAGGCATCAATTAGCATAAAATGCTGATGTACCATACCAATGCCCAGTGCGTCGGACTTTGAGGGTGAGTCAACCGTCACTGGTTGCCCATTGATTATGATTTCGCCAGATGTTGGTTGCAATAACCCTGTTAAAATGTTCATCAAGGTTGATTTTCCGGCACCGTTCTCACCAAGTAACGCGTGAATTTCACCTTGTTGGACTTGTAAATTAATGTCATCATTGGCTGCGAAATCGCCAAACTTTTTGACGATATGACGCATCTCAATGACTGGTGTTGATTCGGTCATTTATCTTCTCAGAGCGTATGCCGCGGCATACGTTTCCACTTTCTGATTATATTTTTAAAAAAACCCCGGACAGAATCTGTTCGTGGGATTTTTCTTCAAAGAGTATTATATCATGATTGTTGGGTCTCAATTATTTCAATTAATTTACCTGATGCTTTAATTATGGCAAAGTGGTTATTTGTAAATCATTTGTCGTTCTGGTTATTCAGATATAGCCTTAAATGCTTGCAAAACAATGTCAGCATCGTTGTCAGATTGACAAATAATCATAATATTATTGATGCCAGCTAACGTACTGACAATTTCTGGAATATTCAGTTCATCGATATGTGCAGCAACGATACTACCCGCATAGTTACTCGTCCGCACTAACAACGATTTGTTATTGCGTACTTTTTCTATTGTTAATTTATTTTTATGTGTGCAGCTGCTATCTCTATTGAAATAAATTGCCCAGTAAAAAACTTTGATTCGCTGCACCGCGATATTTCTCCGCATATTTTGCAATCTTGACTAACAGTTGCTCAATACACTTAGGCGCTTTTAAATGGTTCGTCAGCAAATAAGTTGATAGCGCTTGATTTAATTTCATACAAATTAATTGGTAATCTGTTGTTTTATCTAATTCCTTTGCTGATTGAAAAATAATCTGCTGTAATGACTCGTCTTGCTTTACCTCATCATCTGCATAAGCATGACTTAGTAATTGCCATAATTCATCTTTTTGCATAACTCCTCCAGTATGGTATGTTTTGCTCTCATGACTTATTACAGCACAAGTAACAAACGTCTGTCAATTGTTTTGCTGATAGCTATTTGCTAACCCTCTGAGCAAAACAATTTTGATGATAATAACAAAAAAGGTTCAACAGTATATTATAATAGAGTCATGTCACGAAAAATCGAATTGCCATCTGCTGCGGAGATGAAAAAATTTCATAATCAATCACGTAAGCACACCTTTTGGACACACATTTCAATGCCACAACGTTTGACGCTTGGCTTCCTATCTGTTATTACTATTGGTGCGTTATTGTTGATGATGCCAATTAGCCACTATGGCAATATGCACCATTCCTTTATGGATGCGCTCTTTACGGCAACTTCCGCAGCTTCTGTAACTGGTCTAACGGTCGTTGACACAGCCACCCATTGGACTGTATTTGGACAAACTGTCATCATGTTCTTAATTGAAGTCGGTGCCCTTGGATTCATGTCTTTTTCGGTATTATTATTTACTGCCACGCGGCGACAAATGGATTTACGTAATAAAATGATGGTGCAAGAAGTGTATAGTTTGGAAAGTCTTTACGATACACGTGTTGTTTTTGGTTATGTTATCAAACTGTCAGTTATCATTCAATTTGTTGGTGCTATCTTATTAGCGCCGTTCTTCATTCAGGATTTCGGCTTAAAGCGCGGCTTGTTTTACGCTATTTTTCATGCCATTTCAGCTTTCGGCAATGCTGGTTTTACGATATTACCTGCCGGTAGCATCGCCTATGCGAATAGGCCCTTTGTCCTGCTTATTATTGCCTTACTAATTATTGCTGGTTCGCTTGGCTTTCTAGTTTGGCGTGATTTGTTACTCTATCATCACAAACACAAACTCAGTCTTCATTCAAAACTAGCACTAATGATGACTGGCTTATTAATTATTGGTGGTTGGTTGCTCTTTGAGTTGACTGAAAGCAACTTAGCTCTGGCACAGACATTATCACCCATTAACCGAATCGTTAATACGCTATTCATGTCAATATCTTATCGTACAGCTGGTTTTTCACAATTTAGTTTTAGTCAGATGACCCCAGCAACCATTTTACTGACAATGATGTTAATGTATGTTGGTGGCACCCCTGGCTCAACAGCTGGCGGCATTAAAACCACAACGCTTGGCGTTTTATTACTTAAAACACACGCTGCCTTACGTGGTAAAAAAGACGTGACTTTTGCACATCGTCGACTCACTGATGAAAATATTACACGTTCACTACTGTTAGTTTTTGTATCACTTGTATTCTTGGCTATTTTGTCCTTTTTACTTATGCTAACACAAGGTACTGATTCGAGATTTGGGTTGGAATATGTTATTTTTGAAGTTATTAGCGCTTTTGCAACTGCTGGTCTTACCCTTGGTTTGACACCACACCTCACTGACTTTGGTCAATGTGTCATTATGTTGACCATGTTTATTGGGCGTGTTGGTGTCTACACAGTCATGTTCTCTGTTTTGAACGTTCATGGTGAGCATGCCCCTTACCGCTACCCAGAAGAATCTGTCATTATTGGTTAATCATAGAAAGGACTTATTATGCGACAAACTTATGCTATTATCGGGTTAGGTCGTTTTGGCGGTGCTTTACTCGAAACACTAGTTGCTAACGGACAAGATGTATTAGGAATTGATGTCAGCGAAGAACACGTCAATGACTATCGCGATATTGCAACACAAGTTGTTATTGCAGATGCACAAGAAGATGATGTCTTACGCAAATTAGATATTGCCAGCTTTGATCATGTCATAATTGCTATCGGTCATAATATGCAAGCCAGTATTTTAGCTACGATTAATGCCAAGGATCTTGGGGCCAAAAATGTGATTGCTAAAGCTGAAAACAAGACACATTTACGTGTCTTGACTAAAATAGGTGCTGATGTTGTCGTACAACCAGAACGAGAAATGGGTGAAAGAATTGCTCGTAAATTATTAGCGCCTAACATGCTTAACTTTATCGAATTGTCAGATGATTATTCGATGGCCGAAGTACAGATTGTGAACCCAAGTTTCACTGGCAAAACGTTAGCTGAGCTCAATATTCGTAAAAAATTTGGCCTTAATATTATTGCTGTGCGACATGATGGTGAGGTGGTCGTTGCGCCTAGCGCACAGTATCAGCTCCACGACCGCGATATTTTATCTGTCGTCGGTCCCAAAGACATGGTTGACGATTTTGATCAGATGACAAACCGCGCATAACCACAGATTATTAAAAGCCCTAAGTTGACAAATCAACTTAGGGCTTTTAATAATGCTTAATTTTGTATAAATTTTGCAATTTGTCGAACAACTGTATCATTTGTTCTGACTTGGCTATGTTGCACTTTCTTACCTTTAACTACCCACATATTATAATTCTGATCTTTTTTTACAAAGAAGCCAAGCGCTTGTGAACTAAAGTTAGTCACAACCCCATCACTATTGTCACCCACATCGCCCATCACATTAAGAATTTGCATATCTGGATTCATATTTTGACGGTGTTGATAAAAGAAACGATAGTTTTCGTCCTGAAGCTTAGGCTGTTTTGTTTTAGAATCAATCGTATTATTATCAAATTGACGATCAAAGCCTGCTGCGGTAATGCCTGAATTAAAAGGCGCTGCAATAGCTACTAACTTATCAATTTTCGGATATATAGATGTTGTGCGGTAATCATGATTCAAGGACGTATATAATGCAACATTAGCTCCCATCGAATGTCCAACGAGAGATACGTGGTCAATACCTTTTTGTTTGATCTGCTTTAGTAGTTTCTCTAAAACAGCCACTTCTCGTTCTTCCGTAATCTCTGTATTGCTAAAGTTCATTTGATAAATAGCGGCTTTAGAGGATACCGCAACATTAAAATTATCATCTTTCGTGACATTAACCTGCAAACGTTTTTGTACGGCTGTTTGTTTTTGTATCGCTTTAGCTAATTTTGTTGTGGCATTTGAACTACTGCCATACCCATGTAATAAAATAACCGTTTGCGTGCCACGCTGACCTGTCATGTTAAAGCGTAAAAAGCCAGCAATTGCTGCTACAATCACAAGGAAAATCAGTCCAACTATCACTATTTTTTTTCGACCCATACATCACCTCTTAACACTTACCGTTTTTAGCTTACTTTAAATAAGTATATCTGACAATTGTGTGCTTTGCAAGAAATCTAACACAAATTTTTATGGCTCGTCGAGACTGTCAACTAAACGTACAACCACATTTTTGCTGCCGGATAGTAACTTATCCACTGGACAACGTTGTGCCGCAGTGTCTAAAATGTTTTGTGCTAATTGCCGTTCAACGTCTGGTATATAAACACGCGCTTCAACATGGAACTGAAAGCCAATAACATCACGTGACATATCAACTAACACACGAACAACGCTGCGATGCGCAAGTCCTTGTCTTTTTTCTTCGGCTTCTAGCGTAGCATTCAAACAAGTTGCAAACGCCGCACCTAATAATTGCTCTGGGTTGGTCCCTGCTTCAGATGATAGCGGACTGCTGACCGTTATATTTAAATCATTACTATTAATTGTATGAACGCGACCAGCAATTCCTTCAGCATTTTCAACTTCAGTATGATATAACACTTGCGTTGTCATTACCATTTCCCCCTTATTGTATATCCTTAAATATTATACTTACTGCGGGCTGCTTTCAAAACAGCTAGTGTCGCATTATAAGACGCTACCCCGTAATCAAATGTGATACGTTGTGTCTCCGTCATCCCTTGGTCAAGCCAAGTCTGTAACTGTGCTTGGAGGGCAGCGAGTTTATCTGATTTTCGCCTAATTTCTTCATCTAAAAACGTACAAATGTCGTTATCTGCTAAATCCTCACTAAAATACAAACGCATTAATACGTCAGATTTCAAAATATCATCTGACGTAGGTTCGCGCAATGCCTTCTGAAACACCGTCATTCCAGTGTCTGTAATCTGATAAATATTTTTGTTCGGTTTGTCAGTCTGTGTCACTTGCTGTTTGGTTACCAAGCCTTCGGCTTCTAATTTTTTAAGTGTCGGGTAAATCATGCCAAACGTTGCATCAAAAAAATGATTCAAACGCGTTTGCAGAATATCATTAATCTCGTATCCCGTGTGCGGTCCGTTTTTTAATATACCTAAAATGATTTCTCGACCCTTCATTGCCACTGAATTGCCCTCCATTAATCTGTTTAGTTCATATTATACACCATCAGATTTGTCTGTTAAAAATAGGCTCATAATCACCAGCAACAGCATAAACGGGATAGCTATCAAATACAGCTTTTCAAAGGCGTGACGGTACTGCGCTGTTGTTTCCTTTTCAATCCTTGAAATAGCTGTTGCGACTTTAGTTGGTAACCCTTGCGTTGCTGTCGGCGTGAAAACACTTGCTTTCATTTTAGTTTGTACTTTTTGTATCATCTCTGCCGTGTCTTGTTTTGGCAAGTGCAAATCATTAATCTGCTCTTGCGCATAACTGTTAGCGTGTCGTTGGGCTTGGGTTAAACCACTGTATAACCCTGTGACAAACAGGGCTACCGCTAACATGATGCCAACCTGACGTAGTACCCCTGTCACACTTTGAGAGGCAGTTAATAACTTTCCTTGTAGCGTCCCTGCGGCAATGACTAAGATGGGCCCAGTAATCATACCGTAGCCTGAACCAATCAAAATCCCTGCAATAATAACCTGCCAAACACTTTGTAATGCGTTGGTGCCTAACCAAAGGTACCCGACTGCCATCATCAAGAAACCACTACTGATTAACCAGCGGACTGATATGTGTGATTTAGCAAAACCGGCAATCGGCGCAAAGATAAACACTGAAAAAGAAATTGGGGCAATCAGGAATGATGCTTGTAAAGTATCCATTCCAGCAACATTAGTAAAATAATTCGGTAAAATAACCGTTGTTGCAACCAAAAATAGATTACTAAAAACAATAATGATTGCACTTAAGGCAAATGCACGATTTTTAAATAGTTGTAAGGGTACCATTGGATTAATGCTTACTCGCTCAATCATGATAAAGAAAATAAAGCTTAACAAACTCACAATTGCACATAAGTAAGTCAACCAATTATGCCACCCCCAAACTCTGCCCTGCATTAATACCAATGATAGCGTGCTCAGAAAGATCGTACTAAAAATCGCACCTGATAAATCAATACTTTGTCGATTTTGTATATCTTGTCGTAATGGTAAATATAATAGGCCCATACTAATCATCAGCACAATAATGGGCACATTTATCAGGAAAATCCAGCGCCAACCCATGTATTGTGTCACCACGCCACCTATAGTTGGTCCTAACGCTGCAGCCAATCCCTGTGTGACACCTAAAATAGCAATCATATGCGTGCGGTCACGATCCGCCACAATGCGAATCGCTAAAGTCATGGCCAAAGGAAAGACTAAGCCGGCCCCGATACTCTGAATAGCCCGTCCTAATAATAATGGCATCAATGTACCAGCGAACGCTGATATGATTGAACCTATACCAAAGACGATGGCCCCCAATAAAAAACCTTTTGACATACCGAAAAACTCAGCAAGTCGTGTTAATGGGATGGTTAGTGCCGCAAAAAGAATGATATAGATATTCAATGCCCATGACAATTTGTCTAATCCAACCTCTAAATGCAAACCTATATTGGGTAAACTAACATTCATAATTGTCGTATCTAACATACATATAAATATCCCTAATACAAAAACACCCGTTATCATGCGCTTTTTCATCAGCTTCCTCATTTCCGTTTATATTAACATTGTTAATATAAACGGAAATGATAACATTGTCAAGCCATAAAAAAAACCATTATCCAAAGATAATGGTTTTACACTGTTGCTTTACTCAATCGGATCACTTTCATCAATTTGATTAATTTTATCAAATACACGAAATAAATTGTCCATTTCAGTTAGTTTATATTTTTTTAAATTACGATCATAAACAATCTCTGACTGGACAGGTTCCCCCACCTGTAGGTCATGCAGAAAATCACGAATTTCCGAGATATCACGCTGTACAGTTTTTCGGCCAATAAAAAACATATCCTCAATTTCTTCAATGGAAAGTGCACGATGACTGATGAGTGCAGAATATAATCGCAAAATGCGTTGTTTATCATTAAAAACTGTTTTATGTGCTGCCATGATTTTCCCCAAGTTTAAATGCTAAACTTATTGTACCAAATAAAACAGATGTTCGGTACAATAGAGATATAATTATTTTATATGAGAGGCTGCTTATCATGTCATTTTTTGATTTTTTTAAAAAGAAACCAACTGCTACCAACACAACGACGTCAGTTGAGCTACCGGAAGAGCAAACAATCACTTGGGAAAATACTTTTGATCCCGACCTTTTTTTCCAGGGCTATGAAGCAGCAGTCACTGATTTGGAAAACAACGGTAAGGTTGCGGCTGCAGAAACACTACGCGCTAATCAATCAAAACTACAATTAGCTTTTCTGACACGCTTTGAAAAACAGCTGCAAAATGATCTACAACACATAGCTGATTCAGAAATGAAAACGGACCACATAATTGCATCCGTTAACGCTGTCCGCGTATATAATAAACAAATGAATGTTACTGTTCGAGCACACTTAGCACAAACTAAAAAGCATTTGATTGGAGAAGAAATATGAAAATTGATGTCCCCCGAGACCACGGCTTAATTCCTGATAAGTATGCCAAATTTGCACCGAAAGATCAGCGAACCGCTGATATGCCGACCACAAATTTTCCTATTCACGTGACAGATCTACCAACTGGTACGCAATCGTTGGCTGTTAGTCTCATTGATTATGATGCGATACCAGTCGGTGGTTTTCCTTGGATTCACTGGTTGGCAGCCAATATCCCAGTTGGCAATATCCCAGAAAATTTACGGGAATCAGGTCTTGCTATTTCAGGGACAAATTCCACTTGGCATTTTGTACAAAAAGCCAATCAACCGGCTAATCCCGACATTAACCAGGCTTATATCGGACCGATGCCCCCCGACAAAACACACGATTACACATTAACAGTTTTCGCACTAGACACACTACTAGATTTAGAGAATGGTTTTTTTCTAAATGATTTTAAACGACACAGCCAAGGCCATATACTAAAAGCAGTCACATTAGCATTACCAGCACGTGCTTAACACCTAGCAATAGGTGTTTTTTTATGCAATTAATCAATAAATATTCAGCGCTATTATGAATATTTATTGCATTTAAATACATTATCGTCTAATATTTAAAACATCAACTGCGGAGGATTATTGTATGGCATTGAAAGTAATTAAGGTCGCCATTGTTGGCGTTACAGGTTATAGTGGTTTAGAATTACTACGCTTACTAAAAAACCATCGCTATGTTGAAATCGTCTCGATTCACAATACTGCCAATCACTCACAAATGATTGCCGAGGCCTATCCACATTTAAAAGGTATGTATAAAATCACAACAACCCCGTTTGACCCATTGCATATTATGCAAGAGGCGGATATCGTTTTCTTTGCCACATCTAGTGGTGTGTCTAAAGATCTCGTTGCACCTTTTATTGCTGCTCACTTTCCGGTCATCGATTTGTCTGGCGACTTTCGTTTGTCTGCCGAAGATTATGCCAGTTGGTATCATAAAACACCGGCACCACAAACACTCATTGACCAGACAACTTATAGTTTAGCTGATTTTTATTCAGCATCAACAACAAATTATATTGCCAATCCTGGTTGTTATGCCACGGCAACACTGCTGGCTTTGGCCCCCATAGCACAACATCATCTACTAGACAAACACAACATCATCATTGATGCTAAAAGTGGCTTATCTGGTGCTGGTAAATCGCTAACAACTGCTAGTCATTTTATCAATGCAAATGAAAATGTCACCATGTATAAAGCGAATCAACACCAACATATACCTGAAATCACACGCCAATTACAAAAATGGCAACCAAACATTGAACATATACAGTTCAATACTTCACTTATTCCGATTAATCGTGGTATTTTTATCAGTGCCTATGTCAAGCTCAATGAAGACACATCACTTGATGTACTGCATCGCCTTTATACGTCGACCTACTACCAAAAACCTTTCATTCGCGTGATGCCTGAAGGCACATTGCCCAATATCAAACAGGTTGTCGGCACGAATTTTGCCGACATCGGATTAGCATATAATCAGGATACGAAATACCTCACAATTGTCAGTGTTATTGATAATATGATTAAAGGCGCTGCTGGACAGGCTATCCAAAACATGAATCATCTTTTTGGCTTTGATGAAACAATGGGCCTCGAATTAATTGCACAGTATGCTTAAGAAACAGGATAATAATATGATAAATACACTTGAAAAAATTCATTACATATCAGATGCTAACATTACGGCCCCAATCGGCTTTCATGCTGACGGTCAACACGTTGGTCTAAAACACAAATCAAAAGATTTGGGCTGGATTTTCAGTGAAGTGCCTGCTGCTGTCGCTGGCGTCTTTACAACCAATCAAGTTCAAGCTGCCCCAGTACAACTCAATAAGCAAACCATTAAAAACGGCCAGTTACAAGCAATTATTGTTAATTCTGGTAATGCTAATGCCGTTACCGGAAAAATTGGTCTGACGCACGCAAAAATCATGCAAGCAACAGCAGCCGAACAGTTAAATATACCGCCTCATTTAGTTGGGGTTGCATCAACTGGCATTATTGGTCAAATCTTACCAATCAACAAAGTCGTGAACGGGATACAACAACTGCACGTTGACGGAGATGCGCACGGCTTTGCTCATGCTATTATGACAACTGATACATCTGAAAAAGCCATCACCATTCAATCTGAAATTGATGGTGATCTAATCACAATGAGCGGTGTGGCCAAAGGGTCTGGAATGATTCATCCGAACATGGCAACAATGTTAGGTTTTATTACTACTGATGCCAACATATCTTCAACCATGTTACAACAAGCCTTGTCCGAAGATATTGACACGAGCTTCAATCAAATTACGATTGATGGAGATACCAGTACAAATGATATGGTTTTAGTCTTAGCCAACGGTCTAGCTAGTAACACACAAATCAAAGCAGCTTCAGCAGCATACAATCAATTTAAAACAATGCTACACACCGTAACAACTGCACTGGCTATCGCCATTGCTAATGATGGCGAGGGCGCAACAAAATTAATTACTGTTACCGTTAGCCATGCAAACAATGCTTTGGACGCCAGACTCATTGCAAAGAAAGTCGTTGGCTCATCGTTAGTCAAAACAGCAATGTTTGGTAAAGACCCTAACTGGGGACGTATTATTGCGGCTATTGGTGCAGCCGATGTACAAATTGACCCAGATATTATTGATATTACCATCAACCATTTTTTTGTAATGAAAAACGGTGCTCCTGTGACTTTTGATACGACAGCCATGGCCAATTCACTGTCTCAAAAAAACATTGATATTGAAATCAATCTGCATCAAGGTGCAGCATCTGGGCAAGCCTGGGGTTCTGATTTAACCTATGACTATGTCAAAATCAACGCACTGTATACAACATAACGGCATTATTTTGGAGAACAAAATGACCAAAAAAATTATCATTAAAATCGGCGGCAGTGCTGCTGAACAACTTACACCAGCTTTTTTTGACACAATTAAGTATTGGCAAACACAAGACACACAAATTGCCATTGTTCATGGCGGTGGCGATCGTATTTCTCAACTCATGTCGCAATTACATGAACCAATTGAGAAAATTAATGGCATTCGATTGACGACTCAAACCGGTATTAATATCACTAAAATGGCACTTCTAGGACAAGTACAACCGGCACTGATAGAAGCCTGCCGTCAACAAGGGATTGCCACAATTGGCTTAAATGCAGGGAGTAACCAATTACTGACTGGTCACCTATTAGATTCCGATACTTATGGATATGTTGGTGCCATCCACCAAGTAAATACACAACTCATCCACCAACTTTGGCAGCAAAAACTGATTCCTATCATTGCCCCATTAGCTATCACAAATGATGGTCAATGGTTAAATGTAAATGCTGATCACGCCGCAACCGCTATCGCCAAATATCTAAAAGCCGATGAACTCTACTTACTCACTGATGTTTCCGGTGTGGCAGTTAGTGGTAATATTTTACAAGAATTAACACCAGGTAAAGCAAAACAATTACAAGACGATCATATTATTACTGGTGGTATGATTCCTAAGATTAATAGTGCACTACACGCGGTTAAACGCGGTGTACACAACGTGCATATTACCGACACAGTCACACATCCTGGAACCATTGTGACGCTTTAAGGAGAAAAGTATGACTCTATTTCCAAATTATCATCGTGCCCCAATTACTTTTTCAAAAATGAGTAATGCCACTTGGTATAGTGACAAAGGGCAAGCCTATACAGATTTATCAAGCGGTATTGGCGTCTATAACGTTGGTGCCAATCATCCCACGGTAGTTCATGCCCTACAACAGCAAGCTGAAAAATTTTGGCACTTGCCAAATCTGTATCAAAATCCTCTCCAAGAAGCAGTTGCGCAAAAGTTAGGTGGCGATAATTATACTGTTTATTTCGCTAATTCTGGTGCAGAAGCTAACGAAGCAGCTATTAAACTAGCGCGCTTAGCTACTGGTAAGTCAACTATTATTTCCTTTAAACAGTCATTCCATGGTCGTACTTATGGTGCTATGTCTGCTACTGGCCAAGACAGTATTCACAGTGGCTTACCGATGTTAACAGGTTTTAAATATGCAAATTTCAATGTCATAGATAGTGTCGCTGCGCTGATTGACGACGACACTGCAGCCATTATGCTCGAGTTAGTTCAAGGTGAAGGTGGCGTATTTCCAGCAAATCAGGAATTTATTTCAGCATTAGTAAAACTAGCACAGCGGCATAATATTTTAATTATTGTTGATGAAGTACAAACTGGTATGGGACGTACGGGCACTAAATTTGCCTATATGAACTATCAATTTGAGCCTGATATTGTGACGAGCGCTAAAGCGTTAGCAAACGGGTTACCTGTTGGCGCTATGCTAGCCAAGAACCACTTGGCCAATGCATTATCATATGGTACTCACGGTTCAACTTTTGGTGGCAACCCCCTAGTGATGTCAGCTGCACAAGCAACCCTATCTGTCTTAGATGATGTACTGCCAACATTACAGCCTAAGATTGACATTTTTTGGGAAAAGTTAGCAGCAATTGCAGCATTATCTGTTGTTTCTGAGGTGCGCGGTCTAGGTATGATGGCCGGTATTGCATTAGAAACACCTGTGAAAGACGTCGTTTCAGACTTACTAGATGAGCATATTATCGTCTTATCTGCCGGACAAAACACCCTAAGATTGCTACCACCACTAACAATACCATCAGATAAATTAATAAACTCCCTAGATAAAATTAAAAATTATCTTTCTAAAAAATAAGTGTTGACATTTATTTTTAATGTTGATATACTTAAACAGTTGATTAATCAACTTATTGCTCCATAGTTCAGTGGTAGAATAACGCACTGTTAATGCGCAGGTCCCTGGTTCGAATCCAGGTGGAGCAGTTTAATAAAAATAAAAAAAGGTAGTCAAATTAATTTGACTACCTTTTTATTTTTAGATGGTTATGGGTTTTGATTGACAAAAGAACCCTACCGTGTTCGCCTAAGATGCCTTTATTATTTCACCGCATAATGCACTGCTGCTGCACCCAAATTAAAACGCGAAATTTTAACAGTGGCAAAACCAATCTTTAACAACTGCTTGCCAAGGGTCATATAATCCATGAATTTCTCAGTTGTTTCATCTAAATATTTGTATTCTTGATACTTCCCTTTAGCAAATACTTTACCAAATACAGGCATCACTATACCAAAATAAAACTGCCAGAAAGGCTTTACTATTGGATTATCCGGTTGAGATGTCTCTAGAATAACTAATTGCCCACCTGGTTTCAACACGCGATACATCTCTTTTAACCCCATAACTGGGTCAGGTAAATTACGTAAACCAAAACCAATAGTCACAATATCAAATGACGCATCATCAAAAGGTAGCGCCATGGCATCCCCCTGAATTAAAGTGATTTTGTCAGAGTAATCACTAACGTCAACCTTTTTTTGCCCAACCGCGAGCATTTCCTCGCTAAAATCAAGCCCAGTAACGTGAGACGTCTCGTTGCTCTTTTCAGCTAACGCAAGCGCCCAATCAGCGGTACCTGTTGCTAAATCAATAATCTGGGCCCCCACGGGGAACGACATTTTTGCCATCACTTTTTGACGCCACAATTTGTGGGTTCCTAACGAAATAATATTATTCATTTTGTCATATTCAGGTGCAATCTTATTAAACAGTGCTTGGACATCTGTATTTTTTGGTGATTGTGTCATGATTTTTAACCGGCGAAGCCAATGCACTTCGCCTCTCTCCTCAATTATTTTAAAATTTCAAGCGCATCTAAATCCGCTTTGAATTGTTGCCGTTGCACCTTGCCACTTGCTGTACGGTGCCAATACTTAGCTTGGTAAAAAGATTGTGGCACTTTATAATGTGCTAACTTTTCTCGACCAAATTGACGCAAGCTATCACTGGATAGGCCTGTCCCTGAGACGATAGCAACCGGTACCGCACCCCAAACATCATCTGGTATACCAATAACCACAATATCATCCAAGCCTGGCATCTTAGCGTAAGCCGACTCAACTTCATCTGGGAAAATATTTTCTCCACCGGAATTAATCATATCGCCTTGACGACCTTGAACATAAAGAAAACCATCTTCATCCAAATAACCGAAGTCTTCCGTATCGAACCAACCATCATGCATATTTTGTAGTAATTTTTGTGGCTTATTTAAGTACCCAACTGTCAGCGTTGGTGATTTAATCCAAATGTTGCCCTGATCTGCTGGTTGACCATCTTGATCTCTAATGGTTATTGATACTGGAAATAATGGTTTGCCTACTGATTGCATTTTTTTGACTATATCTGCAGAATCTAAGGCCACTACCTGTGATGCCGTTTCTGTCATACCATAAGACTGAATAACTGGCAGTTTGTGAAGTTGTGCTTTTTGTAACGTTGCTAAATCAGTCGGTCCACCACCCAATAACATTGCTCGAAAATGTGAATTATAGTTGACATCATCTGGTAGCGCTGCTAATAGTTGTTTTAACATAACCGGCACAACTGACATCGTTGTGATACCATCGTGAATCAGTAACTCGTTAATCGCCTGACTGTCAAATTTTTCCACTAAGACCACCCGCATGCCATATATCAAGCTACGCATTAAAATTGAAAAGCCACTAATATGAAATATCGGCACAACAGCTAACCAAGCATCTTGAGCAGATAATCCGAGATTGATAGCACTGCCCATCGCTGAATAAAAATGATTCTTATAAGTTTGCATCACACCTTTAGGCTGACTCGTCGTGCCAGAGGTGTACATCACACTAGTTACAAAATCATCCGGAAAGGCTGTAACAGGTATAATTGGTTCCCCATCAGGTAAATCAGAAAAGCGAATTTGTTGTTTAATTTGTAATGCTTGCGTGTAATCATCGTCAGTCAATAATAACGTGACACCCGCATCTGATAATTGATAATTGATTTCATCAACCGATAAACGCCGATTAATGAACACAATGGTTTTTCCTAGCTGTTGTAACGCCATAATAATTAAATAACCTGCTACATTATTCGTCATTATCAAAGCGACACGCGCATTGCAATCTTTTAAACTACTAATTTTACCGGCGATGTGATTCGCTTTTTGGGCGACCTCAGCAAACGTCATATCTTGATGAGCCATTGTCACAGCAACACGGTTTGGCGTAATTTGTGCACGCTTAACCAACCAATTTTCCATTTTTTCAACCTCTTTAATCACTATATTATCATACCATTTTGTCATGTAATTGCTTGCACTTTTTAGTTTACAGTTGTAAACTTATTGTATGAAAACAAATGAAAAAACAATGACAGCTAGTGAGTGGGAAATCATGCGTATTATTTGGACATTGGGCGAGGCCACAAGTCGACAACTCATTCGTATTCTCGCGCAAAAAAATCAATGGTCGCCATCGACTGTTAAAACACTCATCACACGGTTACAAACAAAAGGTTATTTGGTTGCCAACGGCGCGACACGTGATCGTTTATTTACGCCAACCATACCTGAGATTGAAGCCATGACAGCAACACTAACGCATACGGTACAGTCAATGTGCGCTATGTGTGTGGGACGTTCTCTTATCGCAGTCATTGATGATACACCTTTATCACAGCAAGATATTACCAACTTACAGCAGCTATTACGTGACAAACAGTCACACGCACCGCAGTCAATCGCCTGTGACTGTATGCCAACACACGGGGAGGATTTCAAATGACGATGAACATGCAACCACATGAACACAAACATGCATCGCAAGCTATGTCGCATCATGACATGACAGCGCATCATCAACACATGTCGGATGATCCTGGTATGGCAAATATGGATATAACTGACATGAAACGCCGTTTCTGGTGGTCTGTTATTTTGATGATACCAATTATTGTTTTAAGCCCATTTATGGGTATGAAACTACCATTTACACTCACATTTCCTGGTAGCATTTGGTTCGCCACCCTATTTGCTATTCTGCTATATTTTATTGGTTCAAAACCTTTTTTTGATGGTGCCAAAGCAGAAATCAAAGCTAAAAAACCAGCCATGATGTGTCTGGTCAGTATGGGGCTATTGGTTACATTTTGGTATTCTATTTATGCCGTTTTAGTGAATCAATTCTTCCACACATCGCATATTATGGATTTTCTCTGGGAGTTTGCGACACTAACAGTTATTATGTTGCTAGGTCATCGTATTGAAATGACTGCTACAATGCAAGCCGGAGATGCCACTGCAAAATTACAGGCCCTTCTACCCCAAACTGCCCATGTTAAGCACGATAATCAGATGATGGACATGCCTATAAGCAGTCTAAAGTCTGACATGATTGTTCAAGTACTAGCTGGAGAAGCTTTCCCAGCAGACGGCGTTGTGGTTAATGGTCATAGTCAGGTAGATGAATCGTTAATGACTGGTGAGAGCCGTTTAATTGATAAGCACAAACATAGTAACGTAGTAGGTGGCACAATTAATGGTAATGGCTCATTATTAATCCAACTCACTCAAGTTGGCGCGGCCTCATTCCTTGGTCAATTACAGCAAACACTTGTGATGTCGCAGAGTGCGAAATCTCGTGTCGAAACTATTGCTGATCGTGTTGCTTCATGGCTTTTCTGGATTGCTTTAGTGATCGCGCTGATAGCTTTAATTGTCTGGTTGCCTTTACGTGGCGTAAGTTTTGCCACAAATATTGCTGTGACGGTTCTTGTAATTGCCTGTCCACATGCGCTAGGTCTGGCTGTGCCATTAGTGATTCAGCGTACTAAATCACTTGCCGCCGCCCAAGGCATTCTGATAAAAAACCGTAAAGCTTTGTCCTCAGCGACCCAAGTCAAATTTGCTTTAATGGACAAAACTGGCACATTGACTACTGGCAAGTTTAGTGTGACACATCTTGAGATCTACAAAGGTGATAAAAACCAAGCACTAAGCCTCATGGCTGCACTAGATAAACAATCCACGCACCCATTAGCTCAGGCAATTGTTGCTTACGCAGATCAGCATGCTGCACCGAATCAGACGGCAACCGAAGTTGAAAATTTACCTGGCTATGGTGTCGCCGGTAAAGTCAATGACACATACTATTTACTCGTCTCTAGTCGTTATTTAGCAGATCACGATATTGCATTTACACCAGTGGTTCAAGACGGCACTGTGTCCTATCTGCTAGCAGACAAGCAGGTCATTGCTGCTGTGGTGCAAAGTGATAGCTTAAGAGACACCGCAAAAGATTTTGTCAAACAACTACTTAAACAAGGTATCACGCCCGTGTTAGTCACTGGAGACAATATAAAAACAGCCCAAGCTGTTGCCAATCAACTGACTATCGATGCCGTTCATGCTGAAGTATCGCCACAGGAAAAAATTGCCTTAGTCGCAGATTATCAAAAGCGCGGCCGCGTCATGATGATTGGTGATGGCATCAACGATGCTCCTGCCCTCGCTCAAGCAAACTTATCAGTAGCCATTGGTGCTGGTACGCAAGTGGCTCAAGCTTCTGCCGACACTGTATTGATTGCGAATCATTTACCCAAAATTATTGATTTCTTGGCTTTGGCCAAACGTGCCAACGTTAAACAAATCGAAAATTTGTGGTGGGGGGCTGGCTATAATATCATTGCTATGCCCTTAGCAGCCGGTATTCTATCTGGGTTTGGCATCCTGCTCAATCCAATGATTGGGGCTATTATCATGTCATTATCAACGCTTATCGTCGCACTTAATGCCATGACACTAAACACACCTGCAAAAAGCCGTTGATTTAAACGGCTTTTTTGTAGTATGACTTATTGCCTATCCGCCTTTTGTTGCTGATTTATCGCAATTAATTGTTGTTGCACTTCTCCAAGCATTGTCGTTTGTAACTTTTGCAGTGCCAGCAAATCTGGGTTGTCTTTTTTCAATAAGCGGTCAATTTTGGCATGTAACAATCGCATTTCTTCCTCTGTTTTCAAATTAACATGAAAATCATTATCTGCATGTAAGCGATCATAGTCCGAGGATCTATTTTGACTCATCATAATAAGCGGTGCCTGCAATGCTGCGATCATACTTAAAAACAAATTCAATAAAATAAAAGGGTACGGATCAAAGTTAACGTGGAAAATATGCAGCCCATTAATCATAATCCAAATAATCATAGTTAGCACAGATAATATGATAAAACCCCAACTGCCACCAAATCGTGCGACATCATCAGCTATTCTTTGGCCAAATGTGTAAGACTCTCTTTGATACTTCTTAACATTAATAACTTTAAAACTTTTATCCGTCAAAATATGAGCCAACTTATGATTTATGCGTTGACTTGATTGGCCATTGTCTGCAATCATTTTGTCAATTTTAGCTAACCGATAGGCTAACAAATGATCAAAACAAATAAAATCATTGGGACGTACCTCTGGGAAATCACGTCTAATCGTGTGCTGTAACGTGCCATCTAATTCTCCTACCAAAACGCCAGCAACAATATCTTTATCAGCATGGTCGACTAAACACTGAAATATGTCGTTCCTATCTTTCATCAATCCCACTCCTTTTAGTCTAGAATGCCTTCATTATAGCATTGTGGCCAACATCAACAAAAAAAGACGTCTTATGACGTCTTTTTTGAACTACTCAGACAAACAAACTCATCAAGAGTACCATGACTAAACCAACCACGGCAATGATTGTCTCCAAAACTGTCCAAATCAATAAGGTCTGTTTCACATTTAAATCGAAATATTCTTTAAACATCCAGAACCCCGCATCGTTTACGTGAGATGCTGCTAATGAGCCGGCACCAATCACAAGCACCATTAAAGCAGGATTGACGTTAGAAGCGACCATCAGTGGTTGTACTAATCCGGCAGCTGTTAATGCGGCAACAGTAGCTGATCCCAATGCAACACGTAGTACAACTGTAATAATCCAAGCAAGCAGTAGTGGTGAGATTGCTGAGTGAATAAATAAAGCGGAAATTTGCCCTGAAATACCACCATCAATCAAAATTTGCTTGAATGCTGCACCGCCACCAATAATGAGCAGTAACATGGCTATAGACTTCACAGCCTCTTCAACAGTTGTCATCATATCTGTTGTCTTACGACCCTGGTGCCAACCCATCGCCCACAAAGCAAAGACTAATGAAATAATCATAGCTGCTACAGGATTTCCAATCATAGTAATAAAGGCATCGAATCCGGTTGGTTTTTTGAATGGCTGACCATCATTAAAAATAATTGTGTAGACGGTCGTAATACCCATCATTAGTACTGGAAACAATGATGTCAACACCGAGATACCAAAACTAGGCGTTTCATTCAAGACGAATTTTTTCTGTTCACCAAATGCCGTCAACTCATGCTTTATCACGAAGGCATCGGGTGCAAATTTCTGAGCGAGTTTTGTGAAAACTGGCCCAGCAATGATTGCTGCTGGAATCGCCACAATCAAGCCATATACCAAAACCGTCCCGGGATTAGCGCCTAAAGCACCCGAAATAGCTGTTGGCGCAGGATGTGGTGGTAAGAAGCCATGCGTTACCGATAGCGCTGCAGCCATTGGGATGCCCAAATATAATAGTGGTACGGATGCTTCAAGTGCGATGGCAAAGACGATTGGAATCAATAGCACCATACCAACTTCGAAGAATAAGGCAATCCCAATAATGAACGCTGCCACCATAATCGCTAGTTGTACACGTTTTTTACCAAACTTAGCAATTAATGTATGCGCAATTCGGTAAGCCCCACCTGCATCAGCAACCAGTCGACCAAGGACTGCACCAAAACCAAAGACAATGGCGAGCTCCCCTAACGAGGAGCCAATACCATTTTGTATCGCGTTGGGAATTTGGTCTAATTTCATCCCCAAACCAATACCAACTAAAGCAGAGGTGAAAATTAACGCAATAAATGTGTTAATTTTGAACTTAATAATGAGTAACAGTAGAAATAATATCCCAACTGCTAAAACGACAAAAGACATCATAATGTACGCTCTCCTAACTTATATTATGAAACCAGTTCTGCGCTATTTTCAGAAGGAAAACAGTTTTAAGATGAAAACTTTTTCTATTGTTGTAAGCGCTTTCATATTCAATATTTTAACATACATCTTTAAAAATACCAATAATTTGTCCTTTTATTAGGACAATGCTTATAAGTTCGCGTTTTTAAGACTGATTTTCCGCTTTTTTAACCGTTACTTAATCTAAGCGTGTATAATGGAATGTATTGGTAATTTTATACATACAAATTAAGGAGAAATACTCATGCGTAAGTATATCGCAGAATTCCTCGGAACATTTATGTTAGTGTTCTTTGGAACTGGTAGCGTTGTTTATTCAGCTGCCACAACACCATCACCACTCACAATTGCTTTAGCCTTTGGCTTAGCTTTGACTGTTGGTATTTATGCCTTCGGCCACATTTCAGGTGGCCACTTCAATCCGGCTGTGTCATTAGCAATGGCGATTCAAAAGCGCTTATCATGGGTTGAATTTGTTGGCTATGTTATCGCCCAACTACTTGGTGCCATTGTTGCATCTCTTGCTGTGTTTGGTGGTGTTTCTGCTTACTTGAAATCCCCAACTGTTGCGCAAGCTTTGTCTGGTCAAAAGATAACAGTTACTCAATTTATTAATTTGGCTGGCCTAGGACAAACAAACTTTGCTGATGGTGAAACAATTTCTGCTTTCATTTTTGAACTTGTTTTGACATTCTTGTTTGTTTTGGTTATTTCAATTGTCACTAAGTTAGCAAATGTGCCAGCACCTATCGTGATTGGTTTGTTACTGACAGTACTTATGATTGTGGCTTTACCTATCACAGGTGGCGCTTTCAACCCTGCACGAGCACTTGCACCAGTACTGTTTGTTAAGGGTAGCGCATTAGGTCATGTTTGGGTATACCTTGTTGCTGATTTGTTAGGTGGTGCTCTTGCTGCCTTCGCTGCAAATTTCTTCAATAAAGACGTTAAAGAAACAGCTTAATATCAAAGTAAAAGAGCTTCGTCAATGACGAAGCTCTTTTACTTTGATATTAAACATATAACTGCTTAGGAAAATCACTTGGCAGAGATGTGGTAATAATTCTTTTCGGCCCATCAAATGGCAGTGGTAAGGTCAGTGACATTGCATGTAGCATCATACGCTGCTGATTTAATCTTTGACCATACAATGAATCGCCAACAATTGGATGATTGATACTCGCTAGATGAACACGAATTTGGTGCATTCTCCCTGTATCTAACTGTAACCGTAGTAATGTATTTTGAAAAACTGTGTGTATTTTAAACCAATGTGTTTTAGCATGTTGTGCCTGTACACCATTTACTTGCCTTTGAAATGGTTTTGATATATCGCGCCCAATGGGCCGATCTATTGTGCCTGAGTTTTTCAGTAATATGCCTTGTACCCAAGCAAGATACGTCCGTTGGATTACTTTTTCTTTTAACATCCGATTAAGTATCGGCACAACAACCGGATTTTTGGCAACAATCACGGCACCAGAAGTCTCACGATCAATTCGATGCACCATGTAGGGCTTAGCAATAGCGCCAGCGCTATATAGATGACGTTTTGAAAAATTTGCTGCTAAGAAATTTAACAAGGTATCTGTTTCTGACGGTGAGTGTGGGTGCATTTTCATACCTGCCGGTTTGTTAACAACAACTAAATCATCATTTTCAAAAATAATGTCCAGCGCGTGCGAATTGTTTGCTGGATACTGTGATTCCCCTGTACGAAAATCCGCTTGATCAAATACAAGCGACAATTGGTCGTTAGCCTGTAACTGATAATTAGTTGGTCGATATAAGCCGTTAATTCGGACATGTTGTTTAAGACGTAAAGCGCCACGTATCCGCTGTGGTATTAACCAATGTATTAGTACTGCTTTAATTGACTGCCCAATATGCTCAGAATTAGGGGTAATTGTCATTTGATAATGCCATGTTGTCATAAAATTTTACTTTTCCAAGTGACCTGCATCACTATTTTCTGATGCATTCACAACAGTATATTTAACCTTACCAGAGTCGATACTCACATAAAGTAGCTGCGTCTCAGCCTCATCAAAATAACCTAAATTCACTACAAATCTACCATCATGCATTTTTAAACCTTGAAAAGCGGTTTTCATAATATGCTGTACTACTGAGACACTTTCTAATTGCTCATTGGCAGCAACTACCGCATCGTGCAGCGATTCACCATCATCAAGGAATTGTTTAATGACAGACACTTTAACATAAGCTTTGAACCCATATAAACGCGATTCTTGTTCGTCTTCTCGCTTAATAGTGGACACATAACCTTGCTTTTCCCAATAACGCAACTGCCGTGTCGATACCCCCGTCATACGTGCTAACTCACCAATACGAAATTGCATATTATCAAACGACGGTTTTTTAAATTGTTTCAAATGAAATGTTTGTGATTTAGAATTCATATCCATAGCCTCTAACATATTATATGCTTGTCAGCTTAGTTGTCAAAGGTAGGGCTTAAAATCGCTTCCCATTGTGCTAAAATGGGGGCAATTTTAAAGTCCTCAACACGTTGTAAGCTGCGTTGTGCATATTCTTCTCGTAACTGTATATTGTTTAATAATGGTCGTATCGCATCATATAAGGCATTGACATCGGTTGCCGGTGTAATCAACCCATACTTCCCTGATTCTAATACTTCTGCAGATCCGGTGTTATACATGGCAACTACTGGCAAGCCAAAACTCATTGCCTCAGCTAAAACAAGCGGTAACCCTTCCCAGCGAGAAGTTTGCAAAAAAATACTGGCTGCCCTGTAATGCTTCTTTAGTGCTTCGTCCTTCAGTGCACCACGATAAATAAGCTTATCAGCCACATGATTTTGTTCGACTAAACTATGAAAACGACTAACATCGCTATCTGTCCCACCACCTGCTATGGCTAACTGCCAATCATGAGGTAGTTTAGCGGCAAATGCTAAAGCCAAATCCAGACCTTTATGTTCAATCGCAATCCGCGATGTCAAAGCAATCGTATGCTGTGATAAATCGGCACGACCATCAGGCACAATTGTGAGTGGATTCCATATTTTTGTTGTATGATTATACTGTGAAAAACCAGCTAAATCTGTTTCAGTTAAAGCAACGATTCCATCAAGAGCACGTAAGCCAGCATCAAATTCTGTTCGCATTTTAGCATAATACTGCGTCTGATACGTTGTCACATTATTGTGCATCCAACCAATTACTCTCGTATCTGGTAACGTCATATGTGCTGCAAAGCTAGCTAACAGCCCTCCGGCTAAGATAACTACGTCAAACTCACGTGCAACCGTTTCAAAAGCCTTAATTTCATCATTAAAACGTTCAAATGGTCGTGCTTCATTGTCTAATACACAGGGTGTTTTGGCAACCAGCAATGGTGCTTCTAATGTATAAAAAGGGACAATATCTGAAAAACTATAATAAACTAAGTTATGTTTTTTTGCTAACGCATTACCGACAACGGTTGTCGCCCGTTTCATACCACCTAAACCAATATTCTCTAGTGCCATTAGTATCTTCATCTAGCGCACCTCCCACTGTGTTGCATTAATTGTAACAAAAAAACACCACGTTGACTGACTAAATGTTAACAGTTCCTGGTGTTTTTTAGTTACTCACTTTGACTCCAATCATCTGCGTTACGTGGCAAAACACGTGTAGAATCAGTTTGCTGATCATTGGCTTCCGGTGCATCAGTAACATACTGACTCAAGGTTGAACGATTATGTCGTTTAGAAAAAAGGCTTTTAGAGGCTTTCCCTAGGGACTTGTTATCCTCTTTTAGACGCGCAATTGTCGCTTTTTTACCATAATCATAGTCTTTCGGATCAACTGTTTTGAAACCTTTTGGTTTATAAAAACGCAATAAGTTTTTCTGATTGAGATTATCGGACATGTCCAACTTTTCATTAACGCCTTTTTGGATGGTATCAAAAAGTTTTTGTTGGTCTGGCGTCGGCGTATCAATCATAATATTAGTTTTAACATTCCAATAACGACCTGATAAGCTAGCATAATCAGGTGTTATCCAGTCCTTGTTACGAAAGGCTACAACTTCAGAATGTTGTTTGCTTAACATATCTTGACCAAATTGAATATACCGCTTAGAACTAATGCCTAATAGATGCTCTATAGTTGGGGCAACATCAATTTCTGCGCCATACCGATGGTCGATATAGCCCTGCTTCATCCCTGGTATGTAAACCATAAACGGCACACGCTGTAAATTAGCATTATCTAAATCGTTCCATTGGTTCGCATCTTTACCCAACATTGGCGCTAAATATTTAGCATCTGTATTCGATATCCCGTAATGATCCCCATAGAGTACAACCATTGTATTTTTAGCTAATCCTGATTTTTCTAAATAGGTAAAGAATTCTTTTACAGATTGATCTAAATAATGATTCGTAACAAAGTAATTATCTACAATTTTAGAACCACTGTTGGACGTCACAAAATTTGGATCCTTATCTTCACGATCAAGTGTGTACGGTGTATGGTTTGTGACGGTAATATATTTACTATAAAATGGCTGCTGTAGATTTTCTAGGTAAGGAATAGAGCCTTTGAAAAGTAGTTTATCTTTCAAGCCCCAAGTTGTCGCTTTTTGACCAGTAACATCAAAGTAGTCGCCAGACACCCAATTCTGATAGCCCATATGTTTATAAACATTGTTACGGTTCCAAAAAGTACCAGTATTGCCATGAAAAACTGCACTAGAGTATCCGGCACGCTGTTTTAAAATAGCCGGCATGGCTTGGAACGTTTGATCATTGCCTAATTTTGAAAATAATGATCCCTGCGGCAAACCAAAAGTAGATGTCTCTAACATATTTTCCGCATCAGACGTTTTTCCCTGGCCAACCTGGTTAAAGAAGTTATCAAATGCAATCGTGCTTTGGTTATGATAGATACTATTTAAAAAAGGTGTTACTTCTTGACCATTAATTTTACGATCAATTGACATCTGTTGAAAACTTTCCAGATGAATAACAATAACATTTTTTCCTTTTGCTTTACCATAGAACTCTGGATTAATTGCGGCGTAATGTTTTGTCACATAATTTTTTACCTGTGTAAATTCTTCTGGTGTGGCACTTTTACGTACTTGACTAGTTTGATAAGTGTTAAAAGCATCATACATCATAAACGGACCCAAGCCTAAATACTTAACCATATACTCTCGGTCAAATTGACGTGTCAGTAACTGGGGTCTATCAATGTCTGCCACCAAAATATTAGCTGTCAGCACAAATAGACCAACTGTAAATATTTTGAATGGCTTAAACCGTGGCAAGGTCTGCGCATCAAGCTTAATTTTGCGTGCCAGCATGAGAGCAATAATCACAACAATATCTATCCAAAAAAAGACATCATGAAAACCAAAAGAAATGGCTCCGGCTGCTTTACCACCTTGATTAATCGTATTGTATCCTAGCACTGTATTAACGGATAAGAAATCCGAAAATTCTCGAAAATAAATGACATTGAGATAGAGCAAAAGCGACATCACGGTATCTAAAATCAATACTGCCCCATAATACAACTGTCGTGGTTTAATAAATAGTGTCAGACTAAATAAAACCAATGCAAACCCAATTGGGTTGATAAGCATTAACAGTACCTGGATTGGTTCTTGGACATGTAACCACTCAAAGTCGGCACCATAAGCCAATATTGTTTTAAATGTCAATAATACAACAATCCAATTAAAAAAACCTTGTCGTGTATTAAGTTGACGCAACCAGTTATGCGGTAAAATCACATTCTGCCAAAAATTTGTTAACCACTTTTTTACTCGTTTTTTCATAAGTATCATTATACCAATAAGCTATACGCTCTGCCTTAAATCTTGTTATAATACTTCTATGACAACACAAATTAAACATCAATCCGGTCTCAGCCATATCCATGACGATGCCCTATATATCAGAAAAATCGTTTTTGTAACGGAACAAGGTGTGCCATTAGATGATGAATTGGACAATCCTGAAAATGAAGAAAAAGCCATCCATATCGTTGCCTATGTTGCCAATCAACCCGCTGCTACAGCACGATTACTTGAAGAAACGCCAGGTACTTGGCATGTGCAACGCGTTGCTACTTTAAAAAATATGCGCCAGCGCGGCATTGGAAAAGAGATATTCCACTATATCGAGGCACTTGCACCGTCATATCACATTCATTGTCTTTATTTAGGCGCGCAGCTACATGCCAGTCCCTTTTATACACAGATCGGATTTGTCGCCTATGGGCCTGAATTCATTGAAGCAGGAATTAAACATATTAGTATGAAAAAAGAATTGAACTAGTTTTCAATTCTTTTTTCATACGCTACCTCAACCTGAATCTTATAAGGTCGCTCAACGTTAGCTAGGCCACGTCGTGTCGCAATATGCCCTGCGCCACCAAGAATAACAGCAGACGACAATGCCAAACGATAATGCTGCAATGCTTGCTTTGTCGGTGTCATGCCTACCATAACTAAGCTGCCTAAATCGTATGCTTGAAGTTGATTGACGCCACCCATAATTTTAACGGTATCGCCTGTAGTTAACATGTCAAAATATGGTAACAGCGTACCCGGATGATTAGCGAAAACAACGCCACGTTGGGCTATGATTTGTCGTTGTGCCTGCTCTCCAAGATGACCATAATCGCGTTGAATTAAGCCCAAATCATCTAATAACCTAACCAGCTGATCAATATTATCTTGCTGTGTACTATCGATTTCAATAACACCTGTCATTGTATTTTGCCGTTGGTAAAGGCCATTTACAGGCATAATAACTGATTGTTGTGGCTGTTGTTGACCTTCTTCATTATGTGGTCCACCTAAAACTTGCTCAATTCGTGGTGAAACATCCCACTTCACAGTTTTATCAGTGAAATAGTAGACTAGGTTCAAAACAACAAAATATAATAAAACTACAAAGACAGCTGCAATCAGACCGCCACGCAGCCAACGCCCATTTTCAAAAAAACGGTAGGCTAAGTAGAGCAGGTACCACACACCAACGGCGCCAACAACAGCATATATACGGCCCTTAGTACGTGAATTAGTTGTAAAATATCCAAGGTAATGGTTAATTAAATCTAGAATTGTAAACATCTATTGCCCACCCCCTGTGTTATTGCCATTTGTACGCGCTGGTGGTGTCGTCGGTGTACTAGACTTAGCACTTGGTTGATTAGGTACAGCCTTATCTGTATCAACGGATGAAGTACTGTTTGACGATGGCATGGCACTACTTTTTTCTGTGACCGACGCCGCTGAGTTCGTTGAAGACGACAATATACTGTCTTTACTAGAAACACTAGGCGCTGATTCACTGTCCGATACAGCGCTAGTTGTACTATCAGATCGACTACTATCAATTGGCGCTGATGTGCTGATGCTACTTTCTCGTGGCACAACCCGCTTTCCTTCACTTGTACCGGTAGCCACATTAACCGCCAAATTAGCTGCACTAATAGCCACTATTAGTGAAACAATTGCTGACGGTGTTAGAAAAGGCGGGGTACGGTATTTTTTAACCATAATAAATCCCAATCATTATTTTTTAATTCTCTTTGTTTATTAGTAAACAAAGGCTCTCAACTTATTCTATCAGTATCACTCACTTACTGCAAAATTCTCCCCCTTAAGCAACGAAAACCCGCAACTGCTTGCGGGCGGACATTTTTATAAAATATTTTAGGAGATTTTATTTTTAGGGAGATTGAGATTGGAGAGAGGTCCGTTGATTCGTTGTTTGATATCAACACTTGTTGATGTATATAATATAATTGACACAAATTAAATGGAGATTAAATCATGTCTGACTATAAAAACTACTTTATCGATCTTGATGGTACAATTTATCAAGGTAAAATTAAGTACCCCTCGGGAAAAAGATTTATTGACCGCTTACGAGCAAAGGATATACCCTACTTATTCGTGACGAATAATTCCACCAAAAGCCCTCTTGCCGTGGCAAAAAACCTCAGTGAAAACCACAATATTCCTACAACGCCCTCTCAAATCTATACTAGCGCCATGGCTACTGCCGACTATTTGAAAAATATTTTGCCAAAGCAAGCTAAGCTATACATTATTGGCGAGTTAGGCCTCATTGAAGCCCTATCAGCAGCTAATTTTGACGTTGTCGACAGTACTAGTGCTGATGCCGTTATTGTTGGGTTAGACCGCCAAATAACATACGATAAGATGGCTCAGGCTACTATCGCTATTCAAAATGGCGCTAAATTCATTGCGACAAATACTGATACTAATCTTCCTACAGAAAACGGTATGATGCCTGGAGCCGGCGCACTAGTCGCAGCTATTCAAACTGCAACAAATGTCGCCCCAACTATCATCGCTAAACCAGCATCTCCCATTATGTTAGGGGCTTTAAATTATATGAAAGCCACCAAAGATGAAACAATTATGGTCGGGGACAACTACCATACCGATATTTTAGCAGGTATCAATAATGGGATTGATACCTTATTAGTGTACTCAGGTGTTTCAACAAAAGATCAAATTGCTAAACTGGCCAAGAAACCAACTTATGAAGTCGATTCTCTCGATGATTGGTCAATATAAAAAGCAACTGTTTCATGTGAAACAATTGCTTTTTTATTTTATGCTAATTCTTTAGCTTTTGTAACAACAGTTTTCTTTGTCTTACCTGACTTGTAGAATAGTAGGTATAAGATTGCTGAAATAACTGGAATAACTGCAGCGACAAAGTACAAATCTCTAAATGGCATTTGTGCATGCAGGGCACCAAATACATAAGGTCCAACACCCAAACCTAAGTCTAGACCAATAAAGTATGTTGATAAAGCAATCCCAACGCGATGACTTGTCACTAACTTTAATGAAACGGCCTGGCCATTTGACATAAAGGTGCCATAGCCTAAACCAATAAATGCACCTGAAACCAGAAGCATAATGCCATTAGTCGTTAGTCCCAAAATGATTAAACCAATCGTTAAGCAAATATAACTGGGATACATAACCATATTTTCACCATAGCGGTCAAAAATTCGTCCTGACATTGGTCGTGTTGCAGTCACGATACCTGCATAAACAACGAAGAAGAATGAACTAATGGAAACTAAGTTCAATGTTTCCGCATATGACGCTAAGAATGATAATACACTTGAATAAGAAAGTCCCATCAAGAAACCAATGAATGCAATTAACAATACTTTATATTCAATGAAACTTGAGACTTTCCATGATTTTAGTTCTGCTAAGTGTTCTGGAGTTAATACGACATTGTTGATTTGAATAGCAAACAATGCAAGCATTGATAAAGCAATTAACACAACAGAAAGAATTACAATGAAGTGGAAACTTGTTGCATTAAGCAGGAGTAACCCAATAAATGGTCCAATTGCGGCTGCTAAACTAGTACTCAAACCATAATAATTTATTCCTTCACCCTTACGTTGCTCTGGGATAAATTCAGTCACAATCGCATTCAAAGCAGTAGAGGTCATACCATACGCAAAACCATTAAGTAGACGCACTGTATCTAAAATAGCAATTGTGGGAACAAACATATAAGCTGCAGTCGTAATAAGATAGAAAATCGCTCCCCAACGTGCGACACGCTTGCGCCCAATAATTTCCAATTCTTTTCCCATAATGAGGCGAGCAACAAGAGTACCAATAATATAAATACCCGATGCCAATCCAGCTTGTCCAAACGAAGCATGCAGCTGGTCATGCGCAATGACAGCAATAATAACCATCATCAAATAATAAACTAAGTAAACAATGAAATTAATCAGTGTAATTGTGATAAAACCTTTATTGAATAATTTTTCTTCCATCAATCCGTCCTTCGTAATCAGTCAACATAGCAATATTCGCAACGCTACGTTGGTGATGGTGATTGGCGAAGAACAGTCTTTGTACCATCCATTTTCTGTAAACCCCATTCGTTTTTACACTGCAAGCTTGCATGAAAACGTTGTAAACCGAAACAGTTAATTTTAGAATACCACTTTTTCACAAGGGACGCAAAATTTTTTTAATTATCTCATAAAATTGTCAATTAAGTTAACAATTCAAGGTGTTGTTTACGGCT
>NZ_CP042410.1:1482500-1730000 GCF_007954785.1 Leuconostoc citreum | reverse complement strand
ATAGGATCATCTTTTGAACATGATACCTATTACAGTACCACACTCAAAACTAAACAAAACTTTGAACATTTGAACTTGCAATCTAATGCACTGTCACTTTCCGATTATCCTTAGAAAGGAGGTGATCCAGCCGCAGGTTCTCCTACGGCTACCTTGTTACGACTTCACCCCAGTCATCTGTCCTGCCTTAGACGGCTCCCTCCCGAAGGTTAGGCCACCGGCTTTGGGCATTACAAACTCCCATGGTGTGACGGGCGGTGTGTACAAGACCCGGGAACGTATTCACCGCGGCGTGCTGATCCGCGATTACTAGCGATTCCGACTTCGTGCAGTCGAGTTGCAGACTGCAGTCCGAACTGAGACGTACTTTAAGAGATTAGCTCACCTTCGCAGGTTGGCAACTCGTTGTATACGCCATTGTAGCACGTGTGTAGCCCAGGTCATAAGGGGCATGATGATCTGACGTCGTCCCCGCCTTCCTCCGGTTTGTCACCGGCAGTCTCGCTAGAGTGCCCAACTGAATGCTGGCAACTAACAATAAGGGTTGCGCTCGTTGCGGGACTTAACCCAACATCTCACGACACGAGCTGACGACGACCATGCACCACCTGTCACTTTGTCTCCGAAGAGAACACTTCTATCTCTAAAAGCTTCAAAGGATGTCAAGACCTGGTAAGGTTCTTCGCGTTGCTTCGAATTAAACCACATGCTCCACCGCTTGTGCGGGTCCCCGTCAATTCCTTTGAGTTTCAACCTTGCGGTCGTACTCCCCAGGCGGAATACTTAATGCGTTAGCTTCGGCACTAAGAGGCGGAAACCTCCTAACACCTAGTATTCATCGTTTACGGTGTGGACTACCAGGGTATCTAATCCTGTTTGCTACCCACACTTTCGAGCCTCAACGTCAGTTGTTGTCCAGTAAGCCGCCTTCGCCACTGGTGTTCTTCCATATATCTACGCATTCCACCGCTACACATGGAGTTCCACTTACCTCTACAACACTCAAGTTAACCAGTTTCCAATGCCATTCCGGAGTTGAGCTCCGGGCTTTCACATCAGACTTAATCAACCGTCTGCGCTCGCTTTACGCCCAATAAATCCGGATAACGCTCGGGACATACGTATTACCGCGGCTGCTGGCACGTATTTAGCCGTCCCTTTCTGGTATGGTACCGTCAAACTAAAATCATTCCCTATTTTAGCATTTCTTCCCATACAACAGTGCTTTACGACCCGAAAGCCTTCATCACACACGCGGCGTTGCTCCATCAGGCTTGCGCCCATTGTGGAAGATTCCCTACTGCAGCCTCCCGTAGGAGTTTGGGCCGTGTCTCAGTCCCAATGTGGCCGATCAGTCTCTCAACTCGGCTATGCATCATTGTCTTGGTAAGCCTTTACCCCACCAACTAACTAATGCACCGCGGATCCATCTCTAGGTGACGCCGTAGCGCCTTTTAACTTTATATCATGCGATACTAAGTTTTATTCGGTATTAGCATCTGTTTCCAAATGTTATCCCCAGCCTTGAGGCAGGTTATCCACGTGTTACTCACCCGTTCGCCACTCGCTTGAAAGGTGCAAGCACCTCTCGCTGCGCGTTCGACTTGCATGTATTAGGCACGCCGCCAGCGTTCATCCTGAGCCAGGATCAAACTCTCAATTTAAATGAATTTAAATTCATTGTTTGAAGATGTACTCTTCGATTAAACTGACTAATTGCTATATCTCTATAACGACTATCCGTTTATTGTTTGTTACGAATTGACTTCGCAAATTTGTTTTTGTTATTACTGCTAATAACTAGTCACAGATTCGTTTGTTCAAAGTTTTGTTCAGTTTTCAATGTGCTACTTGTTGTCGCTGAGACAACTATATTATCTTATCAGCTTTCGCTGCCGTTGTCAACACTTTATTTCGTCGCTTACTTTCGCTCGCATCGCTTTCGCTTTTTGACAACTTTATTACTATACTTTATTCTTCTCGCTTTGTCAACTACTTGCTCGCGTTCTTTTTCACTCGCTCACACCGTTGCTCTCTTTCGCTCTTAAGAACATATACTAATATACCAACCTTTTCCCCCCTCGTCAACTACTTCCTTTACTTTGTTTTTACTCTTCGTTTTATCTTCCTTATCCTCTTGATTTCCCCTTGCCTCGTTCGCTTTCTGCCTGTGAATTTATCAAAAAAGCGCACAATGTTCTTTTTTATTCTCAAAATAAATTAAGTGCCTTAATGCGATTTGCTGCTTCGACTAATCTGTCTTCGGTAATAGTTAACCCAACACGGACATAACCTTCACCGGCATCCCCAAATCCAGAAGCATCTGCTACAGCAACATTCGCCCGATTCAATAACAACTCAGCAAATTGTGCCGATGTATATCCTTTCGGTACCGGCATCAAAACATAGAATGCCCCTTTTGGTACATACGGCTCCCAATTAAAGCTACGTACAGCATTAATGAATGCGTTTCGGCGTGATTCATAAACTGCCTGTAATTGTCCTACGGCATCTGTCCGTTGCTTACGCTGAGCTAATGCCGCAATCGCCGCATCCTGAATTGCTGGAAAAATAGAAACAAACAGATGGTCTTGAATCAAGTTGAGCGCAGCAATCATATCAGCATTGCCAACTGCAAAACCAACACGCCAACCAGCCATATTGAACGTCTTGGAAAAAGTATAGGTCTCAATACCGACACTTTTGGCGCCTGCTGTTTGTAAAAATGACAGTGGCTGGTTACCATCAAAACCAATTGCCCCATAAGCAAAGTCGGACACAATACCGACTTGATGTTCCTCAGCAAAAGCAACTGTATCTTTATAAAATTGTGCTGTAGCGACTGCCCCAGTTGGATTATTGGGGTAATTCATATATAAGAATTTTGCCTGTTGAGAAACACCATTGGGAATGGCTTGATAATCAATCAAAAAATCGTTAGCTTCTTTAAGCGGTATACGCGTCACATTGACCTGACCTAACACAGCACCTGATAAGTAATCAGGATAACCTGGGTTTGGTAATAGCAATGTTTCGCCTGGGTTCATTAAAGCCAAGGGTAGTTCTACTAAACCAATCTTACTACCTGCTAAAATAGCTACTTCGCTATTTGGATCCAGTGTGACACCATATTCAGTACGATAAAAATCTGCAATTGCTTCTTTAAAGCGCATTTCACCACGGAACGGTGAGTATTTATGGTCAGCTGATCGCCCTGTTGCCTCTTGCATCGCTTTAACAATATAATCGGGTGTTGGCATATCCGGATTGCCTTGCCCTAAATTGATAACATCTTCACCCGCTGCAACCTTAGTATTAACTTTGGCAACAAGCGACGCAAAAAACTGTTCTGGTAGTTGTTTTAATAAATTTGACTCTGAAAAATGCATGCTTGTTCTCCTAATGATATAACGTTGGTCGGCGATCATTGAACACAGGTATTTCGCCACGAATTGCCTGTTCTTGACTAATATCAATGGTACGAATTAACAATGCTTCTTGCGTATCGGATGCTTGCCCAACAATATGGCCTAAGGGATCGATGATTAATGAACGACCGCCAAAAATATTGTCATCATCATGCCCGACACGGTTTGCTGCAATAACAAATGCTTGGTTTTCAATGGCACGTGCCTGTAGCAAAATTTGCCATTGCGCAATGCGTTGAATAGGCCATTCAGCCACGATATACAGTATTTCTTGTGGGCCAACTGCCATCATTGTTCGCAGCCATTCTGGAAAGCGGATATCATAACAAATCGCACCTGCAGATGGGATACCAGCCAAGGTGAAGACATTAGTAGTACGTCCGGCTGAAATAAATTTTTCCTCCGCCATTAAACCAAAAAGATGTAACTTATTATAGGTTGATACCTGATGCCCATTTTTATCGTAGACAAACATTGTGTTATAAAACGCATCTTGCTGACGTGTGGCAACAGAGCCACCAATAATGTTGATATGATATTGACGTGCTAATTGGCTTAACAAGTCTTGCGTTTTGACACCCTCTTCGTCTGCTAAGTTAACAAGTTGTTCTAAGGCATAACCGGTACGCCACATTTCTGGATAAATCAAAACATCCACACCAGCTTCTCCGGCCTTTTGTGCGTACTGCGCCACTGTCAACTGATTAATGTCTGGCTGAGCTAAAGCAATATCTATCTGAGCAATCGCCACTGTTAATTTCATAGCACACACTCCTTATGAGCTATTTTGCAACAAATGAGATTTTTTGTCAATATTTTATCATCTTAAACTCATTTTAAAATAAAAAACGCCTACTGGCGTTTAAGGAAATTTTGGAAACTGGTCAAAATCAGGTTGTCGCTTTTCTTTGAACGAATCGCGCCCCTCTTTTGCTTCGTCAGTTGTGTAATAAAGCATCGTTGCATCACCCGCAAATTGTTGTAACCCAGCTAGCCCGTCTGTATCGGCATTCATGGCTGCCTTAATAAAGCGCAACGCTGTCGGTGATTTGGTTAACATTTCATCAGCCCAAGCTATTGTTGCTGTTTCAACTTCGGCCAATGGGACAACTTTGTTAATCCAATTCATTTGATAAGCTTCGTCAGCACTGTACACATGATTCAAGAACCAGACTTCTTTTGCACGCTTATGTCCAACGACACGAGCCAAATAACCCGAACCATAACCTGCATCGAATGAACCAACTTTTGGTCCTGTTTGCCCAAATTTAGCATTATCAGCGGCAATTGTTAAATCAGCAACTAATTGCAGGATGTTGCCACCACCAATCGACCAGCCTTTAACCATGGCGATGATTGGTTTAGGGATGACACGCATTAAGCGTTGTAGATCCAAAACATTTAAACGTGGAATGCCATCGGCACCAACATAACCACCATTCCCACGTACTTTCTGATTACCGCCAGATGAGAATGCTTGGTCTCCAGCACCTGTTAAAATAATAACCCCGATATGGGCGTCATCTCGTGATATAGTGAATGCATCAATCATTTCAGCAACCATACCAGGGGTAAATGCATTGTGCGTTGCGACATCGTTCATCGTGATTTTAGCAATTTTGCCAGGATTCTGGCCATCAGCATTGACTTCAAATAAAATTTCGTTGTACGCTTTGATAGCGTGCCATGTTGTCATAATATGTTATACTCCATTTCAGAAAGGGGATTTTTGTCCTATGAATATTATAGAACTTTTGGGCCTAAAAACCACATTAATATCAGCAGAAAAAACCATTGTCTCAGTATCTGTTTCAGATAAACTTATGCAACCATACGGCATCGTACATGGTGGTGTCAATGCACTCCTAGCAGAAACAGCAGCTTCTTTGGGAGCCAAAGCAACTTTACCACCAGAATATATTCCTGTTGGCGTAGATATTCAAACACACCATCTCAAAGCCGTGTCTGCCGGCCATCTTATCGCTACTGCAGAGCCTATCAATATCGGTCATAGCATACAAGTTTGGTCAGTCACGATACAAGAGCAAACAGCCAATATAGTAACAAGCTTTAGTACCGTCACAATTAAGTGTCAAAAAAACAACAAATAACACGAATTCTACGTGTTATTTGTTATTTGCCGTAAAAAAACGCGCAACCGCATTTTTCTTGGGATGAGCTGCATCATAAGCGGCTTGCAATCGTACTTCTTCCGGTGTCGGTGTCTCGTACGTTAGCATATCCAGTCGCTCATACTTAGGTCTGATTACCTGAACCGCCAACGTGTAGTTTGGTGCAATTGGGTTACTTAAATAATTCACACCAGTGACTGCACGTTCAAGTCGCAAATCTGGTGCTGGTACTAAATTAACATCCTCACTGATTGTTGCCAAACTCCCCTTAAATTGACTTTGATAATACAATGCGGCGTAACTAGATATCGGCCCATAACCAATAAATTCGACGCGTCGTGCATGTACTTGTTTACGTGCTTGTTTAATAGCCATTATCACTGCTTGCTCATCTTGTCGATAATAACGTGCATTGATAGCACTACTAGCAATATATTGTACCGCTTGCTGTGTTTCTTTCACCCAATCAGACATATAATCAGTGACCTGATCTTCCGGCTCGGAGAAAATGACACGCAATGTTTTTGACGTGATTTTTGCTGGTATTTCAATATAACTATAAAGATTTGGCGCTATCCTTTGGTCATCATCACGTAAAATGCCCTTTTTTTGTGGTCGAATGGCAATATTGTGGAAAATAAAACTACCAAGACCAGCCGACACCAAGTCAATGGTGTAGAAAGCATAGTTATCTGGGACTTTGATCACCACTTCATCTTTATTTTGACTTGTTGTCATCAAGGTTTGATACTGATCATCATAAAATGTCACCGTCAAATAAGCAAACATACGCTCACTATTATCGATGTGCTTAATAAATGCGTAGGTCTCACCACGCAATAACTGTGGTAAATCTGCAAGCCGTTGATTTTGACTGCTATGTTGTGATTGCCAAGAAACAATTGTGCGACCACTAGGCAAAAAGTAATTTTCATAATAAACATCATCACGTGCACGAAAATCAACCGTAGCGCCTTGTAATTCCAGCAATTGTGTTTGCGGCGTCCAATAAACTTGATATTGCATCTGTTAGTTTGCCTCCTGCCGTAAATCATCACGTAGCTTAGTGAGTTCTGCCGTTATAAATGCAACCATCTCAGGTATTTTTGCTGTATGCGGTCCTTCGGCAATAACATGTGTTAGTGCCACATCACGTGTAGCCCAAAAGGTTAATAACTGCTGTAAGCTTTGTCCATCATATTCATCTTGTGACATCGTAAATAATGACACTGGAATTTTTGACCAGTCGACATTTTGTATGTGTTCCCAAAGAATTTGATTTAGCGCTTCAGTATCATCTAGGGCCATCCGCCCAGCTAAATAGCGACGCAAATCTAACGTCCAATCTTGATTAAATTCCCTAGGAAACTCTGGATTGGCGGTCATGGTGCCAATGTTGATAATCGGTTTAGCAATAACGATTGCACCAGGTTTAATGTCAGCAGCATAGTATATTGCTGGCAAACTCCCCATGGAATAACCTGTCAAAATAACCTCTTGAGCAGATAGGTGCAACGCCGCCATAGCTTGATGGATAATTTCAACGACTCTCTCTTCATAATGTTTTGTACCAATTTCAAACGCACCACCTTGAGTTCTTGTATCAGTAAATAACAAAAACGGTGTGCCTAGTTCTCGCATTGGTCCTAACATCTCAAAGCCATCCACATGCAAACGCAAGCCTGAGAAATTAACAATCAGGGGGCCTTTGCGATCACCAGGATTGAAGTAACTCATAATTTCTTCGTTCTCTTCTGTCAGTTCCCAATGATCACCAGGTAACAGCAACCCAAAGCCATGCCTACTCTGACGTTGATGCAATACATGTAAGTCCAGTCCGCCCTTACCACGTGCATAAACTAACACTTGATAATCTTGATAATCTGATACATCCCCAATTGTGTTCAAACGGCGTAACGCATCCCCTGAAATTGTTTGTGTCGTTTGTATCTTGCCTTGATTAAAGAAAACAAATTCAAGTTGGACTTCTACAGTTCCGCTTTGTTCATAATCGAGCCAAACGTCATGAGCTTTTGCTATTGCAAAGTCAGTTGCATACGTTTTTAATTGGCCAATTTGTTGCCATTTTGTGCCAAAATTACCATTAAATTGTGCTGAAAAACGGCCCTCTCGCTTAAAATGCGTATTGTTAGGCGGCAGTGGGATAAATTGTGTTTCACTAAAGCGCGTTTGAAAACCAACTTGCCTAAGCTGTAAGTCAGTTAGAATACGCGAAATGATGGCTTCCGGCGCTTTTTCTGGCAAATGAAAAGCGCGTCGTTCATCTAAGATATGTTGAAAATCATCTGTGATGTCTTCGGCAAAATAAAGTGTTCTATATGCCGGCCATTCGCTAATCTGGCTAGATAATAACGTACTATCTAATATATTATCGGTAAGTAAGACATAAGTTTGCTCTAGCACATACGGGTCACGTTGTTGTGCCAAAAAGGTTGGTAAATCTAACACTGCCGTATAATGCCAGTCTATATGATTGTGATTAATCTTTGGCGTCCAATCGGTTGCACCAATTTGTAGCACTGAAATATCTGCCATGGCTCATTTACCTGATGCCTTTCGTTGCTTAATCTGATTAAAAACTTGCTGCCACTTAATCCACAACATGTCGTCTTGATAATTAGCCCCTATCGCCTGAGAGGTTTCTCTAACAGCCTGCTGATTGTACCGCCCTGTTAAATAAGATACTAGTATTTCTTGCAACTGATCTGAATTTTGAATGATTTGTCCATTCTGATTTGGCTTCACGTACGGTGTTTCGATACGATTAATTTGTGGCACATCATGACTAATAGCCGCTGTTTGTAGAAACTGTTCTGGCGCTGGTGTTAAGTCCATTAAAAGGCGTGCATTGCTGAGATAACGTAACCGACTAGCTTCATCTTGTTGTGATAAAAACTGATATCGTGCTTGATGGGCTTTTTGGCTGTGTTCATCAACTAGACCGTGCACATTAACAGCTTGTTGGCTATCCAAGAGAATCAGGTCATCAAACGCGCGATGATCCTGTGTTGTCTCAATTAAGAGTAACCATTTTGGATAGGCTAACATTAAGGCACGCATAGCATCAAACACTTCATTATCTATTTCAGGTGCATACCAGTATACTGTGGTAATTGGCGCTGGTGTTTGGACAGGTAAGGCCGTCGTTGCATAAGGCGGAATAACTGCGACTGCTGTCTGATCATCAAATTGTGAATTGATAGTCTCCAACTGTTGCTGGGTATCAACGACCGCAAAATCAACTGTACCAGAAATCTGGAGCAATAGTTCTTGTTCTAACTGCGGTACTGTACGTTGGGTTTGGTAACTTAAAATAATCGCCTGTTTAGGGGCAACTTTATTCACTAAAAAGATAGCTGTTTGACTTTGTGCTATGATCAAAGTATCTTCATCAGGCAAATCATGAACGTGATAAGCTACTACTTCAGCAATTAGTTCAGCCATATTTTTAAAAGTCGTTTGGGGTGTCCAAGATTGTTGGGTTGTGACTGCTCCTGTCAGACAATCTTCTTGGACGGCAACCGCGCCGCTGGGCGTTAGGTAATCTCGCCTCGTTGCCCGGCCATGATTATCAAGCGTTGTTGCACATGAAATAAAACCACGATCATCGAGGATTAATTCTTGCACGCGTTCACCCGCCTCAAACAAATCAATGCGATCGTAACGGGCATGCGTGACTTGATCAAGCCACACCGTTGCATAGTGCTTTTTTGCGACACGAACAACGACACGATCAGACATCTCAATAAATTCAGCGGCATCTGGCCAATCAATATCCATCAAGGCTATCGGACTATCATACTTCAATTGAACGCGTTGCAACACATCATAGGCAGACCATATTTGGGCAGATTCAATTTGGCCATGAAAAAGAATCTGTCGTAGATTTGGTAAATAGTCAACTACAACTAATGCGACTGCTTGTCCTTGTGACAGAAAAAGCTGCACTTGATGAACTGTGTCGTTGAATTCTGGCAAACGCCTCTGATAAGCGTGCCAATCAGGAATAATATGCAATGTCATCGTTCACCTCTCACGAATAGGGTACCTGCTTAAATAAGCTACCATTATTGCTTACTATTATACCAAATACGACGGATGACTTTTACCGATATCCTGTAACCTTTTAAGTGAGGGTTCGCACCAATGACCAATTGCTAACTTGACTGCCATTAAAATACAGCATGCGCTCATCTACAACTTGAAATTGATTTTTTTGATAGAAACTAACATTTCGTGGTGTATTGGTAATTAATGATAACGTTTTAGCACCATGTGCTTTAGCATATGGTATGACAAATGCTTCCAAAGTACGTGAGCCAATTTTTTGGCCTTGATGTACTGGATTTACGGCCAACAAATTCACATGCCAATTTGTTTGTGGCTTTTGTTGTGGCAATTTTTCTGCTTTATCTAACATCGTTAAAAATTTACCAAGTTGATTGCCTATAAAGTATGGCACTAATTGCCAGCCACCTGCTTGAATATATTGCCACATATTGGCCGACGGCATGCGCTCGTTATCTAGCACTACAACCGACAAAATTTGTTGCCCGTCCTCTAAAACAAAAACTTTATTTTTTGCAATACTTGCCGCTAAATGCACATCGTGTAATCGTTTTAAAAACTGATGAAAATCTGCCGCTTGTTTAAATGTCTGACCAATTGTTTGTTGATACAGGTCATAATCTTTAAACGCATCTGCTACTAATTGGGACAAGTATTTTACTTCAGGTTGTACAGCTAATCGAAAGTTCATGTGTCACCCCTTTATAATTGAATTTATTAGATTATCACAAGTTTAACGTTATATTTGACGTGTTACAATGAACACATCTTTACTTTTTGTTGATTAAACAACATATCTAATGAAATTGAGGCCCTTTAGTCATGGATCGTAGACAAAATAAAACACAAGCACAAATTAAAGCCGTTTTCGTTACCTTGCTGGCCGAAATGCCCATTGAAAAGATAACTGTTTCACGCATTGCTGACTTAGCTAACATTAATCGTGGCACATTCTATCGACATTATAAGGATGTCTATGATTTACACGACCAAGTTTTATCTGATTTAATGACTGATATGACGCAAATCTTTAAAGCCACTTATCCTTCAGAATCTACTTACCACGATGATTTTAAAACGCTAAGTTATCTATTAGTCACTTATATTGAGCAACACAAATCAACTGTTGCTGTCTTGCTTAACCACCCGCAAGCAGGTGCCCAAGCATTCAGGCAAGTTAAAAGGGCCTTTATTCAAAAAGTATTGCTACTCGAAAAAGACCGCCCTAATAATATACCAAGTCTTGTTGAAATTGATTTTATTGTTTCTGGTATCATGGGGCTCGTCACGGATTACGTATCACAACAGTTAACCCTGACTGCCGATGAACTATATGAAGAGATTTACCGTCTCCTACAAAAGTTTTAAACTTGCCAGTGTTGATTTCCTATCAGCATGCTCATCCCCATACCACCAGCAACACATAGCGTGGCAATACCCAACGCCGGTTGTGTGATGCGATTTAAACTATTCAATAATCGCGCAATCATAATGCCACCCGTAGCACCATAGGGATGACCATAAGCTAACGCGCCACCTAATGGATTTAATTGTTCATCGGTAATTTTTAACGCTGCTTGGCATAAAATACTTTGCACGGCAAAAGCCTCATTAAGTTCCACAACTGCAATATCAGACATATTTAGTGCATATTTGTCTAATAACTTTTGTGTGGCAGCAATTGGACCCAGAATGAATTTTTCAGGCGCAATGCCTACGGTCGTATGCCCTAAATAATACCCCGCCATTGCTTCCCCTGTTTGACTTCCCGTCATCAGCACCGTTGCCGCACCATCATTAATCGGACAACTATTGCCCGCAGTCACCGTACCACCAGAACGAAACGCCGGCTTCAATTGGTGTAATTTACTAAGCGAGGTATCAAATCTCGGACACTGGTCTTGTGTGATATTGACTGACGCCTGACTAAAAGGAACAATTTCAGCATTGATTTGCTTATTTTCAAAAGCTTTTTTTGCTTTTTGATGGCTGTTGCACGCGTAATTATCCTGTTGCTCGCGTGAAATGTTATAACGCGAGCTCATATTTTCCGCCACAATACCCATGTCTAAGTCCAGTTGCCCTTCTGGTACCATTGGAAAGCGTTTAAGTGGCTCATTTGTTTCTCGATCAATTGTCACATAACTACGGGAAGTACTTTCGACGCCACCCGCAACGACTAATTTGGCATCCTGATTCAAGATGGCTTGGGCGCCGGAAGCAATAGCCACCAAACCAGAAGCACATTGCGCATCTATAGTATAAGCTGGTGTGCTCGAACCTATCCCAGCGGCTAAAGCTGCACGACGTGCAATATTTCCCCCTTGATTCGTGACATTGCCTAAAATGACTTGATCAACCTGCTTTAAACGATGTGTTGATAGCATGGCTACCTGCTGTTGTAACAAATTAGCAACAAGTGTCTCAGGCGACTGTTCTGTGTATAAACCATTAATTTTACCAATTGGGAGACGTTTTGCACTTAATATGCCTACCGGTGTTGTCAAGTTATTCATGTCCATTCTCCTGCCACGTATCGCAAGGCTAATTGCGTTCGTGAAATTTTTTGTTGCTTTGTTTTTGGGATCTCAGATACAAAAATGTATTGGCTTGGGCGTTTATAAGCTGGGGTCTGCTCTGCCATCACCATTTGTAGCTTATCTAAGGGCTTATTTGTGACCACCATAGCAACAATTTTCTCACCATAAGTGCTGTCTGGCACGCCAAAGACAACCGCTGCCGTTGTGATTGTTTGCAAAATGGTTTCAAGTTGACTAGGATAAATTTTATTGCCACCATGATTAATGACATCACTTGCGCGACCGTAAACAAATAGCTGCTCATCTTGATAATCGCCTACATCATCTGTCTCAACAAAGGTTATTTTTTGTGTTGATCCTAAATAGCCACTAAATAGATAGGGACTAGCAACTGTGATATGTTGGTTTGTAAATGTTAGTTCAACATCCGCAAACAGTCGGCCAACTTGGTTGACCTTTTTTCCGTGCATCAAGTTTTGAAAAGCAATTAAACTGGTCTCCGATGCCCCATATAATTCGTATAGTGCCTGTTGCGGGTATAAGCGATGCCAATCTCTGACTAATGACGGTGTTAATTCGCCACCGCAAGAAACAACCCCTTTAACCTGTGCATCATCCGCCCAACCACGATATTTTGCTGTCATGAAGGTTGGTACAGTGTAGACTAACGTTGCTGACGTCAATTGCTGCTGTTGCTGACGTGTATAGCAATAAAATGTTTTACCAAGATATAAGCTTAATAGTAAACTATGCAATCCGAGCGACGTAGCCATTGGACTCGTTGTCATCACCCCTGCATAGTCAGTCATTTCGAATGCTTTTTCACATTGTTTAAAACCAAGCTGCCAGGACAACCAGTCACGTTGATAAAATTTAGGGGTTCCGGTTGTGCCCGAGGTCATACCTAAAAATAGCAAGTTTGAGCGAGTAATAGGCTTTTTTTTACTGACAGCGCAATCGTCTAGCCACTGCCAGTCTATTGCAGACAATAAAGTAGCTAGTTGTGGCGCCTCTCTTTGATTAACTACCACAGGTACGCAGCCTGCTTTATGAATGGCTAAAAACTGACTAATAAATGTGAGGTTACTTTGTGCAATTAAAACCACATATGGCGCATTGAATTGATGCGCCTTATAAACAGCTGCCACTTTATCTGCCAGTTCGCCATAATTGTATGCCCGCCCGTTATCTACAATTGCCGTTTTGTTTTGATATTTTTGAACCAATTTTGCAAAATCAAAATCACGTGTCATATTTCCCCTTAATATTTCCGGATAACCTAATGAAAAACGATGTTTCACGTGAAACATCGTTTTTTAAGCCATAAAAGTTATCTGCCCATTTTCAAAAGCAGCAATCCGAGCTAGACTTTCAACACGTATGCCAGCCTCGTCAAGTAATTGACGACCTTGTTGAAAAGCCTTTTCAATCACAATACCAGCCCCAACGATTTCTGCATGGGCTTGTGTGACGATAGCTACTAACCCAGCAACAGCCTGTCCGTTAGCCAGGAAATCATCAATAATCAAAACGCGCTCCCCCGCTGTTAAAAAACGTTGATCGATCATAATATGATTTGTCGTTTGCTTTGTAAAAGAATAGACATCGGCAATCCATACGCCGTCTGGTAATGTTAGCGATTTGTTTTTTCTAGCAAATACCACGGGCACATGCAAAGCTAAGCCGGTCATTACCGCTGGTGCAATACCTGAGGATTCAACTGTTAAAATCTTATCAATAGCAACATGACGGAAAATCGTTGCAAATTCATCCCCTATTTTCTGCATTAACTCAGGGTCGATTTGATGATTCAAAAAGGTATCAACTTTCAAAATGTCCTTTCCCAAAATACGGCCATCTTGACGAATACGTTCTTCTAATAGTTTCATAATACTCCATTTTTATTTTCGAAAAAAACCATTTAATGCCAATAAAAGACTTACCAAGCCCATCAGTAAAACGGTGATTACAATAGATACCCACCAGCCTTCTTGAATATCAGCAAAGGGTAACCACTTCACATTTTCACCGTAAAAACCACTCACGATTGTTGGCACAGTTAGCACAATTGAATAAACAGTTAAGACTTTCATTGTCCAGTTTAAGTCACGATTACTTAGATTACCATAAGCGTCTGACACTGAATTAATAACAGCCATGGCCAAGTCTGCCATGTGCTCAGCCTGTCCCACTTCAACACGCACATCATCAATATGCTCCAGTTCAAAGGCTTGCATCTCTAGTCGATAATCCTGCTTAAAGGCATCTAGCATCACATGGTTATTAGCCAATGAATTTTGAATATAAATCATTTGCGTCTGTAAGCGCAACAAGTCATTCATTTGTTTTGTCGTACGTTTTTGATGACCAAATTGCGCTTGGATAACACGACGTTTACGATTAATTTCGGTGACTTGCTCAACATAACGTGTCATCAAAGAATAGAGACCAGTCATAATAAAATCAATGGCAGTGATTTCCTCATCCGTTGCACGCTTTTGCCGATTTTTTGGCGCCAACAAAACTGCCTGTACGTAATCTGTTACAGTATGCGAAAAAGTGTATAGATTATTATGAGCAAATAATATACCAATTGGTCGCGTCTCAACAACATCTTCATGATAGGAAATGACATCTATCACCATCAATGATTCGTCTGCTTCTTCATCATATTCCATTCGCACAGCTTCATTATGATCGACGGCATAGCCGATAATCTCATTAGTGAGTCTGTGCTGCTCAACCAAGGTTAAATTATCATCTGGCGTCATGTTGGATACATGGTACCAAGTAAATTGATTAAATTGTTTAACTTTTTCTATCATCTCTATATGTCACATTTTCTGGTTTTGCTAATTTTGAATAACTGACAATCTTAAAGCCTTCACGCTCATAAAATCGGCGTGCAGCCTGGTTAACTAGCACAACTTTCAGTTCCAGCGGATGGTGCGCTTTTTGTCGTGCCCAAGATAATAACGCTGCCCCAATGCCTTGCCCATGCCAACCTACTTTGACAAAGAGCAAGTGCAAAAAACTATCCCATTCAGATAATGATGCAAAACCAACAATTTCATCATTTATCACAGCAACCCGAACAGTTTCTCCCTTACTGGCCCGCTGGAAATCTTCTAATTTTGGTTGTCGAAGCCATGAAAAATATTGTCGACGGGTTGTGAGATAAATTTGTGATAAAGCAACGACATCATCAGGCACCATATCACGCAATATCAAGTTGTTGATACCAGAAATAACCTTGTCTTGATTGTTTCCCATAATTATCTACCTACTAAATGGTCAAATTGTTCAATACATTAAAGTTTATTATAGCAGTTTTGAACTATTGAAGCGTTCTTGAGACTAAATTATTTATTAAATATTTGTTTTTTGTAACATCACCATCTGCCAAATAACGTCAGCGTATCTCGCCTGTTTGTTAAATTGTGTTAGTAGCGCCCGCGTCTGTTTAGGATAATCTGTAATATACCCCGTCACTCCGAGCGCATACGCGGTGGCAATATCAGATTTCTGATTCAAAGTCCAAACATAAAGTGCCTTGTGATACTGTGTTACACGTTGGGCCAAATTTGCGTTCGCATTTGAATACTCGATGGCGTAAAAACGACTAAACTTGGCCCCATCAATACTATTAACAACGGGAGATAACAGGCCCATAGGTTGATTCATGTGTTCTGATAAGCGTTTAATTATATTTTGATTCAACGATTGTAATTGTGCATGATTTGCTTTCAAAGCCTCACCATAGCGATTTTGAAAGTCCAATAACGCCTGTGTCGTGATTGTATCACTGATTTTTAATTCAACTAAAAGTTTTTGATGTAATTGATTAGCACGCGAAATATAATCATTAAATGAGGTTACGCTGAGTGTTTGACCTTTTGTGCGGTAACGAATTGTTTTCAATGTCTGCCACGAAGTCTCATCTATCTTGTAGCTTTTGCCATCAGTAGCCTTAATATCACCATCGTGACTTAATACATAGACCCCATCACGCGTTGGCTGAATATCAATTTCAACAAAATCAGGCTTTGTTTGTGCCACTTGTGTCAGTGTCGCAAGCGTATTTGGTGCTTGTTTTTCTGAAGCTATTCCTTTATGAGCTATGACAAGTGTATTTTTATTTGGTTCCCTAACAAATTTTCCAGACAAAAAACTACTAAAAATACCAATTATCATTAATATACCCAAATAACTCACACCCATTAATAAACTTTTAGTTGATTTCGATTGTGTTTCGGGTTTAACCAATGCTGTGTAGAATAAGTAACATTGACTTGTCACAATGTAAAAATAACCAATGCCAATAGCAATGAGAGCGTTGGCTATCCAACGTTTTTGTTCGCCCACTAGGAATTGATCCAAACCTTTTTGTATCAAAAATAGCACAATTATGACGAGTGCAATGCACCCCAGCAATTTTATGCCAAAATACAATACAGACCTATTTTGCTGGCGTGTTTCCTGCCAACTTTGCTTGATATTTTTCTTCATCCCTTGTGCTGTCGTGATGGCAAAATAAGCGACTAAATGTAAGCGAAAAGCTAGCCATAATAAAATCAAATAACTAACAACCGATAGACACCAAATTATTGGATTTTGAATCACATCAATAAATGTTTTTGGCATTGTCAAATAATAAGCCACTGGGAATTTAAAGCCAATTTGTGTTAACGGCACGCTCAATAGCAACATCAGTAGCACACTCAAATGTATTTGGCCAGATTTCAATGCCTTAATATAATACCGCCGATTTAACTGATGCCAAGAGAGCAACATGATTGTCACAGCTAACGTCACTAATAAACCCCAAATAACTAGATAACCGACCAGCGTGATGGTATATGTACGCCAATTTTGTGCCATAAAATGGCCTAATTTTTGCAAACTACCTGTCGCAATGTCATAAGCTGGTGGTTGAAATGACTGTAGTGTGTCAACAATCTTTGCTGTTAGCATATTAAACAAAAATAACAAACTAGCGGTCAATAGCAGTAGCTGGCCATGATGCAATCTCTCTTTTATCATTCTACACACTCCAAATTTATGATTATTAGGTTAGCATACCACGTTTACACGGTGTCGTCTTTAGAATAATAAAAAGCCATGTTACTGATTTCGTAACATGGCTTTTTATTAATTCTTATAATTAACGCTTAGCACTACGCTTTGCTTTTTTAATTTTACGTTTCATATCGCGTTCTTTTTGCGCCGCTAATTCACGTTCACGACGAATCTTAAATGGATTCTGTAAGAAGAACGTTTGAATTGTTTGGAATAAGTTTCCGACAACCCAGTAAAGTGACAAAGCACTTGGTACAGCCATCGCTGAGAAGAAGATAACAACTGGAAAAATATATGGCATCGCTTTTGTCATACCATTTTGTTCCGGTGTTGATTGCATTGACAGCCAAGATGAAGCAAAAGTAAAGACTGCAGCCAGCACTGGCAACACATAATAAGGGTCATGACTACCTAATTGTAACCATAAAAACTTACCAGATTTTAAAACTGGTGAATTATAAATTGATTGATACAAAGCAAACAATACTGGCATTTGGACAATTAATGGCAACATTGAAGCAAACGGATTAACACCCTCTTTTTTATAGAGTGCCTGTTGTTCAGCCATCATTAATTGACGACTTTCAGTATCTTTTCCAGGATACTTGGCTTGCAAGGCTTTTAATGCTGGTTGCACAACTTGCATCTTCATCATTGATTGAATCTGATAAACCATTAATGGCAAAATCAAGAAACGAATCAGAATTGTGAAAACAATAATGCCTAATCCATAATTATTGCCAAACCATGCTGAGGTGCCTAATATTGACGACGTAAAAGCAGCCACAATGGCGCTCCAAAAGCTATTAGAAGCAACATGCCCTTTAAATGTTAAACTAGCAACAATAATAATGGCCAACGCAATAATCGCAAGAATAATTGGTAATGGGCCAATCCTTTTTAAAATGTTCTCAAAACGTTTCATTTATCTTCTACTTTCAATATATCAGCTAACTTTAGCACATGGATAATCTGTTCTTTAATAAATTTTTGGCTTTGCTTAGCAACAGCCGGCCGTGCGATGACTAGTAAGTCGATATCGTGCGGTAAATCCGACTTCAATTCTAAAATACTTTGTCTGATTCGCCTTTTAACCCACACACGATCATGTGCTTTACCAACTTTTTTGCTGACCGAAAGCCCCAAACGGAAATGCTTTTGCTCGGGCTTATCAATGTGGTATACAATAAAATATTTGTTGGCTACTGACTGATGTTTATTGAAAACGATTTGAAAATCAGCAGGCTTTTTAATTCGAAAAGTTTTTCTCATTAGTTCTGGACTCTCTTGCAGGATATGTACGCGGTTATAGCCGCATGAAACTCAGTGACACGCTGTGCTTTTAGAGAAAAATCAGACGTATCGAAATAAAAAAGCCACTGCTTAGCAGCGACCTTGTTAGGCTGATAGAACCTTGCGGCCCTTTGCACGACGGCGAGCCAAAACTTTACGACCGTTGCTCGTGCTCATACGCTTACGGAATCCGTGTACGCGTTCACGATGGCGTTTCTTTGGTTGGTATGTACGCTTCATGTGTGTTCACCTCCATTCGCGATTTTTACCTGCAAAAACTTTGCAATTCGAGTTTAATCATAACATGTATTAATACCATTGGCAAGCTAATCTCAACAAATCTACGTATTGTTCTTGCTGAGATGAGACTGACACTTAAATTTTACGTTAATCTGGCATAAAATACAATAAAAAACCCAACCATAAGGGCTAGGCTTTGAGTAAATTATAATGAGACGTTATGGTGAACAGTTTGTACATCTTCATCGGATTCAAGTACATCAACTAACTTCTCAAAGGTTGCTAAGTCATCTCCTTCAAGGGTCACTTCTGCTTGTGGTAACATTGTGATTTCAGTCGTTGAAAATTCTGAAACACCACTTTGTCTTAATGCGCCAATGGCTTTATGTAAGTCACTTGGTTCTGTGTATACGACAACCTGATCATCTTGTTGCTCGGCATCACGTACGTCTACTTCGGCGTCTAGTAGCGTTTCCAATACGTCATCGGCATCATCCCCTGCAAAAACAATCACGCCAGTTTCATCAAATAGATAACTGACTGATCCGGCAGCCCCATACGTTCCACCATTTTTGTTAAAAGCAGTGCGTACGTTTGTTGCTGTCCGGTTAACATTAGATGTTAATGTATCAACAATGATCAATGAGCCATTAGGTCCAAATCCTTCATAACGGCCGGTAATAAAAGTTTCGTCTCCGGAACCACTGGCCTTCTCTAAAGCACGTTCGATAACATGTTTTGGTACCTGTGCTTGCTTAGCACGATCAATGACAAACTTTAAAGTTGAGTTTGCTTCTGGATCAACACTGCCACCTTGTTTGGCAGCAGCATAAATTTCAATACCGTACTTACTATTCACTTTAGCGGCAGCCCCATCGGTCTGCGCTTTCTTCATTTTGATATTTTCCCACTTGCGTCCCATGGTTCACCTCATTAAATTTGTTTATTTTCTTATTATAATGTTTCTTTGCCGTTTTGCATTAAAAAAATCACTCATTTTATAGTAATTAAACGCAATTCACTTAATAATTCGATACTGTCCTGGTTGCAAATCTGCCAAATGATAATCACCAATATGCGTTCGAATTAATCTTAAAGTTGGTATACCAACTGCAGCTGTCATCCGTCGAACTTGGCGATTACGACCTTCTTTTATTTTTAACTGAATAAAACTCGTTGGTTGATTTTGCCGTGTGCGAATTGGTTTTTCCCGCGCCCATAACCACTTAGGATATGGTATTCGTTTTACTTTCGCTGGTAATGTTAAGCCATCCTTAAGGTCGACACCCTGCTCAAGCTGTTTAAGTTGCGCTTTGGTGGGGATTCCTTCGACTTGTACAACATAAGTTTTGTAAGCTTTATTATCTGGATCAGTCAATGCATGGTTCAAATGCCCTTGATCTGTCAACAACAAAAGCCCCTCACTATCCATGTCCAAACGCCCAGCAGCATATACACGTGGTATATCAATATAGTCTGCTAAGGTTGCACGGCCTTCAGTGTCGGTAAACTTCGTTAAAACATTATAGGGTTTGTTAAACAATACAATCATACGCCCCATTATAACAAATATTGTGGTATTAAAAACATTAAAATTTAAGCACCTTAAGATTTTCTTTACAATTCACAATGTTATCCAAAAACAACCACAACCCTGTGTAACAACAAGGTTCTTTCATTTTTTACCCACAAGGCTATTTGGCACTTATCCACATATCCACAACTTGTGATTACAAAATTGTGGATAATGTTCATAACAAACCTCAAATATTGTCCTTACCCACTTTAGCGTGTGCACAACATTGTTTCTTTGTGGATAACTCGCACATTTGTTCGTGTTTCTATCCACATTCTGTTTATTTCTGTGTCCACAGTTGTTGATATTCTATAAAGTTGTCCTTCACCTGTGGAAAACTAATTTTCTTACTGTTATAATTATCTTTGCTACTTCTTCTTTAATTATAGAAAAGTTGACTCGTGTGTCATGCCCGACATATCGTCGTTATTTTTGTGCGCACATGATTTATTAGGAGAGATATTCGTGACCAAACCAATTACAAAAGAGGAACTATGGAATCAAATTAAAGCTAAATTCTATCAGGAAATTGGCCCCGTTTCTTTTGATACCTATATAGAACCGTTAATACCAATAACCTTAACTGAATCCAGCATTATTTTAGAAGTCCCTGCTGATGAAAGTACTGATATCATCGATAATTGGAATAAATCTTATGCCATGAGTTTTGTTCAATACGCGATGGAGATTGCTGAAGGTTTTATTAAGCCTGAGTTACGCGTAGCAGACATTTTACCAAAAACCATGCCACTGACTTCTGAAAACTTGACCTTCACACGCGAATCTGATCTCAACGAAAATTTCACATTTGATAAATTTGTTGTTGGCACTGGTAATGAGAATGCTTATGCTATCGCTCGTGCCGTTGCCGAAGATCCTGGCCGTGTTTATAATCCGTATCTTATTTATGGTGGTGTCGGTTTAGGCAAAACACATCTGATGCAAGCTATCGGCAATGCTTATTCTAAAACGACGCCTTCTGCTCGTATTAAGTATGCAACAGCAGAGGATTTTCTTAATGACTTCACTGAATCATTACGTGCTGGTGAAGGTGCAACGGCGGCTTTTAAGAAAGAATATCGTACCGTTGATTTGTTATTAATTGATGATATTCAATTTTGGTCGGGCAAAGAAAAGGTGCAAGAAGAATTTTTTAATACCTTTAATGTGCTCACTAAAACAGGCAAACAAATTATTATGACCTCTGATAAATTACCAACTGAAATTGTTGATTTGCAATCACGTCTAACATCACGTTTTGAGGCAGGCATCTCGATGGATATCCAAAAGCCTGATTTACCAACACGTGTCGCCATTTTAAAAAACCTCGCCGAGACAGATGGTCTAACGATTCCAAATGATGTCTTAGAATTGATTGCTGATAAAATTGATTCAAATATTAGAACATTAGAAGGGACGTTTCATCGTTTTGAAGCCATGTTGCGTTTCAGAAATAAGCCGGCAACCAAAGAGACTGCACAACAAATTTTAGGTGACTTAAATATTAATCAAGGCTTTAAAATTACGGTGGAGCGTATTCAACAAGTTGTAGCGGACTATTACATGCAAACAATTGATGACTTAAAAAGTACCAGCCGTAAAAAAGATTTAGTCACCGCACGACATGTTGCTATGTATCTGACACGAACATTGACCAATGAAAGTTTGCCTGATATTGGCCGCTCGTTTGGTGGCCGAGATCATTCATCAGTACTGCACGCAACCAACAAGATAACTGAAAAGGCTGAATCAGATGCTCGGACAAAAGAGATGTTAGATGCCTTAACCGATGAAATAAAAAATGGTAAATAAGCCGTGTGAATAACTTTGTAAAAACAAAGCGTTTTACACACAGTGTTGTGAACAAGCAGAATTAAGACAGCTGTTATACACAGCCGCTTATCCACAAGATAAACACCCCTTATTATTACTACTAGATCTTTTAATCTATTAATTACAAATAGGCATCGCCTTAGATACTAAAAAGGAGCATAAATATGCAATTCTCAATTAATCGTCAGGCTTTTATCAAATCACTCAATGAAATTGCACGTGCAATTTCATCACGCACAACAATTCCTATTTTGACAAATATCAAAATTGTGCTATCGGAAGACGAGCTCATTTTGACTGGATCTAATAGTGATATTTCTATTGAGACACGCATTGAACAATCAGATACAACAGCACAGCTTGTGATTAAAGAAAAGGGCGGCATTACATTACCAGCAACATTCTTTGCAAACATCGTTAAGAATTTACCAGCTGATGATTTAATGTTGGCAGTTGATGGCCTACGTGCAAATATCACTTCAGGAGCATCAGCATTTACAATTAATGGTCAAGATGTTCGTAACTATCCGCAATTACCTGAAATGGATGATGTGCAAAGTTTGAGTGTCTCGGCAGCACAGTTAATTGATATTATTTCGCAAACAAAAATATCAGCATCCACGCAAGAAAGTCGACCAATTTTGACAGGCATTCATTTAGCGCTTAATGGCAATGACGTCAAAGCTGTTACAACAGACTCACATCGTTTATCACAACGTATTGTCACGCTAACCGGCACAGAGGCACATGTCTCAGCTGATGTGATTATTCCAGCTAAATCATTCAACGAATTACAAAGTTTGCTAGAAGGGCAAGATCGTGTAGATATTAAATTATCTGCAAATCAAGCTGTTTTTGATTTAGGTCATACAACATTCTATTCTCGTTTACTAGAAGGTAATTACCCCGAAACTGATCGCTTAATTCCAACAGAGAGTACAACGGAACTTACCATGGATGCCGGTGCATTGCTTGGGGCCATTAACCGTGCGAGCCTATTGAGTCATGAAAGTCGTAACAACGTGGTACAACTCACTTTGAAAGCTGGTGTTGCGACATTAACAGGGACATCTCAAGAAGTTGGCCAAGTACAAGAAGAGTTGGTCACTAAGTCAGTTGCCGGAGAAGACTTAGAAATTTCATTTAATCCAGATTACGTTCGTGACGCACTCCGAGTATTTAGTGGTAAGCCTGTGGATGTTAAGTTCACAAGTAATTTGAGACCGTTTACATTAACGCCAGCTGGGGAAACTGATAATAAGCAGTTACAATTGATTACGCCAGTAAGAACTTTTTAATTGCTCATAGGCGTTTTAAATAATTTTATAGACAATCAAACACTTATGCTTAAAACGGCCTAAAATCGCTTAAAATCGATTTTAGGCCGTTTTTTAAAGCTATCAAGTTGAAAAAATGGTATAATACAAAGGTAACTAATATGACGAAAACTGTAAAAATTACAACTGAATATATCACACTCACACAATTACTAAAGGAAGAAAATATTATTTCTTCAGGCGGGCAAGCAAAATACTATCTTATGGATTTTCCTGTATTATTGAACGGCGAACAGGAGAACAGACGCGGTAAGAAGTTATATGATCACGATGAAATCATTGTCGGCGATGAAACTTTTATTATTGCACTAGCAGAAAATGCTGACGAATTAATTGTTGCTGCACAAGAAGAGAAGGCAGAGCGTGCAGCAGCAGCTAAAAAAACAGTGCGTGATGACCGTATTAAGGCTCAAAAAGCAGCAGCGGCTAAAGTACGTAAAGAGGCGCGTTTTGCTGAATTACGGCGTCAAAATCGGACGCGCTCAGGTGGCGTTGGTCGTCAAACTGCTACGGGTCGTAATAATAAAGGACCCAAAGGACCAGGTTCTTGGAACTCACATCACTAAAACTGGTTAATTATCGTAATTATGCCAATTTGGAGTTAGACTTTAGTCCCGGAGTGAATGTGTTTTTAGGTGAGAATGCGCAAGGCAAGACGAACTTGTTAGAAAGTATCTATGTCTTAGCTTTAGCGCGCTCTCATCGAACGAGTAGTGATAAAGACTTAATTAATTGGACAGCAAAAGAAACCACAATCAGCGGTCGTATTAAAAAAAACATTAGCGAAACACCTTTGTCTTTGCATTTTTCCAGTAAAGGCAAAAAAGCACGTGTCAATCATTTAGAGCAGTCCAAGTTATCTCAATATGTTGGACAATTAAATGTTATTTTATTTGCTCCTGAGGATTTAGAATTAGTAAAAGGGGCACCAAGCGTTCGTCGTCGCTTTATTGATATGGAATTCGGGCAAATGAATCCGCTGTATCTCTACAACATCACGCAGTATCGACGCATTTTGAAAGATAGGAACGCTTATCTAAAACGGTTGCAACTGAAACAAACTAAGGATACTGTGTTTCTGGATGTCTTAACCGATCAGCTTGTCTCAGTTGGAGCAGAAGTAATCTTGGCGCGGCAACTTTTTGTAAGGCGGTTGCAAGCAGCAGCTCAGCCTATTCATGCAGAAGTATCCAATCAGCGAGAACAATTAACACTGGTTTACCAGACAAGTATTGATTTTGAAGAGCATGCAGATTTAGAGCAAATCAAAGCAACCTTTGCAGCAACTTTAAATCGACAGCGGACACGTGAAGTGATGCAAGGTTCGACCGTAGTTGGACCTCATCGTGATGATTTACAGTTTATCGTTAATGAGAATGATGTGGCTGTTTTTGGCTCGCAAGGGCAACAACGGACAACAGCGTTGGCTATTAAATTAGCGGAGATAGATTTAATGGCACAAGAAACGGGCGAGTATCCAATTTTATTACTAGATGATGTCTTAAGCGAGCTAGATGCAAGCCGCCAAACACATCTTTTATTGGCCATTCAGGATAAGGTGCAAACCTTTATCACGGCGCCTTCTTTAAGTGATGTCGCACGGCAATTGATTCATACGCCTAAGGTGTTTCACGTGAAACAAGGAGAAATCACGTTAGAAGCAAAGCATACGTCGGAAAAGTAACAAGTACATAAAGGATTGAATATGTCTGAAGAAAATAATAATGAAATCGAAAACATTGATGGTATCGTGACAGATGATGAAGAGATTCGCAGTGCCAGCACGGTCACGGCTAATGCTGGAGATTACAATGCCGATCAAATTCAAGTTTTAGAAGGTTTAGAAGCTGTACGTAAGCGACCAGGAATGTATATTGGAACGACAACAGCCCAAGGGTTGCATCATCTTGTTTGGGAAATTGTTGATAATGGTATTGATGAGGCTTTGGCCGGCTTTGCCTCACATATTACAGTCACAATTGAAGCCGATAATTCAATCACGGTCACTGATGATGGGCGCGGAATCCCGGTAGACATCCAGACTAAAACTGGCAAACCAGCGCTTGAAACAGTCTTTACAGTGTTGCATGCTGGTGGTAAATTTGGTGGCGGTGGCTATAAAGTCTCTGGTGGATTGCATGGTGTTGGGGCATCAGTTGTTAACGCTTTGTCAACCAATTTAGATGTTAAAGTTGTCCGTGATGGGCAAGTTTATTATATGGACTTTAAAGTTGGTCGCGTAAATACCCGTATGGTTAAATTGGATGAAAAACCAACAATTGCACGTGGGACAATTGTTCATTTTAAGCCGGATGCCGATATTTTCAGAGAAACAACCACCTTTAATTACAATACATTATTAACTCGTGTGCGGGAATTGGCATTTTTAAACAAGGGCTTGCGTATCTCAATTACAGATAATCGTGCCGAAACGCCGATGACGGAAAGTTTTCACTATGAAGGTGGGATTAAAGAATATGTAAAGTATCTTAATGCCGAGAAAGTGGTTGTTTTCCCAGAGCCTGTTTACGTTGAAGGGGAAGAAAACGGGATTGTCGTTGAAGCTGCCTTACAATATACAACAGATGTGAAGGATAGTTTACGTACATTTACGAATAACATTAATACCTATGAAGGTGGGACACACGAAACAGGCTTCAAAACTGCGCTAACACGCGTTATCAATGATTATGCCAGAAAGAACGGCCAGCTCAAAGAAAATGCCGAAAGTCTAACTGGTGAAGATGTACGTGAAGGCATGACAGCCATTGTATCAATTAAACATCCGGACCCACAATTTGAGGGTCAGACCAAGACAAAACTTGGGAACTCTGATGCCCGCCAAGCAACTGATCGCATGTTTTCTGAAACCTTCAGTCGCTTTATGATGGAAAATCCCGCTGTGGCAAAGCAAATCGTTGAAAAAGGTATTTTAGCGCAAAAAGCGCGCTTAGCAGCTAAACGTGCGCGCGAAATGACACGGAAACAGTCCGGCCTAGAGATTGGTAATTTACCAGGAAAATTGGCAGATAATACGTCAAATGATCCAGCAATCTCTGAGTTATTTATTGTTGAGGGCGATTCTGCCGGCGGCTCAGCTAAACAAGGAAGAAATCGCTTAACACAAGCTATCCTACCAATTCGTGGTAAGATTTTGAACGTTGAAAAAGCAACGCTAGACAAGGTTTTGGCTAATGAAGAAATCCGCTCATTGTTTACGGCAATGGGTACAGGTTTTGGCGATGATTTTAACGTTGAAAAAGCGAATTATCATAAAGTGATTATCATGACAGATGCTGATGTGGATGGCGCACACATCCGGACATTATTGCTGACGCTATTCTATCGTTATATGCGGCCGTTAGTTGATTCAGGTTACATTTATATTGCGCAACCACCGTTGTATGGTGTTGCTTTGGGCAATTCAAAGAATCGCGAATATCTTGATTCAGATGAGGAACTAGAAGATTATTTGGCGCAGTTACCAGCAAATATTAAGCCAAAAGTACAACGTTATAAGGGATTGGGAGAAATGGACTTTGATCAGTTAGCTGATACAACCATGGACCCACTAAATCGTCGTTTATTACGTGTTGATCCAGCTGATGCAGAAGCAGCGGATAGCATATTTGATATGTTGATGGGTGATGATGTTGCACCGCGTCGTGAGTTCATTGAAGAGAATGCGGTTTTCGTCGAAAACTTGGATATTTAGTGGCAAGCTAAATCAAATACATCACAAAACTGCTTAGTTAATTAAGCAGTACATAAATTCAAGAATAACGTTATTAAGGAGTAAGAAATGTCTGAACAAAATGACACGCGCATTCGTAATGCGAATTTGTCAGAACAAATGAAAACATCATTTTTATCATACGCGATGTCAGTTATTGTTGCGCGTGCATTACCTGATGTTCGTGATGGCATGAAGCCCGTTCATCGTCGTATTTTGTATTCAATGATTGAACAAGGCAATACACCAGATAAACCACATAAAAAGTCTGCACGTATTGTAGGTGATGTGATGGGAAAGTACCATCCTCACGGTGATTCAGCAATTTATGAATCAATGGTACGTATGGCACAACCCTTTTCATATCGTCATATGCTTGTGGATGGACACGGTAACTTTGGATCTGTCGATGGTGATAGCGCAGCGGCAATGCGTTATACTGAAGCGCGCTTATCAAAAGTCGCGATGGAGATGGTACGTGATCTTAACAAAGATACAGTTAATTTTGTGCCAAACTATGATGGCGAAGAACGTGAGCCAGAGGTTTTGCCATCACGTTTCCCTAATTTATTAGTTAATGGGGCGACTGGTATTGCGGTGGGAATGGCGACTAATATTCCTACACATAATTTGGGTGAGGTTATCTCAGCGCTGCATGTTTTGATGAACAATCCTGATGCTACCACAACAGATCTTATGGATGTTTTGCCGGGACCGGATTTTCCAACTGGTGGCATTGTTATGGGTAAATCAGGTATTCGTCGTGCTTATGAGACTGGGCGTGGGCGCGTTACAGTTCGCGCTAAAGTCGATATTGAGCAAACAAAAACTGGTAAAGAACAGATTATTGTGACAGAGTTGCCATATGCTGTTAATAAAGCACGATTGATTGAACGTATTTCAGAACTCGCAAGAGACAAGCGTATTGAAGGTATTACTGGTATCCGCGATGAATCAGATCGTGATGGTTTACGTATTTCAATTGATGTGCGACGTGACACGTCAGCCAGTGTGATATTAAATAATCTTTATAAAGAAACCTTATTACAAACAAACTTTAGCTTTAATATGCTGGCTATCAATGGTGGCAAGCCACAGACAATGAGCCTTAAAGATATTCTGGTAGCTTACTTAACGCATCAACGGGAAGTCATTCGTCGTCGTACAGCATTTGATTTACAAAAAGCTCAGGCTCGTGCGCATATACTAGAAGGGTTACGTATTGCCCTAGATCATATTGATGCCATTATCAATATTATTCGGTCTTCAGCAACTTCTGAAGAGGCCAAGACACGTTTGATTGATGGTTACGCGTTATCAGATAAACAGGCGCAAGCAATTTTAGATATGCGATTAGTGCGTTTAACTGGTTTGGAACGAGATAAAATCGAGGACGAATACCAAAAATTGGTTGCATTAATTGCTGATTTGAAAGATATTTTGGCACATCAAGAACGTGTTGATCAAATTATTTATGATGAATTACTAGAAATCCAAACAAAATTTGGGGATGCACGTCGCACTGAGCTTCAGGTTGGGGATGTGACAAATCTTGAAGATGAAGACTTGATTGAAGAAGAAGATGTGATTGTGACATTAACACGCAACGGTTATATTAAGCGCGTCCCACAAGCAGAATTTAAAGCACAAAATCGTGGTGGTCGTGGTGTTCAAGGCATGAATGTCAATGATGAGGATTTTGTCGACCAAATGTTAGCAACTTCAACTCACGATACCTTGCTCTTCTTTACTAATAAAGGGAAGGTTTATCGGATGAAAGGGTATGAAGTACCCGAATATGGCCGACAAGCTAAGGGCATCCCAGTTGTTAATTTATTAAACTTTGAAGACGATGAAAAAATTCAAGCTGTCATTAGTGTTCGTGGTGAAGCGAGTGAAAGTAAGGACTACTTATTCTTCGTCACACGATTGGGCGTTGTTAAACGTACTGCCGTCAGTGAATTTGCTAACATCAGAACAAATGGTCTAAAAGCATTAACCTTACATGACGGGGATGAAGTGCTTTCAGTTCAAATTACGAATGGGACACAAAGCATTCTAATCGCCACGCAAGCGGGTTATTCAGTCAGATTTGCTGAGGATTCTGTGCGTGTTATGGGCCGATCAGCAGCTGGTGTCCGTGGTATACGCTTACGTGATAATGATGTTGTTATTGGAGCAGATGTGGTGACATCGTCAGACAATGTGTTGGTCATTACAGAAAAAGGTTTTGGAAAGCAAACGCCAGCCAGTGAATATCCTATCAAGGGTCGTGGTGGAAAAGGCATCAAAACTGCTAATATTACTGATAAAAATGGTGTATTAGCTGGCATGACAATTATTCATGGCCATGAAGATATTATGGTAACAACGACACAAGGGGTCATGATTCGGTTTGCAGCAGATTCTGTGAGTCAAACAGGTCGTGCCACGTTAGGTGTTCGTTTAATTCGTCTGGAAGAAGGCACTAAAGTGGCAACCTTAACGAAGGTAGATCAGGAAGATTTACCTGATGAAATCGCTACCGATGTGACCGATGACACAGTATTAAATAATGAACAACTTTCACAAGTATCAGAACTTCTGTCGCGCGCAGCAAGAGATGATGAGGATAGTGAAGCATAATTAGCAATGAAAAAGCAGATGACAAAAGTCATCTGCTTTTTGTTATGAAATACCCTTTTTACGAGTAATCAACTTTGATAAAAATTGAAACATTTTATTCACCACCTTTGCTATAAGATACTTAATAGTACGAGCAAAAATAATGAAATACTTATTATTAGTTAAAAATCATCAGGTGTGATATCTTTTCGGCGACCATCACCATAGTAAGAAGTTGACTGCCTTGGATCATCAGGGATAATAATCCAAGCTAAGATATAAAATATGATACCAGGGAAAGCTGCTAGCGTAATCAACACATAAATGAGTCGCGTGATTGTCACATTCCAACCAAAGTATTCGGCAACACCGCCCAATACACCGCCGAGAATACGATTTTTGTGCGAACGGGTCAAATTTTTCTTCTTTGTCATAGTCAATCTCCTTTATTTAATTAAGTGCTGAACGGTTACGGCAATATAGTAGCCAACCGAAGCCCAGCTGAGAAGAGCGTGCCATAATGTGGCAAACCAATCATGTGATGTTGCAAATTCAAGGCCTGCAGCTAATAAAAAGCCGACACCATAAGCTTGTAAGCCATGCGAATCATGGATATGATGGTAATATTCTTTCATATTATTGTTGTCTCCATTGCAATTAAGATTTTAAGACAGTCTAATACACTTTAATTGTACCAGAGTCGACATTTGCGTCAATTGTGAATTTTGGATTATCACCGTAGAACCCACACTTATAACTATTTGTGTTTTTATCGAAGTGCGTTGTCTCGGTGTGATCCATGACGATACTGCCCATATTAGCAGATAAATTAAAATAGCAATCTTGACTTTCAGGCATTGTTACTCTAATTGAGCCAGTCTTGGCCTGTAATTTAAGGTCATCAGTCAATTTATCGATGCGTAAACGCAAAGAACCCGTATGCGTAGCAAACTGACCACCACCGGTAAAATGAGAAATTTGAACAGTACCAGATGTGACTGTGATGTGGCTGTCTTCAACGGTCATATTGTCTAATTTAAGACTACCAGACTTATTAAAAATATCGGCATGCTTAAAGTTTAGTTCCTGTACTTTAACTTCCCCAGCGTGAATTTGCCAGTTAGCAGTTTCAGCTTGAATATGATTGCCCCTAAAGTTACCAGCATGTAAGTATAGGTTAAATTGCTGTAGGCTGAGATCCTGTGCCATGATACGACCAGAGTGGTTAATCATTGTTATCTTACCGTGATTAAAGTCTTTGGGTAAACCAATATTAACTTGTGTTCGGACATGGAACAATAATGGATTATCGCCTTGCGTAACTGAAATCTGCTCATTAGTTTCTTGAATATCTGCAAAGTAGCGGTTATTATCACGGCTAAAAAATTCATCAAGTGTTATTAAATCTGCTTTTTCATTACTATAAAAATGGACGTCAGCGTTTTTATAATCAAAAACGAAAGGTTTATCACTAGTGGGAATCTGCGCATTATGATGAGCTACTGACCAACTAGGCGTATGCGTGGTATCAGAAGGTTCATCTTCGTCAAAACGATAATATTTACGACCAACACGTGCACCAGAACGATCAACATGGAGCCAATCACCTAATTGTACTTTATCGTGCTTACCATCAATAACAATATCATCGCCAAGACGAACGCCTTGACCATCGATATGGAGATTACCGAGATGGAGACCGTCGTTTGAAAATTCAAAAAATGACGATTTTTTCGTCTGACTTTTTGAGTCGTCATTTTCTTGTTTTTTAGTTTGACTAAGTTCACGCAAAATTGTGTCAATATCACCCAACTGTGCAAAAGCGTCATCAAGTGCTTCGTCATGTGATTTATCTTGCTTAGCAAAATCTTGATAAGCATCTAGTAGATCAGCCACCAACTCTTCCTTAAATTCTGTTAGTTGTTCGTTCGGTGTGTATTTCGAAAAAATAACGTCTAAGCGTGTTCGAATTGCCATTTCAATTGAAGTCATGATTCCTCTCCTTCTGCAATAGTACCGGTAATCAGTTGACTGATAACGTTTTTAGCAAATGCCCATTCTGCAATGGCATGAGTGAGATGAGCTTGTCCAGCTGGGGTGATTTTATAATATTTTCGTCTGGCGCCCTGTGTTTCATCGCCCCAATAACTTGTAATATCACCACTTTTTTCTAACCTTCTGAAAGCCGTGTACAGCGTTGCTTCATTCAAATCATATTGATTCTGACTTAATATGCGAACTGATTTACCAACTTGGTAACCATATGAGTCACTCTGATTAAGTATATTTAATATAATCGTGTCAATATGCCCACGAATGAGATCTTTTGAAATGGCCATTTTTTAATCCTCTGTTCGGCTTTGAGTACATCATATAACAAATTACTATGGTTGTCAAAGTAATTTGTTAGGCATAGTTTTAAAGTCAATGAATATAATGGGAATCGTTAGTCGGTTTCATGATGCAGATGTTCTAATAATGTTGTTAATTGCACATCAAAAGTATTAGCAATGGCTAGCAGTGTTGCCAATGGTGGTTCACTAACACCACGTTCCCAATTGGAAACAGTTTGTTTCGAAACAAAAATTTTTGCGCCGAACTGCTCTTGGGAAAGTTGAAAAGTTTTTCGTAAATCTCGAAGCATAAATTTTAACATGTGAGCTAATCTCCATTTTTTGTATATTATATCAGTAATACTTGGTGATGGGAAATATGACAAAAAAAAGTGGCGTAGTCAATTATTAGTACATGATAGAATAAAAAATGTTCTTGTAATAAGATGAGCAATCAATATGTAGCTTATTTATATTGTTAGAACATTAAATTTATCAAAAGGAGGAATAACATGACTTTACGGTCAAAAACATGGCAAAGATTATATGCAATTGGCATAACCTTTTTACTTGTCCAGGGAATAAGAAATTTGTGGTTGGGAGAATTGGTAGCAAAGTTTCACATTGATCGCGCAACAGCTGCGTGGGGAGTGCAGCTTGTAACTGGAGGAGTAGGTTGGGTATTTATTGCAGCGTTTCCTTATTTTTCGCCATGGCTATTAACGATAGAAGGACTTATTGCTACTATTGGTACTGCTGCAACAATTGGTTGGTAATAAGTAAATTTTAAATAATGGAGGAATTACAACATGTTAATGAATATGTTAGGAATGCTTGTTCAGAGATTCGGCATTTCAGAACCGGTTGCGTTTTCAATTGTTCATATTATGAGTACCGGAGGGGCTTACGCAGTAGCTATTGCTTATCCTGCTTTTGCACCATTTATAGCTACCGCGAAGGCTTATCTAGCTATTATGGGAATGGCCGCAGGCGTCGGATTTTAATTTGATGCGACTAAAAAAAGATTTACTGATAACATCTATGGTGGTGATATTTGGCAGTCTTATAGGTTATGAGTTTGCGCCTCATAGTATGCAACCAGATTTACACAAAAATGTTGATTTAAAAATTGAACAGATATGGAATCACAATATTGGTGTCATCCTATTAATTATTTTTGGTGGGATAATAACCTTTGGTTTATTATCTTGTATTATTTTGTTTATTAATGGGTTGTCATTTGGTATTGTTATGGCAAACTTACCTAGTCAGACGATTTTGTTTGTCTTGGTACCTTATGCTACCTTGGAGTTATCTGCTTTTTTAGTAGCCAGTTTAATGAGTTTTTATTTATCTAGAAAAATAAAACAGGCTCTTTATTATAGACAAATTGCATATTTGTATAAAAATTTAGGATACGAAAAATTATTTTTGGCAACTATGTTCATATTATTAGGTGTAGCAGCAATATTAGAGGTTTACTTATGACTAACAGTTCCACTAAAGTAATATATCTTTCCCTATTATTATGTGTCACCTTATTAGGTCTAATATTAAGTATTCATGGTGCCACAGAATTGATTCATAATGTCAATAATCTTTCTCATACATCTGTGGTACTTGATGTGCCAATCACTTCGAAATTATCAGGGTGGATAATGTGGTTATCATTCGCAATGTTTATCCTATATATTTTTTTATTTAAAGAAAGGAAGCGCAATCTTTTTTGGATGTTGATATCTTTTATTGGTATAATCATCTTTTCAATAACATCGCTAATTTATGTGTTTAAAAATAAAGAAAAAGCTTGATCTGACAGTTAGACCCCTAGATAGCTATGATATTGTTATGGCTATTGGGATTATTAGCACATCGTGTCACTTTGGTATATATAATTTTATTTTCCTTTATTTATTATTTATGTTACCTGAAATTATAGAAACAGTAGCCTGTATAAACCATTATTTCTCAAATAGAGGGCCTCGTGGAAAATAAAGCGGTAGAACAATAACTAACTAACGCCGAGAAGCGTTAATATGTACTGGCTCTTTTCGATTTTTACCATAAATAATAGTTTTTGTCTACATAGAAAAATGGGCACAAAGTGATAGATGACTCACGTATAATGTAACTATTATTGCTCAAAGCGTAACAAGAGGAGAAAAATTATGAATAAAAAGAATCAAGCGATTATTGCAATTTTGGCAACATTGGTACTGGTCGGTATCAGTATGATAACTGCAGTTGGAACTAATGCTACAAATGAAATGAAGTTAAATAGCACGATGTTGTTGGCTTCCGTCAGCACTGTTGTTATTATCAGTGTGATTATTGGTGCCTTAATTAACAAGCTGTTTATCTGGTTGTCACAGTTAGGGCAAGAAGACCAGCACACGGTCTCATTTCTAACATCTTGGTATGCAGGGAGTATCAGTGCCTTACCAATGGCAATTGTCAATGTTTTTGCGATAACAGTGTTAACACTATACAAGTCTGGTAATACGAGCGTCAATATTATCAGTAGTATTATTTCAGCTATTATTTATACACTTATTTTGCGCAAAGAAAATGTCATTACAAAACGCACGCAGATTATCTATTTTGTGATTATTGTTGTTTTGACTGTTGCAATGAACGTCGTAACAAAGTTTGCTTTTAAATAAATTCCGGTAATTGGGGGAATAGTATGAAAAAATCGACAAAAACGGCATTAATTGTTGTAAGCAGTTTGGTTGGTATTGGGTTACTCACAACTGCTGGTGTGACAACTTATCAAAAAACAACGCATAAAACAGCGACAAAAGATAAAAAAGGGTATCAAAGTTATACGGTAACTACGACACCAGCGCTTTCAATGTCTGGGAAAGTAATAGCAAGTAAAACACAAGTGCTCAACGCACCAGCTGGAAAGCTACAACAACTTAATGTTAGTGATGGCCAGAATGTGCACCAAGGGGATATATTAATGACGGTTAATAATCCAGAAGCTCAAGAAGCAGTTGATGCGCAAAAAGAGATGATGCGTCAATCAAGTCGAGCTGGAACAAGCATAAAAGATGTTGCACAACAAGCAAATAATCGGGCTAATGAACGAGGTAAAGGGCCGTCTGATTCGCAATCGCAACAAATCATAAATGATGCCAATGTGGATGTGCAAGAAGCACAGAATAGGTTAGTAGCGTTACAAAGCAAAGTAACGACAGCTGTAACGGCGCCTTTTGATGGGATTGTTTCTGTGGATTACAATAAAAAAGATGGTTTGCCTGGATTAACGCTCAATGCTGTTGATAAAGTTTTGAAGGCCAATGTATCAGAATATGATTATCACAAGTTACACAGTGGTGATAAATTGTCAGTTAGCGGCATAGATGGCACGCCGACGCAAGAAACAACAATCACAAAAATTGAGCAAATCCCTACAGATCAAGGAAAGGGAACCACTTATTATCCTTTCTCGGCTACGGTAAATAACGATTTTTTGTATGGGCAGAGTGTTAAAGTTAAGATTCAACAATCAGATTTAAAGATACCAAAATCAGCTGTATATCAAGGAAACTTATATAAAATCAGTGATGGTAAAGCACAGCGTATCAGTGCTGATGTTGTACAAGCGGGCACCAATTATATTGTTAAATCGGGCATTGTAAAAGGTGAAAAAATTGTTCTTAATCCAGATAGTCATTTGAAAAATGGTGAGGCTGTGCATGATTAATTTGTCTGACGTTGCTAAAAGTTATCGACAAGGTGGCGATGACTACCAAGTATTACACGATATTAATGTAACAATCAGTGCTGGTGAATTTGTCGCCATTATGGGTCCTTCCGGTTCTGGCAAGTCAACTTTGATAAATATTATAGGTTTTTTAGATCAACATTTCGATGGTAGTTATGTGTTTGACGACGTGACAGTTAGTAAATTGAATCGTAAACAGCACGCAAAATTGAGAAACCAATCTGTGGGATTTATTTTTCAGAATTTTAAATTAATAACAAATCAGAGTGTTGGCGAGAATGTTGGGTTACCTTTATTGTATGCTGGTATGAAGCGTCGGGATATTTTTGCGCGCGTTAATGATGTACTAGCACAAGTTGGTTTGCCAAATAGTTATCATAAGTTGCCTAAAAATTTGTCTGGAGGACAGCAGCAGCGTGTTGCTATTGCACGATCTATTGTAACTCGGCCTAACTTTTTGGTAGCTGATGAACCAACAGGAGCACTTGATTCAGCCACTTCAGCTGAAATTATGGCACTGTTTAAAGCCTTAAATCAGGATGGAACAACTGTTATTATGGTTACCCATGATGAAGAGGTTGCCCTACAAACCAATCGTTTAATTCGTATTCTAGATGGTCGCATTAAAAGTGATGAGGAGGTATCACATGCAAATACGTGAACTTTTTGTCAGTGCATGTCGCTCCCTTCTATCCAACAAACGACGGAGTGTTCTGACAATGGTCGGGATTGTAATAGGCATTGCTGCAGTTATTACAATCTTAGCACTTGGCGATGGGGCACGATTGGCAATGATGAAAAATCTTCAGGCCGACACGAGTGGCAAACAATCTACTGAAATCCAGTTTGTATCAAAAAATGACAGCAAAGTATCAGGGTTTAGTGATGATGATTTAAATCGCATACGAGAAAATGATAAGGTAACTAAGGGTAATGTCCAGTCCGATGATCATGGTATTTTATCAGCTACGGGCAACATTAACGGTAAAAATATTGATTCAACGACATATTTAGCACAGTCTGCGAATCAAAAGTTTTTAACAACTGGGCGTGGCATATCAAAGCAAGATATATTGGTCGGGAACCCAGTAGCGTTGGTCAGTCAACGCATAGCCAAAAAAGGCTATGAAACAGTTAAAAATGCTTTGAATGCAGGTATTGATATTAATGGGACAACTTATACTATTATTGGTATTTTGAGTAACGATGCGGTCCAAGGGAGTTATCAAAACTATGATGTCGTTTTGCCACGTCAAGTTTTTGAAACCAATAACAATAATGGTGCTGCAAATACTTTGAAGCTAACGTTTACTACAGGCACAAATGTCTCTAAGGAAACTCAAAAAATAGTGGATCAACTTAATAGCAGTGGCTCACAACATAATACAGGGGATTATCAGTTTTACGATATGGCTGCAATGCTTAAAGGTATCAGTGCTGTTATTAAAGGGATTACTTACTTTATTGTTGCTGTCGCGAGCATTTCATTGTTCATTGCCGGTATTGGTGTGATGAACATGATGTATATTGCGGTTAGTGAGCGGACACAGGAAATTGGCATTCGTATGGCAGTGGGTGCTTCACAAAATCAAATTTTGTGGCAGTTTTTAATTGAGGCCGTGCTACTAACACTTAGTGGCGGTATGATTGGTTATCTAGGTGGTCTTGGGATTGCTATGGGAATTTCAGTATTCTTACCATTCAAAGCCAGTGTCTCATTAGCAACATTCATATTAGCTTTTGGCACGTCAACAGTTGTCGGTCTTGTTTTTGGAATATTACCAGCCAAAACAGCAAGTAATAAAAATTTGATTGATATTCTACGATGATATGACATGCTAGTTTAGTCTTGTGCATAGCATAAGCAATAAAAAGCGTGGCGCCAATTAGGTGCCACGCTTTTTACTACCGGCAATACAGCTTTGGTGATTAAAAGAGAGTTATGAGATAATAGCTAGGAAACAAATGATAATTGGAGGGGACGATTATGGCAAACCAATGGATTGAAATTGAACATGCGAATCAGAATAACTTAAAAGATATCTCTGTGACTATTCCAAAGCATAAAATGACAGTCTTTACGGGTGTATCAGGTTCTGGAAAATCGAGCTTGGTTTTTGATACGATTGTGGCACAATCACGTCGGGAGCTCAATGAAACGTTTTCCAGCTATGTTCAACATGTGTTACCTAAATACGGACGACCATCTGTATCTCGGATTAAAAATTTACCGATTGCCATACCAATTGAACAGCGTCAAATGAGAGGGAATGTGCGATCGACAGTAGGCACATACACGGAGCTTTATACCTATTTACGATTGCTGTTTTCACGAATTGGCGTGCCATTTGTAGGTTACTCTGATGCCTTTTCGTTTAATGATCCACAAGGGCAGTGCCCTATATGTAACGGTTTAGGATTACAAAAAAAATCGACTTACATCAGCTTGTTGATTTTGATAAGTCGCTTAATGAAGGACCAATCAATTTTCCGACATTTGGCAGAGATGCTTGGCGTTGGAAGCGATATGCTTATAGCGGGTTATTTGATTTAGATAAAAAAATAAAAGACTACAGTAAGAAAGAATTAGACTTATTACTTTACTCACCACAAATTAAACTTAATCATGCGGCAAATGGTTGGCCTAAAACAGCACTTTATGAAGGTCTTGTACCACGATTTGAAAGAAGTATTATCAATACAGATGAGGGGAAAAGACATGCAGCCCAATTGGCAGTTTTTGTCCATTCTGAGCTATGTTCAGCCTGCCACGGCGCGCGTTTAAATCAGGCAGCACTATCTTCAAAAATAAATGGTCAAAACATATATGAGCTGTCAACTTTGCAGATTAATGAATTAAAAGATTTCATTCAGACGATTGATAATGAGTTAGTTGCTGATGTTAAACATAAAATTATAGATTATGCAGATGCACTAATGCAAATTGGATTAGATTACTTAAATCTGGCGCATCGAACCGAAACACTATCTGGTGGTGAAGCCCAACGACTAAAAATAGCTAAGCATATGACTAGCTCGTTAAATGATGTGCTTTATGTATTGGATGAGCCTAGTGCTGGTCTACACCCAAAAGATATTGAAAAAATTATGTTTTGTTTGGCACGACTAAAAAATCAGGGGAATACAATTTTGATTGTTGAACATAATCCTTTACTGATAAAAAAAGCAGATTATGTCATTGATATTGGACCTGGGGCTGGTGTTAATGGTGGCGAAGTCATATTTTCTGGAACAATTGATCAATTTTTGCTGTCATCTACACAAACTAATCGCTTAATCCAACGACCACTGCAATATGCGCAACAACAGTGCGAGATGTCACACTGGTTTTTGTTTGATGATCAAAGTGCTAATACAGTCAATCATGTTTCTTTCAAAATACCACAGCAAGCATTAACTGTTATTTGTGGTGTTGCTGGTTCTGGAAAATCATCACTAGCTAAGATTATAAATCAACAATTAACACAGTCGGGGCAAGCTGTCATTAGTATCTCACAAAAAGAAATCGGTAAAAGTAGTCGATCCACACTGATTACTTATCTGGATATATTTACCGAGATTCGTCATCTTTTTGCTCAGACATGTCATGTTAGTGCAGCATTGTTTAGTTTTAATTCGCAGGGAGCATGCCCGAATTGCAAAGGTAAAGGGGTGATTGTTCATAATATGTATTTTATGGATAATATGACAACAACTTGTGAACTGTGTTCAGGCACGCGATATCGACCTGAAGTCTTAGCATACAAATATAACGGAAAAACAATTGTTGATGTGCTAGCTATGACGGCTAGCCAGGCTCTGACTTTCTTTAAAAAGCAGCCAAAGATAAAACAAGGCTTGCAAGCCATTAATGATGTCGGACTCGGTTATTTAAAATTAGATCAGACATTTACGACATTGTCTGGTGGTGAGTTACAGCGGGCTAAGCTATCTAAGTACCTTAATCAAAAGGGCAGTGTTTATATCATGGATGAACCAAGTGCAGGATTACATTTGAAAGATATAGATTTATTACTGGCGCTTTTTTCATCACTTATCAAAAAAGGGAATACAATTGTAATTATCGAGCATAACTTAAATTTGATTAGTCAGGGTGATTGGTTGATTGAGACTGGGCCAGGTGGTGGCAAATACGGTGGTCACATTATATTTACAGGAACAGTATCAGATTTGAAACAATCTGATGACGAAATTACAAAGCCATATTTACCATAAAAAAGCGATACTATGCTGTATCGCTTTTTTATATCAAAAATACTGGTTAGGATAACCAAATGCTGATGCGACTATCAGTGAGCTGTCTAATCCGACTTTGAAATTCAGATAGGGGCTCAGGGATCTCTTGACTCATCCATACGGATATAAAGGCCATTAATGTCTCGATGAGATATTCTGTACGTAAGGCATCAGTTTGATTATCTCGATTATACTGGACTAGTAAATATTTATATTTCGAACGAATGAATTGTGTCCACACGCCCCTAATATAGGGACGTGTGTATAAAATATGCAGTGCATCTTTTTTTTGATACAGCATAGGCGCCATATCATCGATGAAGGTGTCGAGAACAGGCTTATTAGTCGCTAAGCTATCTGCTACTTGAGTTTTAATGCTCTGATCGATTTTGTTAATGAAGGCATAAATGATATCGTCAAAAGATGGAAAGTAGGCCTTAATACGATGAATAGAAATACCTGATACTTTTTGAATCGATTTTAAAGTAGGAATTTCATCTAAATTATGTGACATATTGGTTAAAAAAGCAGATAAAATTAAATCTTCTTCGTTATCATGAGCCTTATCATGCGCCATGATGAAAAAATCTAACGGCAAATTGAACGTTTCAATCATTGTGAGCATCATTTCAGCTGTTGGATGACGTTTTTGACGTTCCCAGTTAGAAACAGATTGATAGGAAATAAAAAGTTTGTCTGCAAATTCTTGTTGTGTGAGTCCTTGCGAGATTCTGAGCTGTTTAATTTTTATACCAATATGCATACTTGTCTCCGGTCAATTTGTTATAACAAAAATTATCATAAAACGGCTAACAATGCAATACTTTTAAAGGTTTAGCGTAACAGCCAATGATGCTATCCCCACATTACCATGTAACGTTTCACATGAAACATTGCATGGTAATCACTTAGTAGCCTCAGCTAAGTGTTTTTGTAACCAAAAAAGCAGAAATAGTAGTAATGCGATGACAAAAAGTAGCCATAAAAATTGGTTTAAGCCAACGGCAATGCCACCTTGGTTAGACCCAAATAATGCCGCCACTGTGGTACCCAGGGCACCCATAAACATTTGTGATGCTTGTAGAATAGCGTTGGCATCGTTTTGTTGAGCAATAGGCAATTGATCAACAGCTGCTGTCATACCGGTACTAAAAGCCATACTGCGACCAATAGTAAAAATAATATAACTAATTAAAATTAATATAAATCCCAGACGATGTGTTAAAAGTGCCATGCCGAACAAACTGATGGTAAAAATACCATTCCCTAAAAAAATTAATTTAGTTGCGCCAACTTTATCATATAATGACCCAAAATAAGGTGATAGAAAGGCACCAAATAATGTGCCTGGTAATAAAGCAAATCCGGCTAAGAAGCTAGTTGTGCCAGCACTAGCCTGCAAATAATTGGGAATTAATAAACTTAGGCCAAGATTGGCAAACATATAAAATGTGACAGGAATGAGTAACAGTGTGAATGTTTGCGATTTAAATAGTCTGATATTGAGAAATACTTTCTGACTATGTTGAGATTTATAAATAAAAGCAGTCACTGAAATAATGGCTAGGATTAAAAATAATATATTTAACCGCCCTGTTTCTAGTTGGTTGACGACTAATAATCCGGTGATTAAGGCAATAGCTAATAATGAAAACGCGATGAAATCAAATGAAAGATGCTTATTTTGTTTTGCTACATGAGCAATATTATGCCAGCCAAGTAATAAAGAGGCTATTGGAATTACTAATAACGTAAAGAAAATAGCCCGCCAGCCTAAAGTTTCAATCAAGGCGCCACCATAGGTAGGGCCAAAAGAAGGCGCCAAACTAATTACCATGGCACCAATACCCATCCATACACCAATTTTTGGTTTAGGAATAAGCGAGAGAACTAAATTAAACATGAGTGGCATAGCAAGTCCGGCTGCTATGCCCTCCAATACACGACCGAGAAGTAATATTGCCAAGCTGTTAGCAAAGCCGGCACATATTGTACCACCAATGAATAATAGATTGGCAGTTAGCCATATTCGCCTGGCGCCAAAGCGGTTGGTTAAGTAGGCACTTGTTGTCATAGTCACAGTAACAGCTAAAAGGTAAGCGGTTGTTACCCATTGTATGTTATTAAGAGATGTATGAAAAACTTGCGTTAGTTTTGGAAAAGTGACATTCATAGCTGTTTCTATCATAATGCCGCCGGCTGCCAGTAAGGCAACGGAAATGATAGCTAGAACATGCTGCTTAGGAACTACTGTTGTAGCCATAAATTATTTCTCCTTTTGCGTGACAGATTGACCGACCATTTTTAAAAATTGTAAAATAACAGTTTGTTCAGCATCTGTAAAAGGGGCTAACATACGACTATCGTGTTCAGCAATGTAACCTTTGATGATGTCACTGACCTCAAAACCGCGAGTCGTCAAATGAATTTCATTAATACGCTTATCTTTCGTACTCTTTTGACGTGTGATCAAGTTTTTGTTGGCCATGCGATCTAGCATAACAGTGACTGTGGAACCTTGAATATTAAATTCTTGCTCAATATCATGCTGAGTCGTCACGCGACTCGCGTTACTGAGATAATCAATTATAGTCATTTGAACGGCTGTCAGGCCGTGAGGTTGAGCAATTGCATCTAAATCTCGCATGAGTGATGTATGCGCGATTTTGAGTAATTTACCAATTGATTCTGTCATGAAGTATACCCCTTTATAATAATTAGTTAGCTAACTAATTATTATAAAGGGTTTACTCCCCCAGTGCAAGTCTGACAGTGTTGAAAGTAGTGTATTTTATCACATAGTTTAGATAAAGTCACTAATCTATTTAAACTTGGAAGAGTTGAAATTTCTAATCAAACAATTTGATAGAATAGTTTTTGGGGAGCTGAACGACAAGTGAAGCATTATCATCAAACTAGGGGTTTTCCTATACAACGCATCTACTGAGCCTACACGATAGGCTATTACTTGAGATGTAGGGTATAGGATTTTTTTAATTTATAGTATAAATGAGGGCGGTTGATGTTTGGAAATCGAGAAAAATTTATTGAGAAGAGTAAACAAGGCGTTGGAATTTTAACCGTCACAATTTTAATCGTGATTATTGTTTCTTGCCAAGGTATATTTTTAGGTTGTTTATTAATACCGCGAATAACATTATTATTGCAGATTAGCTTTACAGGATTAAATGTTTTGTTTGGTGTACTACTTGCTTATTTGAGCTGATTACGTTTCTAAAGGATTAGCATAAGCAATAAAAAAGAATGTGCTTGGCACATTCTTTTTTTATAAGACGGTATTTTGTTCGGTTGGTGGGAGTAATTCGCGAAGGGCAATGTAGAATTCAGCACGAATAGCTAGCGTGTATGGTAAAACAAAAATATTTGCCAAACCAAAAGTGATTAGTGTGACAAAGTACCAACCAATCAAGCTTAAATACATGATAAATAGTTGTCCTTTGAAACCATACATCATCTTTCTTGATTCAGAGATGTAAGTGTTGGCTGTCTTAATTTCTCGACCATGGCGTAAATCATCGCGATATAAATATATTGCTTGCGAATAAGATAGACTTTTAATAATACCAGGGACGATGAATAATAGTGACCAAAGTATGGTATAAATAGCACGTAGTAGCGCAATTTTAAAGTTCATACTTGTGAGTAATTGAAAGCCAGCTTTAATTGGGTGTTCTGGTGTGACATTGGTTTCATGCCAATCAATAAATCCGCTAACCGAACTTTCCGTAAAGAACGTTGCGACGGCACTCATTACAGCACTGATGACGAGCAGAAATGCAGCAATAACAAGAGAAACTAATAATATAGTGGGCCAGTTGTCTTGTAAAAAATGATTGATTTCATGTGGGACATTTGTATAATCACTGTTGTCTAACATGCGATCATCAGTAAAGTTAGTAGTGCGGTTATGGTTAGACATAACACTTAATACTGTTAAAATCATTGGTACAAGTGAGACTAAAAAGGCTGCTTTGAAATGCTTTGTCACACGAGCCCAAGCAATAGTTTTAATATTTCTATTATTTGGCATACATCAACCTCAAACTTTCTCTTTGTCACACAATTGTAACAATTATAAGAAGGAAAATCAACGTATAGCTGGTTTATTCTCGAATTGATAACATAATAATACCAAAAACCATAAGACATAGACCGGCTAACTGGGCTGGTGTCGGGAGCGCATGGCCGAGGAATAATAGACTGAGTAAAACAGAAAAAATAACTTCCATAGCTTGTGTCGCTTCAACAGCAGCTAGACTTTTCATATCGTGAACAGCTAATTGTGTTGCACCAAAAAAAAGAACAGTAGCAATCACGCCGGAACACAGTGCGACAATGAATGTGTTAAGCAACTGTGGTGCGGATGGCAAGCCAACCTGAGTATATGATAAAGTAGCGATAATAAGCCAAGTCGGGTACGAACAAATTAACATTGCTAATACTTTTTCAGAAGCAGTGACAGTCCCATCTGTCGTGGCCATGATTTGTCTATTGCCAAGTGGATAAGCAACTGCTGCTAGCATGATAGCAATAATCGCGAATAGTAACGGGGCAATGTGTTTTAAGTGAGTAATATAACTGGCGACAGTTAAGAACACTCCAACAAGAATGATAACCATCCATGGGATTGCTTTGGTTGGGATTTTTAATCGAACGTAGCCGCTTTGTTGTGTTTTGACACGCACCAATGGTGTAGTTAAAACGCCAAAGATGATAGTCAATTGCCAAGTAGCAGATATCAGCCATCCTGGCAGATAGTTAACAGCCCAACACAAAGGCACATAAAATAAAACAAAACAAACCTGAGACCAGATGAACCAGGATTTCATATCGCGTTTGATAATACCCAGAACATGTCTCACATTTGAGCCAAATAGTTTATTGACAATTAACATTAAGGGCAGCATCCATAAGTACCGTAAAGCAGCGGTGTAGCCCCAATAGCCGTGAGCATTGGCCATAACTTCATTAACAACAAAGGTAATTGAAAAAAAGAAGGCAGATATAATTCCTAGTGTAATGGCTTTAAAACGAATCGACATGGTAAGCTCCTAAAAAATAAAAATTTAGTAAAAGTAATATGCTATTCATTTTAGCAAAAAGATTCAACATGTTGACATTCACAAGTTGAATCTTTTTCAAGGACAGATGAGCTTAATAATAGGTGTTCTTGTCAGGTGTAAAAAAGTTTGGCGAAATTGATCGGGTGGTGTGGGAACTGGTTGTGTGAGCCAAGTTGAAATAATCGATAGGGTTGTCTTGACTGTGAGTTCGATGGCGAATTTACGAGAGACTGGTGCTGTTGTAATGTCATAGTTATCAAAAAAGGGTGCGGCCCATTTTTGATAACTATTTTTAAGAAAAGTGAGCCATTCACCATTAGCGTAGTGACCAGTATATAAGATTTTGAGCGTATGATTATGTTGATAGAGAACTGGTAATACAGCATCTGCAATCATCATAAGAGGATCATCATCACTGTAATTATCAAGTGCTGCAATGACTTGTGCATCGATTTGTTGGGCAATATATTGTAAAATTGCTGACGGTGAATTGAACAATGTAATGGCATGTTCATAGTCGATGCCGGATTCAGCAATAATTAAATCAATTGTACTGTATTGGCCGTTATGACGATGAAGTAAAGTTAGGAATGCCTCAACAATAAGTTGACGCTCGGCTGCATGCTCACGATTGGCTTGTTCACCGTCAAGAGCAGACAGTAATTGTGTTAACGGCACATCAAAAGTATTTGCAATAATGCTGAGTGCTGTTACCGGAGGGATACTAATACCCCGTTCCCAGTTAGAGACAGTTTGTCGGGAAACAAATATTTTTTCTGCAAAATCTACTTGTGTGAGGTTTTGCTTGGTGCGTATATTTTGTAAAGTATGTTGTATAGTATTAAATTTCATAAAACCCTTCCCAATCAGAACCTAATTATAACAAGAAATAATCGGTCTGTCATAAAACAGATAAACGTTTATCATTAAAAAGATCAGTTGTTATTATTGTGATAAAAATTTGAAAAATCACATATCTTAATATTTTCTGGTATAATGAAGACATCATCAGTTGATAAAGACACAGATTGACGCGTTAAAGAAAGTTAGTGGTTGATGAGAACTAACCCGTCGCTGTGCTCGAGTTACACAACATAAAAACGTATGACGTATGCCGCGATAAGGCGTTATAAGTGGTAGGTCCGATGACTTACAATTTAGGTGGTACCACGGTTAAAACCGTCCTATAGTATTTATAGGGCGGTTTTTGCTATCCACAAGAAGATATAGGGAGATGAAGATGAATTTTATAGAAGATCTTAAATGGCGTGGTGCGTTAAATCAAATCACAGATGAAGCAGGATTATTAGAAGCTATGGCTAGTGGCAAAGTTGGCGCTTACGTAGGTACTGATCCAACTGCCGATTCGCTGCATTTAGGACATTTGATTCCATTTATGGTATTAAAGCGCTTTCAAAATGCTGGTGGAAAAGCTGTTATTATTATTGGTGGCGCAACCGGGGCAATTGGTGATCCACGGCCAACAACTGAACGTCAGTTGTTATCGTCAGAACAACTTGCAGAAAACGAAAAGGGTATTACAGCGCAAGTAACCAAGCTATTTGGCGATAATGATACGCGAATTGTTAACAATAATGATTGGCTTGGTCAGTTGACATTAACGGATTTTTTGCGTGATTATGGCAAGTTATTTTCAATCAATGTGATGTTGAAAAAAGATGTCGTGGCTTCGCGCTTAGAAACGGGTATTTCATTTACTGAATTCACTTATCAAGTATTGCAAGGGATTGATTTCCATGAATTGTGGCGTCGTGAAGATGTGAAGTTGCAAATTGGTGGTTCTGATCAGTGGGGAAATATCACATCAGGTATCGACTTAATTCACTCTTTGGAAGGTAATGAAGCAAAGGCCTTTGGTTTAACAATCCCGTTGATGACTGATTCAACAGGGAAGAAGTTTGGTAAGTCAGAAGGCAATGCTATTTGGTTGGATCCTAAAAAAACGTCGCCTTATACTTTCTACCAATTCTGGCTTAATCAAGGGGATGCAGATGTTGTGAAATATCTTAAGTATTTCACTTTCTTGGGTAGTGAAGAAATTGATGATTTGGCTGAAGCAGTGGCCACAAATCCTGGCGAACGTTTAGCGCAACGCCGATTGGCACAAGAAGTGACTAAATTTGTGCATGGCGAAGCTGCAGTTAAAGAAGCTGAAGATCTTTCAACTGCATTATTCAGTGGTAATGTGGCAACCTTATCAGCAGCACAAATCGCTGATGCATTTGGTGGTGTGCCTAGTTTTGAGGCAGCAAACACTGTCAAAAATATTGTTGATTTCTTGGTTGATGGTGGTGTCGAAGCTTCAAAGCGTCAGGCACGTGAAGATGTGGCAAATGGCGCTATTAGTATTAATGGTGAAAAAGTAACAGATGTTGCAGCAGAGATTAATCCCTTGTCACATTATGATGGTCAATTTGTGTTAGTTCGACGTGGTAAGAAAAAATATTTCTTAGGTAAAATTAAGTAAACAAAAGCACGCTTTTTGCGTGCTTTTAATTTAAATTAAAAAGGAGCAAGACTGATGAAAATAATAATGTATAACACAGTAAAAGAAGAATTACCCTTTGTTGATGAATGGGTGGCTAAAACGGGACACGATGTTGTCAATGTGTACGAGCCACTAAACGTGGATAATGTTGCACAGGCGCAAAGTTTTGATGCAGTGACGACACAACAAACAACAGCCATACCAGCTCCTGTATACGAATCATTAGCAGGCTATGGGATTAAACAAATAGCTTTACGACAAGTTGGGTACGACGTATTTGATTTACCAGCCGCATTTGGGCAGCATATTCGCTTATCAAACGTTGCTGCTTATTCACCACGTGCAATTGCAGAATATACGTTGACACAATTACTTAATATTTTGCGGCACAATAAAAAATTTGATCGTGCCATGGCGACAGGGGACTACACGTGGGCAGCCGGCGGTCAAGCAAGAGAAATTTATCAGATGACAGTGGCAATCATCGGAGTCGGCCGTATTGGAACAGCATTAGCACAGATGCTACATGCCTTGGGTGCAAATGTGCTTGGGGTTGACCCTGTGTATCGTGCGCAAAACGAGGCATTTTTAGAATATACTTCATTAGATGATGCTTTGTCTCGCGCCAATGTTATTAGTTTTCACACACCATTGAATGATGAAACACGGGGATTAGCGAATCAAAACTTTTTTGATAAAATACAGCCAGGAACAATTATGCTGAACATGGCACGCGGCGAAATTGTTGACATGGCCGCATTAGAATCTAGTTTACTATCAGGACAATTATACGGTGCTGCATTTGATGTGGCACCTAACGAAAATGATTTTATGGATCAAAAACAAGCAGTTGCTGATTTGCCAGAAAATATTCAACGTCTAACGCAATTAGACAATTTTTATTTGTCACCACATATAGCTTTTTATACTAATACCGCTATTAAAAACATGGTAGAAATGGCACTAAATGACGCAGTGACATTGGCACGCGGTGGCTACACAGAAAATGAAATTTTGAGGTAAAAATATGAAAATAGGATTTGTTGGCACGGGCGTTATGGGGACGGGCGTAATTAATAATTTCTTAAAAGCTGGGCATGAAGTCACTGTGTATAATCGAACACGTGCCAAGGCGAATGACGTCCTGGCGCATGGCGCACACTGGGCAAATTCACCGGCAAATGTAACGCGTGCATCCGAGATAACATTTACGATGGTAGGTTATCCTAAAGATGTCGAAACAGTCTGGCTAGGGCCAGAAGGTGTATTTGCCGGTGCGAAAGAAAACGACATTTTAATTGATATGACAACCTCGACACCCCGATTGGCTGAGACTTTATTTAAAAGGGGTGAACAGCAAGGCGTACATGTACTCGATGCACCAGTGTCGGGTGGCGATGTTGGTGCGAAAAATGGCACATTATCTATTATGGTAGGCGGAGACAAAGCTATATTTGAACGGATAATGCCTGTTCTTAAAGCCATAGGAACCCAAATTATTCATGTTGGTTCAGCTGGTAAAGGACAACACATGAAAATGAGTAATAACATTGGTGTGGCTGCAACCGTTCTGGGAATGGCGGAGTCAATGGCTTATGCGCAAGCAGCCGGTTTAAATTTGTCAGATGCCTACCAAGTATGGGCTAATGGCGCCGCTGGTTCATGGTCTATTACCAATTATATGCCACGTGTGTTAAACGATGATTTTAAAGCCGGTTTCTATGTGAAACATTTATTGAAAGATTTACGCATTGCATTAGATGCGGCAGCCGAAATGCAAGTGCAACTACCAGAGACAGTACTTGCTGAGCAATTATTCACTAAATTAAATCAAGAACATGGGGATGAAGGTGTCCAAGCAATTGTCAAGTTATGGACATCGTTAACTTAACGTTTCACGTGAAACAATTAAAAAAAACACAGGAGTTCGCTGTCAATAAGTGCCACTCAAGTTATCATTAAAAAGCCTTGATTTTCTGTATCATCAAGGCTTTTTATATAGCTTATTTAAGTCAGTATAAGTAATGATAGTTGTTTTTACGTATGATTTGATAAGCAATAACAAAGGAAAACTATACGAAAAAGTGACAATTAGTTTATTGCTGGCGAAACATGAATCAATTAATCTTGATTAGTCATCAATTGGGTCAAATCTTGGCTTTGGGATAATAACCAAGTATGAGATTTATCACTAATTTTGAGTTGATTATTTTGATATATAGTTGTGTTAAAGCCGAGTTGATGCGCTTGAATATAACTTTGTCTTATTTGTTTAGGAATCCGCTCAAATATGTCATTCGAATTTTCGGATTGGCGTTGATTGCGCAAGGCAATACCTTGTTTTCGACCAAAAGCCATGAGTGATTCATCTTTTATCTCGCTAACTAATTGCCCACTGATTGTTAAATTTGGTTGCTTTAAAGCAGTATTGACGTTATTTAACGCGGATATAAAATCAAGTTTCAATTTTTCTGGTGCTGCTTCAGCAATGATTGTTAAGCGTGATAACAATTGATAAGCTTGTGATTTGAGCTCAGCTGACAACTCACTACCGGCTGGTTGTAAAGCAACCAAATGATTCTTATTTTTCGCAATACGTAATTTTTCTGGTTCCCAATTTTCAGGATTGATGATGGCATCGATAATGAGTAGATGGAGAAAACTTAATGCGTCTTGTGATATACCATCGACAGTAAAAGGATTAATATCAAACATACGAAATTCTAGGTAGTCCGCGCCGTTAATGCGCAAGTCATTGGGACTACCAGATGCACGAAGTCTTACTGGGCCATAAAATTCACTTTTGTCGTAGAGATCCCCATTGGTAATGTGGTTAGTTAGTTGTTTAATATGTGTGTTAAAGTCGGTATAGTTTACATCGATGTGAGGTTGATTGGTAAAGCCAAAATTACTTGCACGCCAAGACCTTACAGGTTGGCGCTTACGATAATTATTGGGCAAATTTGCTGATGAATTTTCATTCACTGGCGCAGCGCCAAACAAGTAGGTTAATAGCCAACGATAGCCAGCTATTTGTTGAGCAATTTGGAAAAACAATTTATTTTTTGCGGTGACATAATCGGTAAGTGCATGTTGGTTAGCGTAATTTTTGATGACACTATCTTCTGGTGAAAAATTGACATGAATTCCCGTCATAATGTGTTGAAAAGGACCATACCGCAGAAATAATACATCGCGATATTTTTGATACCATGGTCGTTCAAAGTGTGTTTTTAGAAAAATAATGTCGGCTTCTCTCAGATAAGGTGGCATTGATAGTGGCCAAATAAATTCATTCCCTTGTAGTGACTGCGTCAGCATGAACTGCAGTTCATGAAGATGTTGTAATGCTGCTGAAGAAGATGACTGTACTGCGGTAACCACTTCTTCCTGACTTTCTGAGAAGTCAGTTTGGAAGTAGGGATGTGTTTTTCGCTTACCAAGAGATGCGGGATGGGGATGCTGTGATAATGATAAGGTATCTGTTTGTACACGATGTTCTTCAATTTCGATGCCAAATTTACCAGAAAATAAATTACTATTTAAATTATTTGAGCTGATGTTTTCATCATTTGTAGTCATATAATCTCCTCTTTGCAAGCACTTTGCCTTCTAGTGTACCGCACTTTGCAGTCAAAGCGTTGTGAAATGATTAGTCTTGTCAATGTGATTTTTATATTATATATGTGATAAAATATGTTGAACGTTTGAAATTCATTTGTATTACATACTGAGACAAACCTATAGTTATTCACTCAATGGAGACGCAAGCATGTTTCATTCTTTTTTGAATCTACTCAACGCCCTAACATGGTCGGCTTTTGAAGCTTTTGCTATGATAAGTTGGTTTGATATATTGTCTGGCCAAAAAATCACAAAACATAAATTTTGCATGCTACTATTACTTATATATATCGTGAGTATGGTATCTAATGGTGTTGGCTCACCATTTGTTAGAGCAACATTAGCATCAACTATAAATATTGTTTTGTTGTACTATATTGGCTGTCGAGAACGCTTTTGGCATGATAGTCACTTAGTTATCTTACTTTGTGCAGTAGTTAGCACCTTAATGACTTATGGATTAATGAATCCAGTGACTCAGCTCACTACATTAGCGGGTTGGTCAGTTCAGTATCAGGTTATCAGTAATCTCTGTGTTAATATCGTGACAACATTTGTGGTTATTATGTTACGTTGTTTCAGATTCAAGTGGGTGCCAGGTGAGTTTTTACAAGCACACATGAAACAGCTGATGTGCCTTTTAGTCATTAGCATATTTTTACGTATATGGGGTAATTATCAGGCCTATCATTTTGCGCGCAACCACTATACTATGTCAATTTGGCGTGAATTAGTTTGGTTATTAATGATAGTGGCTATAGTATTGGTGCCCATGCTATATCGCTACTATGAACAACTACAGAATAAGGTAGAGCAACACTTTGAAGCATTATCTGCATCGCAATATTATGTTAATCAATTAGAAAAGCAATATGCTGAGTATCGTTTCTTTAAGCATGATTATAAGAATATATTAGCTAGTTTAGAGTATGCTATTCAGACGGAGAACATGCACGATATTAAGGAAACATATTATTCTGTTATTAGACGTAGTCAGCTACTGTTACCTAAAGAAACAATGTTGCAGCTTAGTCAATTATCAGATATTCAGTTGCGTGGCGTCATTCTGGTGAAGTATCAGTTGGCAGCAGAGCACTCAGTGAATATTACGTTATCAGTAGATAAATTATTTGATAATACCAGCATTGAAAAAGACATCGATTTTTATCGTGTGGTGGGAATTTTATTAGATAATGCGATAGAGGCAGTCAGTCTAACAACTGATAAAAAAGTGTCGATTATTTTTTCAAAGGACAATGAGATTATTATTGTTAATTCTTACCAAGAAAATATAGATATTCACCGTATAGAAGAGTTGGGTTATTCGTCCAAAAATACACACGAAGGTATTGGTCTTAGTTTCATCACACGGTATACGATGCAACAGCCATTAATTGAGCATTGTACAATAATAGAAAATAGACAATTTATCCAAAAGTTAATAGTGGGGTGATGATAATGCATTATTATCTATTAGAGGACAATATTGTTCAACAACTCCGTATCAAGCGTATTCTACCTCATTGTGAAGTATTTGGTCAGCCCAAGCAGTTTTTATCAGTGCTAATGTCTGATAAGCAGCCTAAAATTATACTACTTGACTTGGAAATCAATCATCATAATTATACCGGCTTGAGCATAGCACAATTTATCAGAAGTCGAGATGTTATTTCGCCAATTATTATTGTGACAACACATACCGAATTAATGGCCACCAGTTATCAATATCAAATTAGCGCTTTAGACTTCATTAATAAATTTCAAGCTGAATCTATTTTTAAGCAACGGTTAGTATCTGCAATTACTACTGCTGAAAAACAACTTGCTGAACACGTGATAGCAAAACCTGATTTTATAGCTATTCCCAACGGTAGAAAGTCGGAAAAAGTTGACATACACGAAGTAGTCTATATCGCATCAGATGTGTTGCGTAGTCATCGGTTAATTGTTTATAGTGAGAAAAGTCAACTTAGCGTGCGGGGGACGATGCAGCACATTGAACAACTACATAAGGATTTAATGCGAGTTCATGCTGCTTATATTGTTAATCGGCACAAAATAGCGTCGCTGAACACAAAAGAGCGGACTTTGACGTTAACTAATCAGGCCAGGGTACCGTTATCCAAAAAGTATTACAAAAAATTGCAAGCAGTGATGGCACAGGACAAGCATTAGCATGAGTGAACTTTTTGAAAAGCATAGTAAAAACCACTATAATGGTAACTAGTTTATAGATAAAAAAATGCGTCTATTGTTGTACGCTATGGAGAGAAAAATATATGCAAGTTGCAATTATAGGTGCCGGTCCTCGGGGACTAGCAGTAGCTGAGCGATTAATTAATTTAGCTAATGACGACACGCAAATTGATGTTCAAATTTATGATCCACACGCGATTGGGGGACGTGTGTGGGATCCGTTTTTATCACAAAATAGATCTTTTCTCATGAATACAGTTATCGATCAAATTACTTTGTTTAATGATGAATCCATTGAAAATGGGGGGAAACCTTTACCAGGGCCTAACATGTTCCAATGGTTAGAGTCAGAAGCGAAAGATTTTTTGTCCCATCACCAAGAATTCGATGCGAGTTATACTAATGAATTATCGCGTTTGACGCAAGTTGGTGATTTTGCAACACGTGGTATGATGGGTATATATGCTGCCTGGTTTTTTGAATGGTTAATGCGCCGAGTACGACATAATCAAACATTAAATTTTACTCAGCAAAGCGTGATGAATGTTCAGAAACTAGGCGAAAAGTTTCAATTAATGCTCAATGATGGGACACAATTATTAGCAGACCACGTTGTGATGGCATTGGGTCATTCAGATGATAACTTAACTGACGAAGAACAGGGCTTTAAGACATTTGCACAAAATAAGGGGTTACATTATTTATCACCTATGCATCCGGCGGAGGCAGATTTATCGGTATTTAATGAGAATGATAAAATTATTATACGTGGTCTTGGGCTGAGTTTCTTTGATTATATGACTGCTTTATCAGTGGGTAAGGGTGGACGTTTTATTCGCGACGAAAATGATAATCTGATTTATAAGCCTTCAGGACATGAACCATTGGTTGTGGCGGGGTCCCGCCGTGGTTTTCCGTTGCATGCTCGGGGTGTTAATGAAAAATCAGCCAGTGAATTATACGAACCAAAATTTTTCACTATAGCTGCCTTGGAGGCGTTGCGTGCGGCTGGCAATGGTCATATTCAATACCAAGATTTTGAAAACCTTGTCGTTAAGGAAATGACATATAAATATTTGTTGAATCGTATTAATCAACCAGATAGCTCACTAACTTATGATCAATCTGAGGCACTAAAACAGGCGTTGCTAACAAGTATTGATTTAAAAACGACGGCTGAAGAATACGGCTTAGATGACGTTTTTGAATTTGATATTGCTTTAATCCGTAATCCAGCGCGAGATTTACCAAATGATGCTGACTATACGACATGGATGCAGTCTTATTTATCAGCAGATATTCATGATGCACGTTTGGGTAATAAGAGCGCACCGTTTGCCGGTGCATTTGATATCCTTCGTGATATTCGTGATCGCGTACGTTATATAGTAGAACGCGATTATTTTACTGCTGAAGATTATGAAAAGTTTTTGGAACATTTCAAACCATTTGATGCATTAGTATCCGTGGGTCCTCCTTTGGAGCGAATTGAGCAATTACTCGCGCTGATGAAGGCGGGATTATTTAAGATAACAGCGGCCAACATACATGTTACGACTGACGCTACAGGATTTGAGGCCAGTGATTCTCGTGGGCAATTATTTCATGGCAACGCACTCGTTGAAGCGCGCCTTGGCGCAACAAATCTTTCATTATCTCGTAACCCATTAATCGCCAATCTGCGTGACAATGGTATGTTTGTACAACCTAGAAAAATACGTTCTGATGGCACTAGTTATCAATTAGGTGCAGCCAATATTAATAAGCAGACCTTTGAAGTTATCAATCGTGATGGGGAAACAATCAATCATTTATATCTTTATGGGATTACCTTGGAAGGGCTAAAATGGTTTGGTACAGTTATTCCAAGGCCAGGTGTTAATACACTTGTTTTACGTGAAGGTGCTTGGATCGCACAACGAATTTTAGCTTATGCTTAAGAAATTGTCTGATAAATCAGCTAGTCACATGGTACACTATGAGTAATTAAGCACGTAGATCCGCAATATTTTATAAGTTAAGGAAACTAGGATAAAGTATGACAAATATTCAGCTGATAGCAACTGATTTAGATGGGACGTTTTTAGCAGATGATAAAACATTTGATAAAGCACTATTTAAGGTTGTCCTAGAAAGATTAAAAGCAAAAAATATTGGTTTTGTGATAGCAACAGGTGTCCATCAGGAGCGTATTGAGATGTTGTTAGCTGATTTTTTACACGCTGGCTTATTTTATGTCACAAATAATGGCGCACGCGTTATTGCGCCTAATGGTGAGGTACTTTATAACCAAGCAATACCTTGGTCAGTATTGGCGCAAATTCAAACCTTAATCACAGCCTTTGAACCAAAGCCAGATCAAGGTTTGGTTTATTCGACTGATGACACAGCTTATATACCGCGAAGTTTTTCTCATTTAGCCACTGCTGATCGGTTAAAATATTTTAAAAAAGTGATTTTGTTTGACGATGTATCTGAAATCGTGACGCCAATTTTTAAAGTAACCATGAATTGGATAGATTTTGATGAAAGTAAATTGTATGCTGCGGCTAAACAAGCTTTAGGCCATCAAGTACACGTGACAGAGACAGGGACGGGTGCGATTGATATTGTGCCAGCAGGTGTCAATAAAGCAGTCGGATTAAAGGTTTTAGCAGATAATTTAGGGATTCAATTATCACAAGTCGCAGCTTTCGGTGATGGGGGCAATGACATCGAAATGCTGACACAGGTGGGGTACCCATACATTATGCCCAATACTAAACTTTCTGGTGATTTCTTACCAGTTGTGGCTGATAACAATCATGCTGGTGTGCTAAGAACCATTTTAACGATACTAGAAAAAAGCAGTGTGAGTTAACTCACACTGCTTTTATATGCTCATTGATAAACGCTAGCTTTTCATAATAAATAGCGGATGTATTATAGTCACTTGGACCATGATCAGCATTGGGTATGATAAGAGTTGTTGGTTTTTTTCCTACCAATCTGTGATAATCTTCTGCAAGTTTGAGACTTTGTAGATAAGGCACAACATGATCTTTAGTGCCGGCGATAAGTAACGTAGGTGGTGTGGATGGTGTGAAATAAGTTGCAGGATTGGCCTGCTTAACTAATGAGGGGACGCTATCAGGGCGATTGCCTTGTAACATAATGCCTTCGAAGGCTATCGCTGAACCTGTTTCCAGAAATTTTGGGATTATATGCAATTGATTAAATTGTGTTGCAAACTGGTCGACTTGATAAGGGCCGTACAGGCCAATAACACCGGCTACTTTTGGGAATTGATCTAGGAATCGATGGTTTGGTATGTGACCAAGTGTCACGTTTGCAGCAAAACTAGCAGCGGCTAACATAGCTAATTGTGCGCCACTAGATTCACCAATTAAAATGACGTGTTGCATATCAAGATTGTACATTGTTGCACTGCGCGTTAAAAAATCTAATGCCGCACGGATTTCTGCAATTTGATTTGGAAACTCACAATAAGGTGGTACATTTAAACGATAATCCATGCTAATCACAGCAAACTGATCAGTTAAAAATCGTAAACTTGGATTTAGTTTGAAAGATGATTTTTTACCACGCAGAAGGCCGCCACCATATAAGTCTAAAATGACTGGGAAAGGTTTGACACCACTAGGTAAGTAGATGTCTAAAGTGTGTCGAGAACCAGTAGCATAAGGTAAATCTTGTATGACCGTCTTGGCTGTATTGGGCACAGTTGCTGGCGTAAATTGATAAACTTGATCTTTAAATAACATCGGCAATCCTTTTAATTATTTCTATTTATTTCAGTATACAAAAAATGGCAATAAAAAAGACCTGTTAAGGTCTTTTTTTAAATAGTTGTTAAATGTCCATGCTTGTCTTTGGCGATAAGATAATAAACAGTTGCTGCAATCGCCCAAGCCCAAACGATGTGGCCGAAAAATTCTGAAAAATGTTCAGCAAAAGGCTGATGCCAAGGGGCCGGCACTGTACCAAAAGCTGGCATTAAAATAACATGCCAGACGACCCAAAGGACAACGCCATAAACGGCACCTTGCCAAAGGCCAATGAGTGGCCAGTATTGAGATACAAAAACGTAGAGTATCGCAAAAACAATGGCGAACGAAAAGTGTAATAACAATGTAAACCAAAAAACTTTTTGATCTTGAGAATAGTACACAAATGCGTGAACAAGTTTATCTGAAAAACCCAATTGTTCGGCCATATGTTGTGGTGGATTGGTCATATTACGTGCGATGGTGCGTGGTGGTAAAATAGCTTCCCAGCCTATTTTTACCATCCCAGATATCATACCGGCTATAAAACCATAAAAAATGCTTTTGCTTGTGATTTCAAGCAAGTTAGCTTTGGGTTTTTGTAATGTGAACATGTGTGTTATTTCCCCTCTAATAACGGTATTTTTTTAAAGATTATTTGACACTAATATCATTGTTCAAGAACGGCATCTTTGAACGTAGGAATGGTGTAACCCATCTGTCTAAGCCAATTTTTCCTGAATTGAATCCGGAAATGAGCAATAGACCACCTAAAATAATGTAGGTTGGGTTGACTGAAACAACGCCTGCACCAAGATAAGAAAAGTTCATGACTAATGCGAAAAATGCTGCGGCAAGTGTTAACGTGCCAAAAATTAGGCCGAGTCCAACCAGTAGTTCACCCCAAGATACTAAGAAAGAAAAGGCAGCAGTAGAATGACCGTTGTTGGTGAAAGTAGTCAAGAACCAGTCATATAGCGGAAAAGCTTTTGCCCCACCGGGTGCAGTAACAGGATTTTTAATTGCCCCCATAATTAAACCAGATGCATCAAATGGTTTGGGACCAGTTAATTTTTCAAAACCGTCCTTTGCCCAAGCAAACCCCAGATAGAGCCGAATAATAGTCAATCCCCACATTGCAATTTTTGAATGACGTAACCACGCTAACATAACGATTTTCTCCTTATCATATAATTATTATCGTGCTTTCTATTACAATAAGTAAGTATAATGGTTTTATTGTGAAATGTCAAACAATTCCAAGTGTTTACTTGTAAAATAATAGTAAAAGAAAGTGCGTTAATTTTAAAAGGATTTTTTAACTTGAATTTAATCTTGAATCGTTAATATATAGTTATTGATAAGAACAAATAACACTTATTAATTGAACAGAACCCTGCAGATGATATAGGATTTTCATTTCATTCTCTCCCAAATCTTCTCTTCTCATTCTTGAATATATTTTCTTTCTCCCGTATTGTTAACAGATGCGGGGTTTTGTTTTTACAAAAAAGCCAGTAGACGCTACCATGATTGTCTGCTGGCTTTTTTAATGTGTTGGGGCTAATGAGTGTTGCAGTTTCTGGCCTAAAATAGGATAGACAATCATAACAACAAGCAAGGTTGTGACACAATTAACCAAAGTGGGAAAGAGCGTCGATAATGTTGCAACAAATGCCGGCTGAATAGTCATGCCTTTGACTAAACTCATAACAAAATTGTGTAGCGTTGTCATGACGAGTTTGGTGATAATTGCTGCAACAACAATGAGAACTAATTTACTAGTTTGTGGCTTTTTGTTGTAGTGGAGGCTATAAAATACGAGCATAGCACTACCCCCAACGATGAAAATTTCGATAAAATAATAAGGTGCGTCAAGAATATAGTTGTGTGTGACATCAAAAAGCGCTAAGCCCATGCCACCAGCTAATGCACCACGTTTATAGCCCAGAATCAGTACTGATAGGAGTGCAGCAGCATTACCCAGATGGACAAAGGGTTTGCCAATGAGTGCTGGCATTGGCACCTGAATGCTAGTTGCCACAAAAGTAATAGCTGCAAAAAAAGCGACAAAAACAATGGTTTGGGTAGTTTTTTCTTTTGTCATTGATGTATCCTCTGATTACGAATAGTATGATCTAAATGAAAACAATTGACCTAATTTTATCATACATTTGTGCTAAAAATTGATTTATATTTCGTATTTGATTTATCGCATCACGGACTTGACAAATATAACTGTACCGCGTAACATAGTACACATGATACAGATAGTACACTTAGTACACTTATTCATAGGGGAATTAATGAAGCGCATTTTAATCAGTTGGTGTATGTGACAGACGTTGGGGTTAAGCATACACGAAAAATGATAAAGGAAGTGCATAAATGGCACAAATTCAGCGAAATCAGCCATTATATGAGCAGTTGATGTGGCGAATCAAGTCTCAAGTTGCTGCAGGTGTTTTATCCGTGGGCGAAAAATTGCCCTCTGTCAGAGAAATGGCGCTAATCGAAGGGCTAAATCCCAATACAGTTGCTAAAGCCTATAAGGCATTAGAAAGTCAAAATGTGATTGAAACTGTTGCTGGTAAAGGTACTTTCGTACGTGAAAATGATGGTGTGATCGCGGATGATCGTTTTATTGCCAATGTTCAACAACAATTGGGGGAAGTTGTGATTGAGGCAAAGCGTGCGGGCATATCTTCTGATATTTTGCATCAGTGGATTGATGCTAGTTACGGAAAAGATGTTAAAGCGAGCAAGGAGGAGAGATGACACTCGTTATTGAAAATATTTCTAAGAAAATTCAAAATAAACAAGTGTTGAAGAATGTTAATTTTGAATTGCATAAGGGCGAGATTGTTGGTCTAGTAGGCCGCAATGGCGCAGGGAAGACGACATTGTTTGGGACACTGTCAGGTGAGTTATTACCTGACTTTGGTCGTGTTGGACTAGATGGCATAGACTATCTGAAAACAACAAAGCGACATGATCAATTGTTTTATATCGATATGCCTGATAATTGGTTACGTTACTATTCACCAAAACGAATTAAAGCTATTCTAAAAGTGGCCTATAAGGATTTCGATGAAGCTTGGTATGATGCAGAAATCAAACGATTTGGCTTGAATAATAGTAAACAGATTAAAACTTATTCTAAAGGTATGCGTGCACTATTTATGATTATTCTCAGCTTTGCTAGTCGTGCGCAATATATTTTACTGGATGAACCACTAGATGGTCTAGATGTCTTAATTCGAGATCAGGTTAAGCAATTAATTGTTAACCAAGTCATGGAGCAGCAAACAACAGTTTTGATTGCCTCACATAACTTGGTCGAATTAGATACATTAGTTGATCGCATTCTACTGCTCAAAAACCAGACAATCGATCGTACATTTGCTATTGATGAGAATAAAGATGTTAAAAAGTATCAACTAGCTTTTGTCGGCCAAGAGCTACCCGCATTTCTTCGCGAGACAGGGACAATCATTGCTCAAACAGGGCATGTTGTGACGATTGTCTTTAACGATTTTACGGAAGATATTGGAATTAAGTTGGCCAGCCAAGAATTTAAATTTGTTGAAGAATTACCTATTAGTAGTGAAGATATTTTCCGCGCTAGTTTTGCCGAAGAAGCGTATGCATGGCAACAAGAATTGGAGGGGGAAATATGAGACAAGCAATGATTTTGTACATGAAAATCAAAAAGAATCAACTGATTCTAGCATTAAGTTTAGGTGTACTACTAACAGTCATTCAAGTAGGGTCTTCGATATGGCAGTATGGATTACACGGTAATTTCAGCGCTGAAAAAGGATTTGGCCCTGTTTTAATAGGGGTTTGGCTATTTATAGCAGCCATTTCGTTACTCAATGATCAGTCACGTCGCTTAGATTTATGGTTGTTCACGCAAAATATTTCACGTGGTCAGTTGTTTATTGCACGAATATTTTGGTTAGTCATTGTCCCAATCGTCGCCGCTATCGTTGTGGATGGGGCAATTGTTGGTATTTTTCACCCCACTGATTTTGGTCAAGCGCTTAATCTTGATATTATGACTAGCGCGCACTTCTTTTTCATCGCCAGTGTGATGGCCGGCATTTATACTATTATTGGGCCCAATTGGATGAAAATTGCGGGGGCGATGTTTGTTGGGTTGGTTGCTATTCAACCATTAACTTTGATCTATAGATTATTAGAAGATAGTAAACAACCAATACAGTTTATGATTCTGATTCTGGCTGGTTTATTGTTATTTGCGGTTGGTTATTATTTATCTACCAAAATTAGTGGCGACTCAATCGATGAGGCAGTGCGTTTAAGAATTTTACGTTGGCCGGTTGTTATATTTGTGTTTGTAACATCTTATGCAGTAGTCTTAGCCAACAATAGTGAGACGTTGTCTGCTGTAAAATTGTTTGATTTGTTGTTAACACCAGCTATTTTAACAGGTGTTACATTTACGTTTGTATTTAAACCCACACTCAAAGTAACGTGGGATAAATAAGTAGTATTATTTAGGGGGAAACATGGCATTATTAGAAGTTAAAAATGTTAACAAGCAGTATGGTTCAAAAAAGGCAATGGAAAATGTCAGCTTTAATGTTGAAGCGGGACACATTGTTGGCTTGATTGGACCAAACGGTGCAGGAAAGTCGACTGCAATGCGTGCAATTACTGGATTGATGAGCTATTCATCAGGTAACATCACATTTGAAGGACAACCAGTAACCTTTAGTAACCATCAAGCGTTGGGTAAAATTGGTAATTTGATTGAATATCCGTCAATTTATCCGAATTTGACAGCCCTTGAGCATTTGAAGTTGTATGCAATGGATACCGATAATCCAGCTGATTTCAAAACTTTAATGAAACAAACCCAAATTGATGGTGAAAACTTTGGTAAGCGTAAGGCTAAGAATTTCTCATTAGGAATGAAGCAACGTTTGGGAATTGCCATTGCGCTAATTCGTAATCCTAAGTTGGTTATTTTAGATGAGCCAATGAATGGCTTAGATCCACAATCAGTTCATGATTTGCGACGTTTGATTCGCGAATTGGCCGATACAGGTGTCGCATTCTTGATTTCTAGTCACTTGTTGGATGAGTTACAGAAGCTAGTTGATGACGTTGTGATTATTAATCACGGTAAAATTATTGAAACAGCAACAATGGCTGCATTCTTTAGCCATGATAAAGTACGTTGGGCACTCGAAACGTCAGATAACCAAAAAATAATTAATTTGGCTATTGCTAATCAATGGGTAGCGAATATGGAGGATGGGCATGTCCTTGTTTCTGGGGCTGACAACTTGCAGCAAGTCATCACTGCTGTGAATCAAGCTGGTATCGACATTACAACAATGAATACAGTCACAGGAAATTTGGAAAAGTCGTTACTTGATATGTTGGCTAACGATGATAAGGGGGAGTAATTGACATGTTAACATTAATGAAACAGGAATATTATAAAGCAATAAAACAAAACAGACTGTATATTTGGATTGCATTGAGTTTTATTTTTCCGTTGGCAATATTGGCTATTTTTAAATCGCAGCGAACAGTAAATGCGATAACTAACTTTGGTCAGGGGACAATTTATGTATTTATGGCAGGTATTATTATTACCGCGCTAAGTGTTTCGCAAGAATTTGGTTTTGGTACAATTAGACCATTGTTATCACGACGTTTTAACCGCGGGATGGTTTTCACTAGTAAATTATTGCTGAATTTCAGTGTTTATATTAGTTTGTTTGTTGCTGCGTTTCTAGGTACGATGCTTGGCAAGATGATTTTCGCACCAAAGATTAACTTGGCTGATAAAATCAACTATGTCGGAACTGGTTGGCAAAATATGGGGCTAACAGCCTTAACAACTTTGTTGCAAATGATTTTCATTGCCGCATTAGTATTGTTGATTACTAACTTAGTTAAGAATTCTGGTGCTGCTATTGGTTTAGGGGTTGTCATGATTGTTGGAACACCTATTCTGAGCTCTATTTCATCACTATTAATTAATATGGCGCCTATCTTAAAGTGGAATCCGTTTAATATTTTCTTGGGTGTAGCCGTTTATCGACAAATGCCAGCCCACTTATTCAAGGAGATGGTTCATATGTCAGAGGGTGCTGTGTTTACAGCTTACGCTGTGTATATTATTCTGATGTACGGGATTGCATACTTTATCTTTAAAAAGCGTTCTGTTTAAATAAAAAAGCGTTGTTTCACGTGAAACAACGCTTTTTTATTAGAAGTCAGCTTTATCAGCATCTAGGTGCTCGCCGGCTGTATGTTCCAAAGCATCAAGTGTTTGGATATCTTCAATAGATAGTGCAAAGTCGAAGACGTCGCTGTTTGCTTGAATATATTCTTGGTGAGTCGATTTAGGTAGTGGTAGGAAACCACTGTCTAGAGACCAACGGATAAGAATCTGAGGAATAGACTTATTATACTTTTTGGCAATATCGTTTACTGGGGACAAATCAATTAATTTGCCAGTGCCCAAAGGCGAATACGCTTCGGTTAGTATATTGTGTGCTTTATTATAAGCAACTAACTCGTTTTGATGATCAGAAGGATTCAAGAAAATTTGATTAACCATTGGGGCAATCTTTTGCGTTTTAGCCAATGCTTCTAAATGATGAATTTGGAAGTTGGAAACACCAATTGCTTTGGCTTTACCATTTTCATAAGCTGCTTCTAAGGCAAGCCAAGTATCAGCATTTGCTGATTCCCAAGCATTTTCTTGTTCATTTCTAAGGGCTGCCGGATTAGGCCAATGAATCAGATATAAATCTACGTAATCTAATCCTAATTTGTCGAGAGATGTGTCAAGTGCTGCTGTAGCTTTGTCATAATTATGTGCATCATTCCAAAGCTTGGTTGTTACAAAGAGATCATCGCGTGAGATACCAGAATCTTTGATTGCACGACCAACAGAAGATTCGTTACCGTAAATAGCTGCCGTATCAATGTGGCGGTAGCCAGCCTCTAAAGCCCATTTTACAGCTTGGTAAGCAACATCACCGTCAGCCGATTGCCAAGTACCAAAACCAATAACTGGAATTTTGTGTCCATTTGATAAGGTGTAGGTGTCTGTGAGTGACATGAATATAGACCTCCATTTTTAATGATATTTTCTGAGAACAGTAAGACACTGGACCCACAGTCAGTATAACATGACTTGAAATGAAAGCGGTTAAATTTGATGGTTTGTGGTTTTATTTTGCCTGGGTAATTTTTTGAATTTCTTTCAATTCAGCGACTTTCCAGCTAACATAGTGCTCACCATTTGGAATTGTTTCTGTGACATTAACAATAGGGATATTATTTTCTTTGGCTAAGTTCAACATATTTGAAACGGTTGGGCTAGTAGTTTGCTTATTGTTAACAAAAAAGGCGATTTGATGATTAGTGATTGCGGATTTGAGAGAAGTAAGTGTTGCTGGTGAAGGGTCATTACCTTCTTCAATAGCCTCCGAAAAATCAGTATCCATGACCTTGTAACCGAGAGCTGTCAGCATATATTCAAATACAGGCTCACTTTGAGCAACTGATTGCCCTTTAGCCTCTTTTTTGAGTTCGGTAATCAATGTTGTCACTGGGGCTAAACTTGAAATATATTTTTTCGCATTAGCTTGATATTCAGACTTGTTTTTGGGGTCTCTTTTTGACAAATCATTGGCTAAATAGTTAGCCGTTTTAATCATCGTATCTGGGTTATTCCAAAGATGAGGATTAGCACCAGACTTCTCATGTAATACATCTTCTCCGACACGCACGAGTTGCGTTTGTCGTGATGACTTAGCTAATTTATTTAGCCAAGCATCATAGCCAAGACCATTGGCTATTGCAATATCGGTGCCGTTAACCTTTTTGGCAACTGCAGTGGTAGGCTCATAGTCCTCTGGTGATACATTTGCATCTTTAATGATGGCTGTAGCTTTCCCGTGATTGCCTACAATGGTTTGGGCTAATTCGGCATAAAAATCAGTTGATGCAACGATAGTAATTTGGTTGGTTTCTTTTTTTGTTGCTTGGCCCTTAAAGGCTGCAAAACCGACAATAGCAATAATAATAACAGCCATAATGGCAATAATTTTTTTCATGATTGGTTATCCTCTAGGTGATTGATTTGTGCTAAAAATGCCACAATTGTCTCACGTTGTGCTGGTGTAAAAGTTGCAATCGTGTGATCAATGCGATGGTGTAAGTTACGGTGTGACGCCTCGTGTTGCGCTGCTAATTGCATGCCTTCAGTACTTAACTGATAATTAACACTACGTTTGTCATTGACATCTTTAGTCGCGACAACGTAGCCATGTGCAATCAAATTCTTTATAGCTTTTGTAATTGCTGGTTTTGTTAAATGCATGCTCTCCGCTAGTGATGAATTGGTGGCGTGCTGTGTTTTAAGCAACATGAGCAGATGTGCTTGTGTTGCATTTATTTTTTGTGCCGCAGTTGTTTGAATAAATTCGGAACTGGCAGCATAGGTTTGCACGAACGTATTAAGTTCTTGAATAATATGGTCTGATTGGGACATGAGATACCTCGATAGTTTACTGGTTAATTAACAGGTAAACTATATCAATAAAAATAAGCCCTGTCAAGATACATTTTACAACCATAAAAATGAGCGTATAATGACAAATAAAAGATTTTTATTATTTTTAAAATATTGATGAATGAGAGAATGTTAAAAAAATGAGGGAAATCAAAGCGTTGTGCCGTATCTATTTTATAAACATGTTGAGTAATAAGTTTGTATTTATATTCAATTTATTACTGCCAACCGGTTATTTTATATTTCAAAATCATCGTGTCATTGGGAAAAAAATGTCATTTAATGAACAAACCTTAGCTTTTTTGAGCTATTTTTGGGCTTATATTATTTTAGTGACACTTTTAAATAATGTTATTGTGGCGATAATTTCACAGCGAGAAAGTGGATTTTACAAGCAACTATATTTTATTGTTGGATCAAAATGGCAGATATTAAGTAGTCAAGTGAGTGTACACTGGTTTATTTTAAATATTGAGTTGTTGCTTTTTAATGTCGTGTTCATGTCTGTGACCAATCATTGGGATATGCGAATTATTTTTGCTGCTTTTTTGGTATCTGTCATTGTTTCTCTACCGATTATCCTGTTATCTAGTATTCTAGTACTATTACCCATTAAAATTGAATCGCTTAATGTTTTAACCAGCGTGCTGATATTTGGCGCATTTCTTTTTTTGAAATTACCCGAGGGAAAGTTACTACAAGATGTCGTGACTATGTTCAACCCAATATCTTATATAGCCGGTACTGCCGATGAATTACTACTTGGTTTTTTTCATCGAGCAATCGCGTCTCAATTCATATGGTGTTGGTTGATAGTAACGCTAATTTATAGTTTGGTTGGCTATTTTTCAGTATCAAAATTCACAGTGAATGCTGTTGCAAAGCGCGTTTAATTTGGAGGAGCACACTATGCATATTAGTCATTATTCAGCTCAGTATGGCCACCGCGTCTTGGCGCGTGATTTTTCTATGACATTAAAGCCAAATGTCGTGAATATTCTTATTGGAGCCAATGGTTCAGGTAAAACAACGTTATTGGACTTCATTGCTGGTGTCGCAACGACTAAGGTGACGGGGGTCAAGTACGATGTGCCGAAGCCTAAACAGATTGCATATCAATTGCAACAGGTGCAGTTTTTACCAACATTAACCGTGGCACAAACACTTAAAATGTACCAAGAATTGGGAGGCAAAACAACAACTTTTCATGATGATGTGAGTGAACTAATTAGTCCTGTATTGGACCACATCTGGTCAACAAAAATGGGGCAATTATCTGGTGGCGAAATACAGCTGGTGAGTACTTATGGGCAATTTTTATTGAATCGTCAGTTGTATATTTTTGATGAACCAACAAGTAACGTAGACAGTCATAACACTGAAATCATTCTTAACTTGATTGAATATCTTGTGCTGGTGCGCCATAAAGTGGTTTTGATCACCACACATCATCCAGAACAGCTGGCTGATTTACCAACTCATATCACCACACTAAACTAACAAAAAGATTACGGTGTTTCTAGCCGACAAGAACATTTTTAAGGTAGGTATTTTTGTTAAAAGCGAACAATTAATGAAAAATATGATAAATTGTTTCTTTATTTAACCCAATTATAATCAAAAACACGCATATGCAATGCTATACTATTGATTATAATTGGAGGGTATGAGAATGAAAAGTGTTGCAACGCGCAAATTAACGCGTTTATTTGTTGTGGGATTAATGACTGGTTTGGCATTAGTTAGTTACGGCGGGCGAGTACAAGCAGATCTTGCAATTATAAACGGTACGGATCAGTATGCTAAGCCAAAATTGGAAAAAGATTATCCAAGGGCCAACCAGAAGCATAAAAATGATATTGCTGTTCAAATTTTAGGGATTAACGATTTACATGGTGGCCTTGATACCACCGGAGATGTCAAAATAGGGGACAAGAATTATAGCAAGGCCGGCACGGTATCGCGCTTGGCAGCTTATTTGGATCAAGCACAATCGCACTTTAAATCGGTCACTGAATCTGATAATACTTTGCGTATTGAAGCTGGCGATGCTGTCGGTGCAGCACCCGCCAATTCAACGCTTTTGGCCCACGAATCTACAATGCATGCCTTAAAAGCAATGAAGTTTAGTATTGGGACGCTTGGAAATCATGAGTTTGATCATGGATTGCCCGAATTTAATCGTATTTTAACAGGTAAAAAGCCTGATAATTCAGCGGATAAGTTGCTTAAAAATTATCCCCATCGCACGTCAGGTGTTGATATGATTGTTGCCAATGTGGTGAACAAAAAAGATCAAAAAATCCCTTATGGTTATCAACCCTATATAATCAAGACTGTTAAACAAAACAATCAGACAGCTAAGGTTGGCATTATCGGTATTGAGACTGCCACATTACCAAGCTTAACGCTATATCAAAATTATAAAGACTATGATGTGCTTGATGAGGCCGAGACAATTGCTAAATATGATAAAATTTTACGCGAAAAAGGTGTTAATGCCATTATTGTTGTAGCACACACTGGTGTAGAAACAAAAACAGATACAACGTCAGGCCAAAGCGTGGCTATTTTAAACAAGTTAAATAATTTGTCTCCTGACAACCAAGTTGGTTTGTATGTCGCTGGTCATTCACATCAGTATGCTAACGCGAAGGTGGGTCGTACTCAAGTCGTTCAAGCTGTCTATACTGGAAAAGCGTACGATAATAGTTGGTGTTATATTGATGGCAAATCAGGACGTTTTACTGATGTGACGTCACATGTTTATCCGGTACTTTCAGCTAAAGATGATCCCAAAACCAAATCAGATAAAACAGTAGCAAATATTGTTAAAGATGCTGATAAACGCGTCAATAAAAAAGTGAGTCAAGTGATTGGTTATGCGGCAACAAATGAAACAATCACAGGCCGATTGCATAATAATGACACGCTTGAAAATCAAGCGGGTGAATTAGTTGCTGATTCGCAACTTGCAGCAGCACAACATGCACAATTAAACCCGGATTTTGCGATGACGAACACGGGTGGTGTACGAGCTGATTTAGCTGTGAATAAACGTAAAGCAATTACTTGGGGTGCAGCGACAGCTGTTCAACCTTTTGGTAATATTTTGCAAGTTGTTGACATGACTGGGGCTCAAATAAGGCAAGCATTAAATCAACAATATAACGAAAACCAGCACTATTATCTCCAAATTGCAGGATTGCAGTATACTTACCATAAGTCTGATGAGACAAATCCTTCTGATCGTGTGATAGAGATGCGTGATACACATGGCACAAGCATAGAGGACACCAAAAATTATCGTGTTGTTATCAATGACTTTTTGCATGGTGGGGGTGATAATTTCACAGCCTTTAAAAATACAAAAATAGTTGGTGCCGCAGGGACTGATACTGACGCGCTGATTAAATATATTGAAGAAAAAACACGAACAGCACAAAAGGTGACTGCACCACAACTTAATCGTAAAATTGCTGTTGAATAAAAAAAGAAGACTAGCTTAGCTAGTCTTCTTTTTTTATTTTATTAACCCTTAAATACCCAAGCGTCACCGTTTTCGGCTAACAGCTTGTCAGATGCTTCAGGTCCCATGGAACCTGACTTGTATGTTTCAAGTGGTGCTTTATCAGCAGTGTAGACAGCTGAAATAGCATCCACAAACTTCCAAGCAATAGCAACACCGTTCCAGTCAGCGAAGTTTGATCCGTCACCATTCATTGTGTCGTGAATCATACGTTCGTATGGCTCAGGTGTATTTTGCTTATCTTCATCAGAAATTGACCAATCAAGATTAATCATACGTGTATTGAAAGCATCTTCAACTGACTTTGAATTAATCTTGAATTCGATACCACCCTTAGGATCAATCAAAATTGATAACACAGCTTCTTGCGCTTCTTGTTCAGAACCAAAGGCAAAGGTACCAGCCTTGAAGACGATATCGACACGTGTTTGTTTAGCAGCTAAACGCTTGCCTGAACGCACGTAGAATGGCACACCTTCCCAACGTGGCAAATCAAACTGTAATTCACCAGCGATGAATGTATTGTTCTTTGAGTCAGCGGGTACGTCCATTTCTTCAAGATATGGCTTGAAATCAGCAGTGTCTCCGGCACCATACTGTGCACGGACGAAATACTTGTTGACTTCGGCTTCATCATAAATTTTAAGAGCATTAAAAGCCGCATTCTTAGCCGCACGGATATCCTTATCAGTAAATGAATCTGGCTTTTCCATAGCAAGCCAACCAACAATTTGCATAGTGTGGTTTTGAATCATATCTAATAATGCACCGGCTGTATCGTAATAACCGGCACGTTCTTCAACACCAAGCACTTCAGACAAAGTAACTTGGACGTTCTTAATGTAATCTTTGTTCCAAGCGGCATCAAAGATGGGGTTACCAAAACGAAGGGCAGCAATATTTTGGACCATTTCTTTACCAAGATAATGATCAATACGGAATAATTGATTATCGTCAAAAGCGTTTTCTAAGTCTTTTTGTAGCTCTTCGGCAGTGGCGTATGATGTACCAAAAGGCTTTTCAATCATCAAACGGTTGTAACCACTATCAGCTAGCAAGCCCTCTGACTTGAGGTATTTTGCAATTGTCCCAAAGAATCGTGGTGCCACAGACATGTAGAAAATACGATTACCTTGAATATCGAACTTTTCGGCTGCTTCTTCAATTGCTTGTTTTAAGATGTTGTATGAAGCTGCATCGGTTACATCATGTGCACGGTATGAAAAGTGTGCGATGAAGGCCTCGGCTTGGGCTTTATCTTCAGTAAAGTCAGCGATTGATTCGCGAACCAATTGCTTGAATTCAGCATCAGTCAAATCCTGACGTGCTGTACCAACAATGGCAAAATGTTCTTGTAAGTAACCTTTCTTGTAAAGGTTAAAAACTGAAGGATAAAGCTTACGCTTTGCTAAATCACCAGTTCCACCAAAAAAAGTAACTAATGTTTTGATTTCTGCAACCATGATGTTCCCCTTAATACTATAATTAAATTCATTTACCATTATAACGCAAAATCATTTAAAAAGTACCTATTTTCACAAACGGATTAAGCGTTTAACAAATAAAAGTGTGTCGTTATTCTTGGTGTGGCAAAATCAAAACAGCCTCGTAGATATGTTTACTTTAGAATATCATGGACAAGTTCTTCAAATGATTGTTGACCTATGGGAGTTTTCACAACTGTAAAACCGTGATAAGCATTTGGATATCGTGCAAGGGTGACACGCACGTAGGCTGCTACGAGATGTTGTGCAAAAGTTTCGGCTTCATCGCGTAGACTGTCAAATTCGGCAGTATGAATTATGGTTGTTGGAAAGCCGAGTAAATCAGACGTACTTGCAAATATGGGTGATATCATTGGATTTTTAGCAAAATCTACCGTGTCATTTTGTAAATAAAAACGATTCATCAGGCGCGATTCTGCCACTGGAATGCCTTTACCATCAGGGTATTTTTTATCAGCGGCATCAGTGGCTAAGTCTAATACTGGAAAATCCAGTACAACTTTGTTAGCTAAAGGAATGCCGTCTTTTTTAGCACGGAGTTGTGTTGTCACTGCTAAGTTCCCTCCGGCACTATGACCCATAACAATCAAAGGCGAATCTACTGGTGCAAATGTTGTAAAACTTTCTTGTACATATTTAAAGGCAGCAAATGCAGCGTCAACGGCAGCGGGGAAAGGGTGTTCAGGGGCAATAGGGTAATCTACATCGATTACAGTATAGTTTGTTGCATACACAAGCGATTTAGCAAAAGCATAGTCGCCATCCGTCCAAGGATACATAAAGCCCGAGCCGCGAAAATTAAGTATGATACCTTGACTAGGTAAATAGTTGGGCGTGTAGATTATTAATTTTAGGGCGTCTTGATTGGGCACGTCTATTGTTTGTTCTGACCTTGTTATGCCATGATGTCGTTCGTCAGGCAAGGGTAGATCATAAACAGCCACCTGATTTCGCATATTTTTCGCTTGTTCAAGCATGTCATTTTTTGTCATCATGTTGCTCCTTTTCTTTGTCTAACCAAATAAATGCCTCGTGGAGTGATTGGTCCCAAAAATCCCAATCATGAATACCAGGATGTGAAACCCAGGTATGGTGGGATTCGATTTTATCTGCTAATTGTTGGCTAAAAATGACGTTTTGTTGGTACAATGCATCTTCTTCACCACAGGTCGTATAAATAGATAATGGCCACTTGTTGTTATCTAGATGAACTAATGTGTCTGCAAGAGATAGGGGCTTGCGTGTTATATCTTGCCCGCTAAAAACGAGGTCGAAATCAGGCATGGCGAAGATATCGCGTTTATCATAAAAATCAACTAAGTCGACAACACCTGATAAAGCTACGATATGTGCGAACTGTTGCGGACAATTCAATCCCCATTTTAAAGCACCATAGCCACCCATTGAATTGCCAATCACAACATTATCTTCACGTTGGTCACTAAGTGGCAAGAGTTGGCGCAGTCGGTGAGGTAATTCTTCGGTAATAAAACGCCAGTAATCTGGGCCAGAGGTCATATTGTTATAAAAGCTACGCGCGACGTCGGGCATAATAATAGCATAACCATATTCAGTCGCATAACGTTCCAAGCCGGTCATACGGTACCAATCAGTGGCGTCACCTGACAAGCCATGCAACAGCCAGATTGTTTTCAAAGGTTGGGCATGTAATTGGTCGTAGGCTACTGTGCCATCGGCTTCACGCCTTTCGGGGATGATAGCAGAAACTTCTGTCATCTTATTAAGTACGTTTGAGAAGTAGTGTAAGGTCATAAAAGCCATAATTAATTCCGCCTATATTTTATATTGGTTTTAGATAGTAGTTACCGGTTGTGTCGCTGCTTTTTTTGTGTGCTTTTCTAAGAAGGCATGAACAATTTTTTTGGCCTGAGTTGACCAAAAAGCATCGGTGCCGTGATTACTGCCTTTAACTGTGACAAAAGTGTTGTCAACAGTAGCGTCATCTAATGCTGTTTTGAGCGAGACGCTTTGCTGAAAGGGTACAATCATGTCCATTGTACCGTGGAAAATCAAAAATGGTGGACATGCCGTATTGATGTATGTCAGTGGATTAGCCTGTGTCATGATAGGATTCGTTGCTTGAATAGCTGCATGACCAAAGTAAGCGCCGACCCAACTGTTAGCTGAACGGTGTTCTTGTATGGAAGGTGATAGGTCTAAATCTTGTAATACAGTCGGCCCATAAAAGTCAATGACACCTTTAAACTGTCGATTTTTAGCTTCATTGTGGAAAAAGAAAGCATCATCTTGGGTTAACGCCATCATAATGGCAGTATAGGCGCCTGATGATTCACCCCATAGGACAATCTGAGTCGTATCAATATGATAGTCTTTGGCATGCGATAACAAAAATTCTAGTGCAGCATTAGCATCGCGAATAGTTGATGGAAATTCACCGCCTTTATCGCTACCTTGATAGGCTACCGATGCCACAACATAACCTTGTTGTGCAAATTCACTAAGATGTGGCAGATGAAGACCAATTTCTTGGGTGGCAAAAGCAGAGCCTTGAATCCATAAAATAAGTGGAAACTGCCGTTGATCGTTAATGCCAGTTTCCGGAATGTAGACAGGCGGTACTAAAATATCCATAAATAATGACGGATGATTTTCATCATATGCGATGTTTGTAAAGCACATCGGTATGATGGGGGTGTCATCACCGTTTAAAGTGATAGTATTTGGCACCAGTGTTGTATCCTCCGGAAAATCCTGTGGGGAGAATGGTGTCATGTAGTGTGTAGGATTAGACAACAGCGTAACCTCCAATTAATAAGTGTATGGGTAATGTTGCATTTTTAATACGCCTTCATAGTAAACATATTTGTTTTATATGTCAAGCGCAAAGCATAATATTTTATTCTTAAATATAGAGATATAAGGGATAAAAAAAGTTTTTTAAGATATTATTGTGACGTCCGCTTGACACAATGAAAAACACAGCATATAATAAAGTCGGTTAAAAATGTAAGCGCTTTCGCTGATTTAATTGAGGAGGAAACTCAAATGGAAAACAAGTTAACCACTGCTAATAAGGTCGCGTATGGTTTCAGTGACTTTGGTAACAACTTAGTGTTTGTTGCCGCAACAAATTACCTGATGTTTTACTATACTGATGTGGCTGGACTAAGCTTGGCTGCCACGGGTATATTATTCCTAATTGTACGTATTTTTGATGCCTTTGCTGGACCAATCTTTGGTATTTTGGTGGACAAGACACAAACAAGGTTTGGTAAAGTCCGACCATGGTTCTTGTGGATGGCCGTTCCTTATGCCATATCAGCTGTTCTGCTGTTCTCGATAGCATTTTTCCCGGCAGGCTCGCGACTGACATTGGCTTATATTACATACGCAGTCTTTACGGTCTGCTTTGCTGGTTTAGGCACAGCCATTAACGCAATTTTACCAAGTTTATCAGCCGATCCGAATGAACGTGCTTCAGCTAATATGTTCCGAAATGTACTAGGACAAGCTGGTGGTTTAATTTCAGGCTTAGCAATTTTACCCCTTGTTTCAATGCTAGGCGGAACGAATAACGCCAAAGGATTTGCTATGGGGATGGGACTTTTCGCGGTAATTTTGGTTATCGCGGAAGTATTTACTTTTATTAATGTTCGTGAAAATATCACCCCTGAGCAAGAAAAACCTGTCCCTTTGCATGATAGTATCAAAGCACTGCTCCCAAATGGTCCATGGTGGACAATCATTATCACTAATATCATCATTTTTATTGGTGTCGTGGTTAAAAATTCATCTACTGTTTACTTCTTTAAATATGTTTTACACAATGAAGGCATGTCAGCTATTGCCAACTCAGTTAGTTCCCTGGCAATGATTGTTGGTGCGATTACGATTCCTTTCTTAATTAAAAAGTATCCTATGCGAACCGTTGTTATCGCTAATTTGCTTGTTGCTATTCTAGGGCAAGGGGTGCTACTGGTTGCCGCACAAACAGCAAGCGTAGGTTCTGCTATCCTTGGTGTTGCAGTATCTGCCTTCGGGTTAGGTGCAGCACAGAGCCTAATGTTTGTTATGACAGCAGAAACTGTTGATTATGGTGAATGGCGCTTTGGTGTCCGTGCCCAAGGCTTGCTGACATCAGTTTCTGCCATTGGTGCCAGCATTGGTGCTGGTTTAGCAGGTGTGATTAACAGTGAAATTTTGGCACGTTTCCACTTTGTGCCTAATGTCACAAAAACAGCGTCTGGCATCATGGGGATTAATATCTGTTTTATTTATGGACCAGCTTTGATTGACGCGCTTTGTGTCATTAGTATTTTGTTCTATGGCTTGGATAAAGTGAGTGCTAAAATGCATGCTGATTTAATGGCTAAACGTGAAAGTGAAATGAATGAGGGAGCAATTTAGTGATGATTAACTACGTGAATACGACAATCAATGGACTAACATTGCGAGGCACAGCATATGTGCCAGATAATATCACAGCACCCGTACCAACCGTGCTCCTGTTTCATGGTTTTGGGGCAGTGCGAACAGAGTATTTTTGTTCATTTGTTCAAATTAGTCGATTACTTGCCAAGAGCGGTATTGCAGCGATTGCATTTGACTTTTCGGCACATGGTGAGAGTGATGGCACCTTTATGGATTTCACGTTTAGCAATGAGATTTTTGAGGGAACGCAGCTTGTTTCCTTTGTGAAAACACTGGATTTTGTTGATGAAAACCGTGTGGCGTTGCTGGGTATGAGTCTGGGTAGCGTTGCTGCAAGTATGGTTGCTGGACAATTGGGCAGTCAAATTACCGGTCTATGCATGTGGTCACCGGCAGCTGTTTTTCAAGACGAAATTCTAGAACATAAAACACTGCAAGGTAAGTCAATCGCTAGTGTTTCTGAGCAAGGCTATTTTGATTTTAATTCGATGAAGTTGGGTGCTGCCTTCTTTGAAGATTTAAAGACAGTGGCAATTTATGACACAGCCGTTAATTATCAGGGACCGGTTAAAATTATTCATGGTGGATCAGATATGATTGCGCCAGTGGCGTATGCTCAAAAATACGTGACAACTTATCGCCAGTCTGCAGACTTGACAGTGGTTGCTAATGCGGATCATAGTTGGGGAGATGTACAGACAAGAGAGACACTATTTAACGCAACGTTAGCATTTTTTGATAAACTATATAAATAAAGACGTTATCGAACCGAGGATGGGTAAATTGGGCTATACATTAAAAGATGTCGCAGAACGTGCAGGTGTATCATTGACTACAGTGTCACGAGTTATAAATAAACGTGGTTATTTTTCCGAAAAAACCGAGTCGCGTATTTATACAGCGATGCAAGAAATGAACTACCATCCTAATTCAGTCGCGCGCTCATTGTCGGGTAAACGCACGAAACTCATTGGTGTGATTTTAACAGATACACGTAATCCATTTAATGCACAGTTGCTTGAGAAAATAGAATCAGAACTATTTAATCGTGAATATAAAGTGATTCTTGCTAACAGCTCTGATAATCCCCAGAAAGAACGCTCTTACATTGGTATGTTGCAATCTAATCAAGTTGACGGGCTGATTACAGCCTCACATAATACGATTATTGACGACTATCAACAATTGAATCTACCCGTTGTGTCTTTGGATCGCTATTTTGGACCTAATATTCCAACAATTAGTTCTGATAATTTTTCAGGTGGGCAAACGGCAGCCCGTGTATTATTAGCCGGTGGTGCCAAAAAGTTACTCGTCTTTTCTGGGGAAATCCATGATACAAATCCCACTGTTGATCGGACAAATGGCTTTATGGACATTGCTAAAAAGCACCAACTGACACCAGCCATACAGATGATGCCCAGCGATGCGACCGTTAATTTTCGTAAGATGCTTATTCACCAAGAAATTTTAAAACAAAAACCAGATGGTATTATGGCAACAGACGATACGACAGCATTGTTAGTTTTAGAAGAGCTACGTATGATGCATTTACGTGTGCCGCAAGATGTTCAAGTTGTTGGTTATGACGGTAGTGACTTTATACGAGAAAGTTTTCCAACGCTATCAACTGTTGTGCAGCCTATCTCTGATTTAGCAAAAACATTAGTAGATACCCTAATTCGGAAAATAGAACAACCAGATTTAGCGCAAGAACGCCAATATACATTTCCAATTACATTTCATCGTGGGACAACAACAAAAAACGCCTAATAAAGGCGTTTTTTTAGTGGTCACCATGACATCTTTAGCAACGATTCATGCTAAAATGAAGTATTAGTTTGGAGGATTTATGCAAACGGATTTAACAGATAAATCGCGTGTTTTGAGTGAAAAATGGTTATTAATTGGGACAATGCTATCTAGCTCGGGCAACTCGATGATATGGCCAGTGATGACATTATATATGACTGGCACGCTACACCAAAGTTTTACGACGGCCGGGATTGTGTTGATGATTGGTGCTCTGATGGGGATGATTGGGGCCTTTATCGGAGGGAAACTATTTGATCGCTGGCACCCGTATAAAGCGATGGTTCTGACCAGCCTCGTGACATTGGTATCAGTGACAAGTCTGATTTTCTGGAATAGCTGGCCAGTTTTTGCCATACTTGTATGGTTAGCTAACCTAAGTATGGGTGTTGAACAAACACTGGTTAATGCTTTTGCCACAATTATTCCTGGTCATAAGGCACGCGTCGTTTTTAATAACCTATACATTGTATTAAATATCGGGGTTGTTGTCGGCACTTTGGCGGTGGGTTATCTCTTTGATTTGGGATTTAGTCTTTTAATGAGTATATCTGCTAGCATTTACGCGGTATTAGCAGTGATTGTTATTACCAAGTTCAATGTGAATTTATCAGCCAGAAAAAAAGTTGTGACTGATGTGACAGAAATGGCCACAACAACAGCAAAGTTCAAGGTGACGTTCTTACTAGCAGTAATAGGTGCGTTATTGTTTATTACTTACTTATCCTATATGTTATGGGAAACGGTCATGGCGCCACATATGAAAATGATTGGTATGCCGACACGTAATTACGCTGATTTGTGGATGATTAATGGTGTTACAATTATTATTTTTCAAAAATTTGTTTCCAATTGGGCTAATAAACACCCCTATCATGTGTCGGTTATTATCGGTAGCGTTATTTTTGCTAGTAGCTTTTTCTTTTTAATTTTTGTGCAAGAATTTTGGCAAATAGTTATTGTTTTTGAATTGCTAACCGTGGGGGAAATGCTGCAAAGTCCACAAGTACCAGCTTGGGTAGCGCAAATCACACCGCCAGCCGTTGCTGGTCAAGCACAAGGTTTTGTCACGATGATGATCAGTTTTGGACGTGTTGTGGGACCGATATATTCAGGCCTGATGATGGATAAAGGGTGGATGAATAGTCTCTTTTTGTCAGTATTTATTGCTATGATGCTTGTCACAGGGTTTTTGTTGTTTATGGTTAGGCGACCGGTTGACAAGCACTCGGCAACATAGTACACTATGCTTACTTGAAATTAGCACTTTTTGAGTAGGATAAACATTCGGCGTCAAGAGAAGCAGTGGTTGGTGAAAACTGCACAGGTGTTATCATCCGAAATACAGCTATCGATTTAAGCGTGGCAGCACCATGTTATCAAATGCCAAAGTGATGCGTTTTTTAGCGCGTAAGCTGGGTGGTACCACGGATTTTTTAATTGTCGATTCGTCCCTTCTGTCATTATGACAGCGGGGACTTTTTTTATTATAAAAAACATCAGGTAACTGGTGACGACAGGAGAAAATAATGACAAATAAGTTAGGAACAAAATTGTCTGTTATATTGTTGTTGGCGACGGTAGTGATTTTAGCCACGGGTGTAATTGGCTTTGGCCTCATGCCAATAGCGCCGATATTAGTGGTTGTTGGCATGATTATGATTGTTGCTAGAACACAGGGGGTGTCATGGCGTGATAGTCAACAGGCATTAATTAAAGGCATTGAATCAGGTTTAACACCACTTTTTCTATTTTTACTGATTGGTGCCTTGATCGCATTGTGGTTGGCTACAGGTGTAATTCCAACTATGATTTGGGTAGGCTTTAAGCTATTAACACCAACTTTCTTTTTACCTACGGCGTTTCTGACCACGTCAATTGTTGGTGCTTTGATTGGTAGTGCTTTTACAACGTTATCAACAGTTGGCGTATCACTCATGGGTGTTGGCACATTGATGGGGATGAATCCGGCACTAGTTGCGGGCATTGTCTTATCAGGTGCTATCTTTGGTGATAAGAGCTCGCCATTATCGGATTCAACAAATTTAGCTAGTGCTATTTCTGAGACGGATTTATTTGCGCATATCAAGAATTTGATGTGGACAACAGTACCTGCTTGGGGACTCACATTTTTGGTGAGTGTTGTACTGAGTTTTGGACATCACACAACAGCCCATGCGACACAAAAAATTGCAGCATTATTACCGTTACTGCAACCGACTTTGTGGGCTGTCGTACCACTTGGCTTACTAGTTATCACAGCGTGGTTCAAAATTCCCGCTATACCAGCATTGATGTTAAATATCATCGTTTCAAGTGCGGCTTTCCTGACGCAGCATAGTATTACGGTATGGGCTAATTTATTAGTAAAAGGATTCAAAACAACTAGTCATAACCCAACACTTATGGCATTACTCAATCGCGGCGGTATGTCTGCCATGATGGACACGATTATGATGATTATGCTGGCCTTAGCGTTGGGTGGTTTACTGAGTGGACTTGGTATATTAAATACTGTCATGGCACCGATTGTGGCACATTTACGTAGTCAACGTGCCATTGTGTTAGCGACACTATTAACAGGCATTAGCACCAATTTCTTAGTCGGAGAACAATACTTGTCAACTATTTTGGCAGGACAATTGTTTAAAGAGAGTTTCAAAACAGTTAAACTTTCACCATTGGCTTTGGGTCGCACAATTGAAGATTCAGGCACGGTAATGAATTATCTTGTGCCATGGGGTGTAGCAGGTGCTTTCGCCGCACAAACGCTAGGTGTACCTGTTGTACAGTTTGCCCCATACACACTCTTTGCTTTACTCTCACCTATTATGTCTATTTTGTCAGCAATAACAGGTATCGGCTTAAAACAACGTGAATTGTAAGTTGTAACAGCAAGTGAAATGACTGCAGCATACTAAAAAAATCAGGCAGTCACATTGGTGTCACGACGGCAATCAAATGGCATACAAAAAGCCCACCTCATTTGGATTACTCTAAATCAGGTGGGCTTTTGCTAGGGCATGAATACAGTTACTTCATTAAAATAAGATACGAATTAAAATCACTGCTAAAATCACTTGGACTAGACCAGTGACCAAACCATAAGTCAAGAATTTACCACCGGCTTTTTTGATAGTATTAATTTTCAAGTTCAATCCAATACCAGCTAGGTTCACAATACCAAAGAAACCAGAAATGCTTTTCGCACCAGTTGTCAAAACATGGGGGAGCATCATAAAGCTGTTAGCCAGTAAAAGAACGACAAAGGCAATGATAAACCAGGGGATTTTAATCCCTTTCGGTGCAACAACAGTGGTATCAGTTTGTTGCTTTTGTGCCATTTTTGAGAAAACGATGACGACAATTGTGAGCAAAATAACGCGTAGCATCTTAAATAGCGTGGCATAGGTCACAACAGTTGGATTGATCAATGCGGCTGTACCAACAACTTGACCAACAGACTGCACGACACCACCAACTAATGCACCAAGCAGAATGTTGTGCTGGCCAACAAGATAGGGACCAACTGCCGGTAGTAGCAACAAGAGCACAACACCGGTAATGCTGACAGTGGCAACTGTTGTACGACGTTGATCGTCGGTTGCGCCAATCGCTGGGGCTACCGAAGCAATAGCACTGGAGCCACAGACGGCATTACCAGCGCCCATAAGCATGGCAGCTTTAGGTGAGACTTTGAATAATCGACCACCTAGCCACAAAACGATTAAAATTGTCAATGACATTTGTAGCAGAATAAATAAAATACCATGTAGCTTGAGCTGCTCAATAGTACGCAGTGTCACAGTGAGGCCCATGAGGGCGATACCGATTTCAATGGGGTATTTTTCGGCCCACTTCATACCTGGGGCGAAACCGGCTTGTTTTAACAGTGTATTACCTAAGACAATGCCTAGTAACATTGCGATGCCTTCGGCGCCTAAAAAGGGCAACCATTGTGCTAAAAATTTTGAGATCACAGATAATATGAGTGTCATAATGATACCCGATATCATGTTAGATTTAATTCTCATGACTCTTCCCTCCGATGTGTGTGCCAAGCACAACAACTTTTAATATGATTAATGCTACCGCGCTATTTGCTATTTGTAAAATAAATATTTATAATGTGTTTAATTAATAAATGTAATAGGTGAGAACATGTTTAAATTACTTCAAACTTTTGTGGCAGTTTATGAGACGCGTTCTTTTTCAAAAGCAGCAGCGCAACGTTTTATTTCTCAACCAACTGTTAGTGTGCATATTCAACAATTAGAAAAAGAATTAGGAGCCCAACTCTTTCATCGTAACGGTCGGACAGAATTTACACCAACGCAAAATGGTCGGTTACTCTACCAAAAGGCGCGACATTTACTTGATGAATGGCAAACGGTGACAGATAGTGTTGGACGCGATGAAAGGCTGAATATTAGTATTGGTGTATCGCAAACGTCAGCGACAGTTCTTTTACCAAAATTGTTTGCACAGATGCGTTCTGAGCAGCTTGATAGTGTTGATGTGACGATTGAAATGCATAATTCAGAAGAAATTCTGGCCGGTGTTTTAAATCATCGTTTTGATTTTGGTATGATTGAAAAACCCATTACCCATGATTACATTTTGCGTGATGAGGTAGCTGTCGATCAATTGGTATTAGCTGGTAATCTAACAGATCAACGTTGGCTTGTGCGTGAAAAAGGCTCAGGTGTGTATCATTACACACAGCAATATTTTAAACAAAATAACATTGTGCCACAGCACGCCATGACAATTTCTAATAACGATGTTATTGTGAGAATGTTAGCGCAAAATGTTGGCAAATCGATTGTGAGCATCCAGAGTCTGACACCAGATATTCCTTATCAAGTTTTACCGGAGACATTTAACCGCTCGTTTTATATGATTCGCTTATCACATGAAAATCGTGCGGAATATATGAAGTGGTATAATCAGGTTGTTGAAACAGCACGGCAGTTGCAGGATTAGTTGATTATAGTTATGCTGTGTCAAATCAGCAATAATGGAGAATAAGATGATTCGTGATATGGTTCGCGCCAAACCTTTGAGTTGGCTACTTTTTATTTTGGGCTCAGATATATTAACTGCTTATGTTTTAAACATAGTCCATCAGCAACATTTTAATGTGACACGAGATTATTTGACAATTCTTAAATTAGTGGGCATGGATCTTTTGAGCTTTATTTTTATTATGCTATTTTTAGATTGGTTACATATGAAATTTTTTGCTGGTCAACCCGAAAACTGGTTTGATAAAATCACGCGAATTGGTGGCAATATTCTAGCTGCTTATTTTGGGTGGTTTAGTATTTTGTACCTCATGATGCAAAGTGTCTACATTTTAAGAGGGCAATTTTCAGGATTTCAATGGCTGCAGTTATATATATTAATTGCACTTGCTGGCATAGTTGCTGTCAGTCATTTTTTATTACGCCGAAAAACCACATGGCGTTTCCAATTGAACCCTTTCTAAGGCTGTTTTTTTAGTTGTGTAATACATGAATTTGTTAGTGATACGAATCGTATCGTTGAAATAGCAGGCATGATACGATTTGTAGCTACAAAAAACAAAATATATCTGCATAATAAATAGTCAAGGAGGTGCCCAAATTGACAATTAATAATAGAATTAAAGAGCAACGATTGAAAAAAGGATGGACACAAGAATTTTTGGCGAACGCTTTGAATGTCTCGCGTTCGACAGTATCGAGCTGGGAAGTTGGACGCAACTATCCAGATTTGGAAACAATTGTATTAATTAGTGATTTATTTGGCGTATCTCTTGATATTTTATTAAGAGGAGATGTTGATATGATTAAATCAACAAGTAGAAAAACGAGGCATTTTAAAATCTATAAAGTAGTTGCTTTGTTATTAGGTTTCTTGATTGTGGCATATATTGGGTATAACTGGAAATTGCAACACGATGAAAATAATTATCGAGACAATTTATCTTTTTATGGCTGGACTGTTAACAATAAAGTTCAAGGTGATGGTAATGGTTTTGAATTAAAGCAAGGACGTATGCATTTTTTTACACATGTCATGCCTACTGGTGTGATTGGCATACCTTTGTCTGAACAAAAAAGAACGATTATTGTCAGACAAAATAATTTGGTTGTGCAGGTGATGGCTAAACAAAAATATGAAATCATTTTGTCAACGTCTAATGATGAAAGTGTACCCGTGACAGGAAGTATTGCTGTCGACAATCATGTTAATTTACATGAAGATAAACGTATGTCGGCAACAAAAATAATTAAAATTAAAAGTTACTTAGCAAAGTATCAATCAGAATATCAAGATATGATTAATCAAGGTCATAAAAGGAGCTTACAATTGGCTTCGGGAAAGACGAGATAAGCGCTAAAGTCTAAAAAGGTATTGTTTCTGAAAAGAGGCAATACCTTTTTAGACTGAGAACAATTCTGATACTATATCAAGAGTCTAGCATATTTGTCATTCACTAATGACAAATATACTAGACTTTTAGTCATATATAAGTTATGATTTTATCATATTAATAAGAGGGGACGTTTAATAATGAACTATAGTAAAACTGATCGCTGGGGCAGGGATGAGCTTCAGGTTCTAAAAACGGGTTACATTGATACAAGAGGTTTGTACATTGCCATGGGGAGTGTAGTTATTTTAGCAGTGGTATCGTTGTTAGATATGCAGTGGGCTACGACTGATGCACAAATGGTATTTATTTTTTATATTTTGCTCATTCATCAAGCCGTTGAGCAAAATTTACAGTTAACAGATACCTATTTTTTGAAATTAAAACGTGAGACGCAAGTTGCTTTGGCTATGTTTACTGAGATTATTGGCCTTGGCCTGGTGTTTTTGTTTCTTACCAGTGGGTACACTGTTAAACAACAATTAGCCTTTAACGATATGTTGTTGTTGATGAACGCTGTATTTTTAGTGATTTACGGTGTGATTATTGGGTTTGTCATTTATAGAGAAGCGAAATTCGGTGATGACAAATAATAAGAATTTAAAATTAAAGGCAGCCAGAACGCTTGCGGGGATGACACAAAATGATCTTGCTCAATCTGTGAATGTATCTCGTCAAACAATCGTTGCAGTTGAATCAGGGAATTATAATCCGAGTATCAATCTCTGCGTTGATATTTGTAAAGTATTGGGATGCACTTTGGACGAATTATTTTGGCAAACAGACATGTAGTTAATATTTTGTGGTAAATAAAGCATATAAGATGAAATACAAGGTCTTGTATGTTTTTTCTAATTCTAATGATACTATTGGTAAGATTATTACTTATCAGTGGTATTTTCTTGTGCTAATAATGATTGATAGTAACTTTTCTTACTAGATAAAAAATCAATATGTTGTTGTATTTTAGCTTTTTCCGAACGTAGTAATTGCTCTTGTTGCCTGAGAAGACTAATTCTGGCAGCAATTGTACTGTTTCCTTGCTTTCGTAATTGTGCATATGTAATGATTTTTGAGAGTGGCATACCAGTTGCTTTTGCACGCTTGATGAAAGTCAGCCACCGTATGTCTTGATCAGTAAATATACGGTAATTCGCTTCATTGCGAACAGGGTGTATTAGACCTATACTTTCATAGTAACGTAGTGTGGGCGCTGATAGTCGTGTCAATGTTGCGATTTCCGAAATACTGTATGTCTTTACCATGATACTGCCGCCTTTAAAAATATGATTTGCTATAAAGTTTACTTGATAGTTTATAGTCAAGCTTATCATATATAAAAGGAGATAGTATTTTGAATAAATACGAAAATGGTTTAAAAATTAGAGAAGCAGTTATTGGTAAAGAGGCAAGTCGAATGGTTTCTGATAGTTTGTCTGAAATTGCACCATTATTAGATAAAAAACCTTATTAGTCTTTGATGAAGCAGTTGCGCGGGGCATATTGGATATGAAGCAAAGAGAAATGATTACAATTACCACTTTGTTAACACAAGGGGATACAGTGAGTCAGCTTCGAATTCATATTCAGGCGGCTTTAAATGTCGGTATGACACGAGATGAAATTGTTGAAACAATGATACACTGTTTATCGTATGTTGGGTTTCCAAAGGTGCTTAATGCGATAGCTATTGCTAAAGAAATATTTAATCAGTATGGTGATTAGACATTGTGGGGTGTTGTTAACATGCTGCCACTTTTAACTTATTGGTATATTGTGCTGATACACGACTAGCACAGAAATCTCTAACAAAATTATGCCATTAATAGGTGGGTTCTTCATGTGTTGTCTCGGCACGTCGCTTGATAATCGCCATTTCTTTCTTGAGGGAAAAGTGTGCCACACCAAAGTAATTGGCAAAAAATTCGCGTGCTTCATTGTTAAACTTAAAACCAGAGCCAACAATTTTGGTTTTAAGTGATAACTGTCCTGTCGCTAATTTTTTGTGAGGTGGTCTTTTGCGAGTAGATTTAATGTGAGTGATTGGTTCACCAGATAGATATAAACGGATATATTGATTGAGTTCAGCCTTGGTGCCGTATGCAGGTAAACCATACTGTTTGCACAGCGATACTAATTCTGTTTTATAGAAGTAATGCGCATTAAATTGCGCTAAAGTAAGTTGTTGATGCATTTCAAACCGCCAATCGATGTTAAAAATAACGCGCTAACGCTGTTTTATTATCAGTAATTATTGTGGTTAAATATTATGGTCGTAAAAGATCCAAGCGATTAGATAAATAAGTAACATCAGATTAAAGCATACCGCAATTAAAATAATTGGGATTAAGCGTAACATCATAATAGAATTAGTAAGTAAATTGGAGAATAATAAAATGGCCAAAGATGCAGCCAAGATATTCGTCATAAAGCGGTAAGTAATTTTAGTAGCATGTTGTGAAATGAGTTGTTCACGTTCATCTTGGCAACTGAATTCTGCTGCTTTAGTATCATAACCATCATGTTGACCAAAAACTTTGCCGTAAACGTAGCGGAGAATAGAAAAAATAATAGACATCAATATGAACAATAACCATAATCTGTTGAATTTGATCTCGACAAAATAGTTAGTGTTGGATGTATCAATTGTAGAATGTAATACTGTGGTTGCAGTGGCACAAGCTAATAGTGTTGCGAGAATCATATTAACAACTTGCTCAAAAATAATTTTTGTCATGACGAATAGCACCTTTTTATTCCTTTATACTGAAGATAACATTGATATCTAAGTTAAGTATTTTTGATATCTGCAAAGCCAATAACAACGATGGCGTGTAATGCCCACGTTCTAAAGAGTTAATCGTTTTTCGAGAAACATGGGCTAATTGCGCTAATTTTTCTTGTGTTAGGTTAGCTTGCTTACGATAATGCTGAACATGATTAACTATTTCCAAAACAATGACCTCTAAATGTGTAATTAACTTCTCTTTTATACTATCATAAATGAGAAGTCAACAATACGTTTATAACGATTATAGTCATGAGTAGTATTATTTAAGCGCACAATAATAAAAAAACGCGTAGAATTAAAGAATAAATCATAATCGTCATTTAACAGGAGGTGTCATAATGAAACTATATACGGTGCGACATGGGCAGACAATTTTTAATCAATTAGACAAGGTTCAAGGATGGGCTGACACACCCTTGACGGCACAAGGCGAGCATGATGGTAAGGCTGCAGGAGAACGTTTACAAAACGTGCGTTTTGATGCGGCATTGTCGTCAGATACTTCTCGAGCTATGCATACGGCGGAATTTATTTTAGCTGAAAATCAATTCGATACGCCTGAATTAAAGGTTACAGCAGATTGGCGTGAATATTTCTTTGGTAGCTTTGAAGGCGGCGGCAATCATGAGATGTGGGGTGCGGTTGGTGACGCGTTAGGCTTACCAACTGACAATCCAAGCGAAATTGGTCAACATGTCGATATGACAACTATCATGGATACAATCTATCAGTTGGACCCACAACATTTAGGTGAAAATGCCGCAGCTTTTTGGCGGCGCATCGATCAATCACTAGCTACGCTGCAGCAACATTATCCTGCCAATGCTAATCTGTTGTTGGTCACACATGGTCAATTAATTGGCAATCTTGCGCAACATTACGGCAAACTACAGACGGCCGCACGTCCTAAAAATGGTGCAGTAGCTGTGTTTGATTTAGATGAACATGGTCAATTACATGTCGCTAATTTTAATGATGTCACGACAGTGTTTTAAGTACGCATGAGATAAGCCAATGGCTTATAATGGAATTATGCAAAAACCGCGTGAAATTTTAAAAGAAGTATTTGGGTACGATGATTTTCGTACAGGACAATTAGATATTATAGAAAAAGTGCTGGCACACAAGCATGCATTAGCAATTATGCCAACGGGTGGGGGAAAATCAATTACCTACCAATTACCAGCGTTGATGTTTGAAGGTATTACTTTAGTAATTTCTCCGTTGATTTCATTAATGAAAGATCAAGTTGACGGTTTGAATGCGATGGGAATAGACGCAACATTTTTAAATTCCACGTTACCTGGTTCAGAGCAAGCGCAGCGTATGTCAGATATTCGTGCTGGTCTTTATAAAATGTTGTATGTGTCACCAGAACGCTTGGAAATCCCGAGCTTTTTTGGGTTTATCCAGCAATTACCCATTGAATTGATAGCCATTGATGAAGCCCATGTTATGTCACAGTGGGGACATGATTTTCGGCCGAGCTATTTGAACATACTGCCATTACTGTCACAAATTTCAGGGCAACCAGCAGTTCTTGGTTTAACAGCAACAGCCACGGAGCGTGTACGTCAGAATTTGCAGCAATTACTGGGCGTAGCGGATGAGGATACTGTACTGACAGGGTTCGCTCGCGACAATTTAGCACTTAAGATTGCGCACCAAGTGGATAAGCGACAGTATGTACAAGACTATTTAAGAGCAAATCAGGGTAAAAGTGGTATTATTTATGCTGCTACGCGTAAGCAAGTGGATGAGTTATATACGTCTCTGAATAAACAGGGAATGAAAGTTGGGCGTTATCATGCGGGTTTGCCTGAAAAAGAAAGGCAAGCCATGCAAGAAGCCTTTTTATATGATGAAGTAGAAGTTATGATTGCAACAAATGCCTTTGGCATGGGCATTAATAAACCAGATGTTCGGTTTGTGATTCACTATGCTGTGCCTGGTAATATTGAAGCCTATTATCAGGAAATAGGACGTGCTGGGCGCGATGGTTTACCGTCGGAAGCCTTACTGCTATATGCGCCACAAGACATACATTTGCAAGAGTTCTTCGTCCAAAAATCTGAAGGGACTGAGGCGTATAAACAAAACGAATATAACAAAATTCGTGAAATGAATGCTTTTGCTAATACCGGAACATGTTTACCGCGTTATCTATTAGCATATTTTGGTGAAGTAGTTGCCAAAGATTGTGGGCAATGCTCTAATTGTTTAGATTCTCGTGACATCGTTGATGTAACGACTGATTCACAGCGTGTTTTGGCCAATGTTGTGCGAATGAATCAAAGTTTTGGTAAAACGATGGTTGCCAAGGTGCTAAAGGGATCCCATGATGCAGCTGTGAAAAAGTATGATTATTTAACCGCCTTACCGACATATGGGCTCATGAAAGAACGAACAATTAAAGATATCAGTCGGTTTATCGACTATTTAACCGCTGATGGCTACCTGAAAATTGAAGGTGGTGAGTATCCAGTTCTGAAATTAACGGCTATGGGTGTTCGTGTGCTTAAAGGTGAACTTGTGGTCGAAAAACGTGTCAATCGCCAAGTTATTGCACAACGACAAGCGACATCAGCAGCTACCGGTTTGAAAATGTCAGATGCTGATAATCAATTGTTCGCTAAGCTAAAGGCCAAGCGCTTAGAGTTAGCACGAGCAGCAGGCTTACCGCCTTTTTTGATATTCTCGGATAAAACATTGATGAATATGGCCATTTTAAGGCCAAAAACAGATGAAGAATTTTTGTCTATTTCTGGTGTTGGTGAAAAAAAGTATGCTATTTACCATGAGGATTTTGCTGGCGTACTAGCGAGTGATGGAAATGTTTGATTATGAAAACACTTGCTACTAATGATTTTATCTGGTATAGTAGTATCTGTTATGGAGAAGTACTCAAGCGGCTGAAGAGGCGCCCTTGCTAAGGGTGTAGACGTGTTAAAGCGTGCGAGGGTTCGAATCCCTTCTTCTCCATTTAGCATTTCATGGCGTTGCATAAGGTTGCAAAAACCTTGATGCAGCGCCTTTTCTTATGAAAAACGTTGCACTGTATTTCATAGCATTTCACACAAAATGGGAAACTTTTTGGGAAACATTTTAAATAAGCAAGTAAGCAGTGTAACGGCATTTAAGCCGTTTTTTATTTACAAAAGTGGGAAACATTTAGTAAATCATCAGAATGTGGTACATAATCAGCATATATACTAATTTAAATTGTATATATACAGTATAATATTCATAGAATACCAGCTCATTAAAGAGGTAACTATGACAAACCAGTGGACTAATCGTAAAATACTAAGTGAATACTTTACAGGGAGCATAGATGTACAAGTGGACTTTATGGATGAGTACCCAGATAGTGCTAATCAATATAGACGTTACAACGAGCCGTTTATACGTGAAATTAAGCGCGCCTTAGATGTGTTTAGTCTCAAAGCTAACACCTGAGTTAAAAGAGATTTACAGGCTTAAAGACCGCGAAAAAGACCATTTGGAGAGTCTATAATGTAGTAGCACCAACTAGCTATATTGTGGCATTAAATAACGAATTAAATGCCATAGTCAGCAAGATAGAGCGACCACGGGCAAGATTGTATAATGAGTGAGCCGATAAAGTAGTATGAATTCAGTTGTGCTAGAACATCACAAAAATTAATTGCAGGAATAAAAAAATGTAACTAGATGATCAAATTTGATTTGAACATCAAAATTATGTTATAGTAAACGTAATTAAATTTGAACGGTTGGGCGTAAGCTTCAAGAATGGTTAGTCGGGGAACTAGCTGTTTTTGGGGCTTTTTAAATGTTAGGAGAAATAATGGAATATCTATTAATTTTTTTGCTAGTTATAGTTACTGTTGTACTTGGGAAAATAGGCACTTGGTTTGGGTTGTCTGAAGTTGTTGGACAACTATTGTCAGGTATCATTTTAGGAACTAGTTTGTTGAATGTAGTAGAACCAGGCTATTTAATTCACTTGTTTGCTGAGACAGGTATTTTTTTGTTAATGTTAAATTCGGGTCTAGAGTCTGATGTAAAAGAAATGAAAAAATATATTAAGGCCTCTTCGCTTATTGCAATCATGGGAGTGCTATTACCAGTAATTGCTTTCCCGATTGCATTTCTATTGCTTGGATATAATATGCAAACTGCTATATTTGCGGGGGTTGTTTTCTCTGCAACGTCTATTTCAATCACATTAGCTGTACTAGCCGAACAAAAGAAATTAGCGACTTCAATGGGGGCAATTATACTTTCAGCAGCTGTGTTGGATGATATAATTGCTTTGGTTGCTGTGACGTTATTCTCTGTTTTTGTAGGCGGAGGCGCATTAGGGATAAATAGTCTATTGCCCTTATTTGCTTTTGCCTTAGGAATAGTATTGAGAAAATTTAATTTTTCTGATAAGGTAGGTGCTTTAAGTACAAAAATTGGTAATTGGTTTTTCTATCCAGTATTCTTTGGATCTATTGGTCTTGAAGTTGCGATTCAAGGACTAGGGAACAAGCTAACAGCTATTATAATATTTAGTGTGTTGGCTGTTACAACCAAATTTATCGGGTCTTTATGGGGAGCAAGACTTTCAGGTTTAAATGTTAATGTTGCAAACGCAATAGGAGCGGGGATGATTTCTAGAGGTGAGATGGCTCTTGTAATTATTCAAATAGGTATATCATCACAGATTATTAATGATGATACGTCAGCAGAATTTGTTGTTGCCGTAATTGTTTCAACGATACTAGCACCCATAATTATGAAACCATTATTTAAAAAGGTCTGATATACTAATTTACAAGGACCAAGAGTAAAATTAATTGAATGGCATCATCATTTTAAAGACTCTAACACATAACTTTGAGTTTTAATCATTTAAGATATTCTGCATTGCAGTAAAAGCAGTGCTTTTTGTTTGTAATAAAGAAACGTGATGAATGATTGGAAGAAGATTGATTGTTGTCAAATTCAAAGAACTAAACAAAAAAATAATTTGAAATTCAATAAGTGATTCGTGAAAATGTAGAAATTTTTGGTTCACATAAAGCAATTACCAATGCCGTTAGGATTTATAGGTATGTTCAATTAGTTGACCAGTTCACTAAAAAAGTATGACATATTACTAAAAAATCAGGTACATATGCCCTTAATATTGGTTTTTATAAAAAAACCCGGGGTTGGGTTGTTGGAGGGGAGCGTCACAAGGTGGCGTCCTGAAATCTTACGAATGCAGAAATCAAAAATTTTTTAAAGGTGATTTTTTCATATAGAATGCTGATATAAAGGCATTTCTAACTAAAAATAGGCGTTTAGGGGTAGCACAAACATTTATGGTTATTAGCATGTTTTGTTGTAAGACATGCTATATGTACATTACAAAAGACGTAAATAGGAACCCGCTGGTTGGGGCTACACTTTATAAGTTTTAAGTTATTAACCCAAAATAGGTTTATTAATATGGATTTATTTAGTATCAGGTATAATTAGTTGTACAACAGTATTTTATAAATTTAAAGGAATAGATTAATGAAAATTTACTTTTTGTGTACAGGAAATTCCTGCCGTAGTCAGATAGCAGAAGGGTTTGCGAAAGATATTATGCCTAAGAACTGGATAATTAAGAGTGCAGGTATTGAACAACATGGATTAAATCAAAGAGCTGTAAGTGTTATGGCAGAAGTGGGAGTTGATATATCTAATCATACGTCCGATTTAATTGATAACGATTTTTTATTTAACTGTGACTATATTATTACGTTGTGTGGAGATGCCAATGATAAATGCCCTGTTACTCCAGCCAATATTAAAAGGTTGCATTGGCCGTTAACTGACCCGGCTAGCACCACAGGAACAGAAGAGGTTATTCAAAATCAGTTTAGAAAGACACGTGATGAAGTTAGGATATTGGTACAGCAATTAAAGATGAATCTTGTTGGATAAACAGTAGACGAGCGCACATTACATTATGGCTTGTCTTTTGGTTTTAAAAAATGTTTACAGAAAAACTAATCAATAAATTAGCCGTTATCAATTACATTGAATCCGTTATCACTCAGAGTGATAGCGACCTGTTTTACATATGTGACACACCTACATTAACAGGCATTTAATCGTTGCTATCATGCGTTACAAACTATGACAAATAGCTATTCATTTGTTCTGCCCATTTTGAAGGAACAAAGTAAGTTACATTAAAGGAAGCAATATTGTTTATAAAAAATGGGTCGGTATTATAGATTTGTGTTAGCTCTTCCAAAGATTCGGCCTGAGCCACAATCATGCCACCTGTTCGTGGTTCTTTTCTACCAGACATAATAAAATGCCCTGATTTATAGTACTTATCTAAGTATTCAATATAAGCTGGCAAAAAATGTTCAACTTCAGCAATCGGTTTGATGTAAGTTAATTCAATTATAAACATGTTTTTTCTCCTAGTAATATTTATGAATTAAATACTACTAAAGTGTTTTTTTCTTGTTAATCGGACGCGCCCGCTAATAAAGGAAAGTAAAATAGGGTCGGTTTAGCGGGTACTTTTTACAACAAAGAATGCTAATGTAACAGTAAATCAGGCACCCATAATTAACAGAAAAAACTTTTGAAAATTGAACATTTTTACAAGATGACGATATGTGAGCGCTCTCTATTCTGATACACGAGGGCGGGGTGTAAATTGTGTAAGACTACAAATGTAAATTAATTTCGAGAATGAGATATGCAAATTATCTGTACATTTTGGACACCATAAAAAGGGACATCCCCAAATAAAAAGAATTAGACGAACCATAAAAAATCAGATTATATCCGAATACCCAGAACTTGACGACGTATAAAAGGGGTAAGGTTTATGTAATCAGTCGATAATAATGCGGAATCAGCGTTTTAAATATAAAATGGTATATTATTTGTATCATTGATAATCAACAACGCTTAAAACTGCTTATATGGCTTTAAAATAGACACAATAAAACCACGCCCTTTAACTAGAGCGTGGCTTTTTAATGAGATAGGGTATAAAAACGGTAAATTGCTTGTATCGTTAGCAATATAGATAAAACCATCACTACAGAATAAGCTGTTAAAGTTACCAAATTGTTAGTAAATGTTAGTGTGCATGGTTGCAAAAACTCTAACATTTTCCAACATGAATCCTAGCATGGCAATACCAACAAATACCTACATTAACAGGCTTCCAATCGTTGCTATAAATGGCTACTGAAGCTGTTACAAACTTTGCCACAGCGTGTAACCTTGGTTACAAAAAAGTTACATTTAGCGTTGCAAAACGTTGCATTTCGTTGCAACATTTTGTTTTTGTACGAGTGGAGAATTATTACGTAAAACATCCCCAGTGATACGATGAGACCAAATAAAAAACGTCCTGACAGATTAAGACGCTTTAGATGTAGTACGAAAACTTATGCCGCAGTTTATAGTGCATATCATTTTTATGGAATACATTAAAAGTAAATATTGCAAAAAAATAAGAGCCAACTCACAATGTGGGTCAGCTCGTAGAAACAAATTAATATTGTTTTTCGGATATGTTTACTATGACAATATATTTCATTACATTGCAATACGTTTCATAACGTTTCAATTAAATAATTAGTGATTTGATTAAAATACCTATACACAGATATTATTTCATCATTTTGGGCATATAACTCTTTTTCCCTTTGGGCTCTTTTTAGTAATTCTTTGTACCGTCTTTCTTTCATAGTTTCTGATTCTATAAATGTATCATAAATCGCTAAAGTAGTAGTTATGTCGTGAATAGTTGAAATACTTAATTTTTTTCTTCTAACTGTTCTTGAAACTTTAGCCTTTATAACTAATTCAGATGCTAATGAATTTGCACGTGTTATGTCAAGTATGATACCAGATTTGTTTGTAATACTATTTAGAATTACGGAGTTGTGCGCTGCTTTGTTTCTGGTATTTCGAACATATGACAACCCACAAGGGTAGCTGAGCATGATGTTTATCATACAATTTGGAATTGGTTCTTTTAATCTGTGTTAGAATTTTTTGCTTTATTTTAGAAGGGTTATTGTTTGAAGCTATGTACTTTGCTAAGAAACTATATCCATCGTCTTCTGTTTGAAAAGTAATTTCATTTAATAATTTTGTTTTAATACAGTGTTCAATGTCTAAACAAAAATGAACTAACATGTAGCGTAATCTCATATCTATATTAGATAGATCTACTAATGTATCAAATGATAGATGATAATATTGTCCATTATCAAATTGAAAGTTTTTTCTGTATGATATTAACTTAAAAAATAGGTGTTACAAATTAAAAATTGGGAAACTTTGTTATCATCGTACGTTCCTAAAGTAATATTTTTTGTGCTTAGAAAATCAAGCATATCATCCGTTGTTTTTAATATTTTATCCAAAATAAGTTTTCCTTTGTAATTAAATATTTATGTACGCACTCTGTGAGTGCTTATAAAATTAACTAATCAATAATAAAATTGCTACGATGACAGCCAGCGTGCCTTGTTTGAAAAATATAGACTTATTTCCAGATGAGAAACTACCATACAAAGCTACTAAAATAATATAGATCATAATAGCAAGTAAGCTGTTGTGGTAGTTGTGTGTGAAGAATAGTGAATAAATTATACCCACTGAAATCAAACCGTTGTAAACACCTTGATTTTTAAGTAATGTTTGTACTTTTTCGTCTTGGAGGTTATCCTCTGACAGGTTGAATGTTTTTGCAGTGCTTGTTGACGTCGTAGCAAACGTTTCTAAATACATAATGTATAGAAATTCTACGGCGACTAAAAGGCTAATAATAGTGATTATTAAATTCCTTTTTTCTCTCCTATGTGCTTTTAACGTGGTTCTGGCACGTGTTGTTTGTTGTTAGTCATCCCCGCCCATAGCTTAAACAGGGAAGCAATTCAACAGAGTTGGCTTCATCGTTAAAACAACGAGTTATTTTTTCGTTTTATCGTTCCAGAGTATGAGATAAAGGGTGTAGTTCTTTTAACTTATTGAATATAGTGATTAGACTAGGACGAACAATAAAGAAGAAAACAGGTACAGCAACAAAAAATGTTTTAATCCAGTTACCAAAGTATCCTGATACAAATTGTGGATATAGTTGTCTATGCATTTCGGTAAACCAAATCATCATAATAGATACGTTGAATGTAATAACCAATAAAGGTACACTTATGGTTTTTGGCACTTTCCTCGTTATAATGCTAGGGAAATAATCGTGTAGTTTTAAAGAGATAGGCAGTGTAATATAAGTGCGTAAGCAATATATGAATATGACAATCAAAGGATAAATAATTAAAACGCGTAATAGCATTTTTGCGGATAAACCATATCTGATAACGGTATTGTAAGTAGCCATAATGGCAACCATCGTGCTAATAATTATCCAAGGCATTGTATTCGGATGATGTAACAAGTGATGTAATATATTTTTAATTCTTTGCATAAAGTCGATTGAGCCTTTTGTATGTTTTTTAGTGTAACAAACTGATAAGTTGTAAGTTGCTATCATCTGCGAGTGTAATAAGTGGAGCTATTAAATATTAAAATGTTTTGAAACATACTGTGCTTGTTTTTCCGCCAACATGGTTGACATAGACCAACGTTTATCGTCACCGTACATATTAAATTCGGCATGACCAGCTTCGTGAATAATAGTATTTAATTGGCGCCACTCTGGTTGTAGTGTATTGATGTAAATGAACACCTTATCATTGATTTTATTTACTTCGCCATAATACAAAGGATGTTCCACTTCTATGCCATAGAAAAGGTAATCTGGAAATTTGTCTATATAAATTTCTATTTCTGTCATACATGATCTACCTCATAAACGACGTTTAGAAAGTTTGGCTATCTCAACAAGTTTTTTAATCTGTTCTATATCTTCCTGTGTAGCACTAGGGTCAATAAAATAGGCAACTTGTTTTTGTGCGTCGGTCAGGGGCTGTTCATCCCCATTATTAGAGCCATTGTGAGACGTTTTAAGCGCGTTGTCTGTCTTACCTTGTAAATAGTCCACTGTGGTATCTAAAACGTCAGCAATCAATGAAATCATGGCTAATGTTGGAATTCTACGTCCATTTTCATATTTAGTTATTGTATCTCGTGACGCCTCGATTTTATCAGCTAACCCTTGTTGAGTTAGCTGTTTTTGTTTTCGTAATTCTTTGATACGGTCAGCAGTAATAGACATAAAAACACCTCGATTAAATATTAAAAAAATATAAAGAGCTTAACTAAAAATAAAACTAAGTTAAGAAAAAGTAAATCACATTGCAGAAATAAACTGCAAAATATATGATAAATACAACAAATGAAGAATAAAGCAACATTTATATGTAGAAGATTTCCACATATACACTAATCATACCAGACAAGCAAGGTCATTTAAAGACAAACAAGGTTATTAAGTGCAAGAGTGAACCACTATAAAAGCAACGAGATAGGAGAAATAATCATGACAGTATCAAACGCACTTTTTAATGAAGCAGAAGTTATCAAGGACACGAATAGCGCTCTCGAGGATGTGCAAGAAACATTAGCGCTCGCATTAGCTGATAGCTTGAAAGCAGGCGACCATATCACAACACCAACAGTCATTGGCATGTTGAAAGACTTGGAAGATATGCAACTCCAGTACTACGACCGTTTGGAAGATAACGAGAATGTGCAAGGCGGTTTAGAAAATCAAGCACAAGCAGAGCAGGAGGAATAAGCATGGCATTATGGTTAGCACAAGTTATCGGGCTTGTATTTGTAGTAGGTAGCGCCTTTCTGGTGGGCGTTGTCGTTGGGGATGGATTAAAGGAGAAACGCAAAGCATGAGCAATGTATATGTGAGAACGTTAGAGCGCATGTATAAGCCGTTGGTTGACATTGCTAATAGTGACAGGGTAGCAGGTAACGAACAAGCACAATTTGAAATCATGCAGGCTTATGAGTTGTTAGACAGAGCAACAACAAGGTTAATTGTTAGAGGATGATATGGCAGTAACGAATGATGAATTAAGAGAAGAATTTTCAGAATTGGGTGTGCAAATATTGGATGAAGTAGGCGACTTGAAAGACAAGTTAGACCAAAAGCACCATGTTTGGAAACGAGCCGAGAAAGTGGCAGAACATTTTGACGTGAGCCTAGGCACAGTTAAAAGTTGGAAACGGCAAGGACTGATCACAGGATACAAGCATGACAAAATTGTGATTTATGATATTACCGCCATTGAGCGTGAACTATTTCAAGTAACTAAATAGAAAGGACAGCAAAGCATGAAAAAGGGCACAAAAAAAGCTATCACATCCCCGACCAAGGAAACAGTGATAACCGACCACAAACGCCTATATCATGGCTTTTGCTATACACATTTTAACATGGATGAGGATAAAAACACAAAACTAAGTTTAAGCATTGAACAGGTTAATTATATTAATTCGCTTTCTAGTGAACCCTTGCTTGTTATGGACATGGGGACACTAACTGTTAAGCCAGTCAACGATCAGAAATTCAAAGATTGGCTTAGGAACTCAGAGCGAGGTACCAATAAATGAAAGATATTGAAAATCTATCAAACATTGAACAGCAGATACTCGATACGCTACCCGCAGGACGAGCGCAAGCAATTACATTGGAGAAGTTGGCTTACTTATTGCAGATTAATAAAAAGCGTGTGAGTGATATTGTGGCAGACTTGCGTAAACGTGGGTATTTAATCGGGAGTAACCGCCAAGCGCATGGTGGCATGTATCTTATTGTCACAAGTAATGAGTTTTGGGAGACCGTGAACACGTTACAGAAAAGCGTGAACAGTCAACAGACAATCATTAATGCTTTGTTGAAGCATGAGGAAAGGTTTGCGAGGGCTTAAACATGACACAATCACAACGAGTAGCGGTTAATCACGCCTTAGAAAGTGTAATGAGTGCTAAGAGCCTTGTAAACCTAGCAAGATACCAGAACGAGCCACAAAAACTGATTAGCATGATATTAAGGATAGGGACTGATCTTAATGAAGTTGAGACACGTCTGCAAACGCTTAAAGGCAGGGTGTAACAGTAGCTAAGTGGGAACAAATCAAACAATATCAACAGGCAGGCGCTTATGTGTTCATGGCATTACCTAATCAGAAGCACAATGCAGTCAGCGGTGGGTACAATAACAGTTTTAACAATGGGGATGAGTTGAGCCAGTGGATAAATTCACATCCAGAGTATCAAGACCGCAATGTGGGAATTGACTTGTCACGGAGTAATTTAATTGTGGTTGATATTGATAAGCATAAACACAATGGTATGAAAAGCATTAGCGCATGGTTTAAGTCGCACGACATCAACCCAGAGACTATCCAAGACACTTATGTTGAACGGACAGCCAGTGGTGGACTACACGCTTTTTATCTCATCCCCGAGGGCAAGACTAAGCCAGCAGAGAAAGTCAGCGCCTTGCAAGGTGTAGACCTTTTGACTAACAAACATGGGGTAATTGTTGCACCCAGTGTTATCAATCAGCAACCATATCGAGCAATTACCCCTTTTGAGACGATACAGCAAGCGCCAGAGTGGGTGTATCAGATCGCAAACAATCGCGGTAGTACAAATACGCCAAGTAACCATAAAGCGACCAGATACAGCAATATAGACCGTTGGTTAATGGTTAAAAATGGTTTTGATACAGGACAACGCAACGACCAAGCGATGAGTTTAGCAGGGTATTTATTTGCTTTGGATGTTGAACCAAAAAGTATTTACGACATTTTACAAATTACCAATGAACGCAGTAATGAACCGTTACTTGATGATGAACTAGGCAGGGTGTATATGAGTGCAAGAAAGCGTGAGGAACGTAAAAGAATGAGGATAAATAGCTATGGCAGAGATTGATACAGCACCAATGCCGACAGTTACGAACAAAGTACCGAGTTGGCTAGATGTACAGTATAACGAGGCGGGAGAAATCAACAAGACGACAGTTAATGTTGAAAGATTAGCTGAATATGTCGCGATGGAAACGCATTTTTATACAGATAACAACAATTTAGCGGGTTATTTGTTTAATGGTCAGTATTGGAAACGGTACAAGAATGTTAAGCAGGCAGACAATGCCTTAAGTTCGAGAGTGGCTACGCTATTAAAACAGCATAAAAAGCTAACGAGTGCTAAGCAAGTCAAAAATATTGTGGATTTAATCCGAGTAATCACAGTAAAAGATGTGGCTGATTATATCGATTTTACCGATAAGCCTTATATGGTTAGCTTTACTAATGGCACATTGGATATGCGGACGTTAGAAATTAAGCCAAACGCACCACAGTACCATGCTTTAGGTGGGTTAGATTATCCAGTCAGTGATAAAGATTTACCGACACCCAAGACAGACGAGTTTTTTACCCGACTGTTAGGAGATGAAAATGCAGAGTTATTATACAAGTTTATTGGCTATGGCTTTAAACGTAATTACTTGCCCTTTCAAAACTTTGTCATTTTGTACGGTAAAGGTGGTAACGGCAAAGGGTCGGCGCTTACTTATATAGGACAGCAAATATATAGTGGTAATGTGAGTGAATTAAGTTTGCAGGCCTTTGGGGATAAATTTAAGACGGTGGGGCTAGTTGGTAAATATGCCAATATCGGCAGTGATATACCATCTTACTACATGCCTAACACTGAAAACTTAAAACTAGCCGTGAGTGGGAAAGAACGATTTGAAGTGGAATCTAAAGGTGTGCAGGCGTTTAGTATCGTCAATTATGCCACACTATTCTTTTCAGCTAATGACTTACCTAACATAAAACGTGATAGTGGGTTAGATCGCAGACCGTTGGTAGTCACAACGCAAGGCAAAGGCTTCACCACCAAAGACGGCAAGAGTGATTTTTTTGATGAAGCCGAGCTATTAGACGAACGCCCAGCTTTTACACGTAAGGTCATTAAGCTATTTATGGACGCAGAGCGAGCTAAGACGTTAAACATCCCCGAAAACGTCCAGAAAGCCACAGCAGAATGGCTAAAGAGCACTGATATTGTCTCACAGTGGCTAGATGAACATACGGAGGAAGCCAAAGACAGGCGACCAACAGCCAAGTATATGTATCAGCAATTTAGTCGAGATGTTGAAGATATGGGTATGAAAGAAACAATAAACCGCAATACATTTTACAGTCGTATGGAACATTTAGGTATTAAAAGTTCAAAAAGTGTGACTATTTCAAGTTTAGATGATGAACACGGCAAAGCAACTAAGCGATTTTTGGATATTAAGTATATAGATTGACGTTAAACAGATGTTTTATAGAGATATTATTGACATAAAAAATGCTTGTAACCATTGGTGTATAAAGGTTATTGATGTTATTGACTTTTTATTGAAGTTACTAGAATAAACAATATATATACGTATATATAAGGACTTCGAGAAAAGGTCGAGAAAGTCAATTATTTAGCTGTAAGGTTTGTGGCACAAGAGATACAGCGTTTTAGCAAAGTCAATCATAGGTAAATTAAAAGTATTTTAAAGTCAATTTGCTAAAGAAAAGAGGAATTATGAATACAGATTTTTATTATAAGTGCATGACGGCTTACAAAGATTTAATGAAAAATAAGACAGATGATATTAGTATCAGTTTTGGCGAATTTTGTCAGATTGAAGCGATTAAGCAAGGACTGGAAAAGTTGAGTGTGACAATATGGCGCAGTCGTTAAGGGGATGAAATGAATTATTTAATCGGAATTATATTTATAGCATTAATTGGTTATATTTTTGAACAACGTAGACACATCAAGTTTCTTGAACAAGTTAATCATAATCAAGAAACACATGACGTTATGACAGCACACCAGTTAGAACTCACTAGAAACAAAGTAGACATGCTTGAGTTGACGTTGAACACGATTGGTTACAACGTTGAACGATTTGAAGCTAGTGATTTTACTAAGCGTGAACCGTCACAAGAGCAGTTACAAGAGCAGTTACAAGAGATATGGGCAGAGTATCAGCAATTAGAACGAAAATCACGTAGTGCCCAAGTTAAATTTGAGGCCGAACTGGAATTGAGGGGCGTTGAATAGGTAGACAAAACTGAACAAAATGACATCTTTTAAAATAGCAATAATCACGTTTAAAAACTGTTATAAAGGTATTTTAAGGTTTGTTTTGATGAATAAAATATAAAAAGGTGTACAGTGTGGCTGTCTTAAATGTAGTGTTTGCAAGAGTTTAGCTTATGAACATTAAAATGTAGAGGTTGGCTTTTACTAGTAAGGAAGTTTTTATGGATATTCAAGATTATATGAATAGGTTGCCGAGACCAGAAAAAACCTATGCAGAAAAAGAAAGCACTATGTTTTATGTGTACGTATTCAACCTTGTTATGGATGAGTTGGTCAGACGAAAGCTAACCAATCGTAGAGCTATCAACTATGTTTTGAGCTATACAACGCACGGCAATAAGACTAGAGCCTATCAGGAAACCCACCCCATGGCTAGTAAGAGAACCGCTAATGTGAATGCAAACAAGTATTCAAAACGCTTTGATGTTTATGTAGCCCAGTCAATGAGCATGCACCTAGTGTACAAAGGCAGGTTAGCATTGGCATTGGCAGTTAAGTACATCAATGTTAACGGCATTGAGCGTTATGTAAATAAATTGATACTTGAATTGTGGAAAGGAGACTAGATGACCTCAAACACAGAACATCCCCAGTTATGGCCAAAGTGGCTTAAACGTAATCAAGCACATCAATATATTAGTGTAGCGGATAATACTTTCATCAAGCGGTATGTTAAAACTGGTAAAGTCAAAGCCTATCCAACAGCGCATGGGTTACGCTATGATCGTGATGAAATAGATGAAGCCGTGAGACATTACTATGATTAGGAGTTTAAGAAAGTATTAAGCATGAGCCAGACAATAAAACAGTGTGGAATAATGAAAGCGTGTGAACATGCTTTTTTATTTTATCTAAATCATTGCTTACTTGCTGGTAAGGGTAAATTATGAAAGTACAACAAATAGATACAAAGAACGGCAAGACGTGGCAGGTAGACGGCTACCTGATGAGTGATAATCAGCAAATCAGAATTAAAAAGCGAGGTTTTGAGAGTAAAAGAACAGCGCAACAATGGTTTAATAATGAGAGTGTGTTATTTGAGAATGGCGAGAGCAAATACAATAAAAAAACAACTCCCGACATCATGAGTGTCAAAGAGTTGTACGATATGTGGCTAGGTACTTATCAGCATACCGTGGAAGAAAGTACGCTCAATAAAACAATGAACGTTTTTAACATCCATATCATCCCCGAGTGGGGCGATATATTAGTAACTGATATTAAGCCATTGGACTTACAACGATATATTAACACAATGCAAGGAAAAATATTGCATTATCGAAAGATAACAGGTTATTTCAGACGATTATTAAATATTGCAGTTCGTATGGATATGATTGATGTAGACCCATTTACCAAAATAGATATGCCAAAGGAACGGAGGCAGATTCATAAGCCTAAGCAATTTATGGATGTAGACGAGTTCAAGGCGTTTGTAGATGTGTTGGATAGCCAATACAAATACATTAATCAGCAAGCCTATACGCTACTTAGATTAGGTGCATTCACGGGGATGAGAACCGAGGAACTACTCGCCTTGCAATGGCAACATATAGACTTTGACAATGGTTATATCAGTATTATGCAAGCGTTAGGGCGTGGCTTAAATGGTAGTACCTATATAAAAGTACCAAAGAGCCAAACCAGTAGGCGAACCCTTAAAATTGATAATAAGATGTTAGTTGTAATGTCTGATTGGTATGAAGTCAGTAACCATAGAAGTGGGGATGATTATGTATTCAACAATAATGGGAATACGTTGCAAGTCATGAGACCAAATAAGTGGCTACATGATGTTAGTGATAAGTATAATGTTGCGGTTGGTTTATCTATGCACAAGTTGCGTCATACATGGGCAACACTAGCACTCGATCAAGGCGCAAGCGTGAAGCAAGTACAGACATATTTAGGTCATGCAGACGTATCGATGACTTTAGATGTTTATAGCGATATTACAAAGAGAGCCAGTGATGAAACTGGAAACATATTGGCAAAGTTAGATATTTAGGGAAACAAAGTAGTAAAAACCGCCATGAATGCTGATATATAAGGGGTGTAGTAACTCCCTTCTTCTCCAGTAATATTTAAGCGTAGTATCAGATTTTTAAAATCTGATACTGCGTTTTTTTGTGGAATAAAATGTCAGTAGATATCAAACGATCGTTAGGCTAATAAAAATAGCATTTTAATAACAAGTTTGTTATAATCAGCATTAAAGAGAATTATTGTATCAATAAATTTTAAAATTTATATACAAGAAAGAAGGGGGAGATTTGATAAAAAAAATACTTTTATTTATTTGGCTTTGTTTATTTTCGTGTTTTATACAATATTCTGTGAGTGCTAATGGAACTGGAACTGCTGCTAACCCTTATACAGTAGGTACTTCATCGGAATTAACCTCGGCTCTCAATAATGGCGCGACCTTGTCTTCTTCTGAGACACTACATATAAAGTTAACAGACAATATATCATATACAGCAAATGATTCCTTCAAAATTCAATCCAATGTTGTCGTTGATGGTAATGGCTATTCTATGCACTATACTGGTACAAACTATACAACTGGAACTGCTGGCTATCTGCTGACTAAGAATGGGTATAATGTAACCTATAGTAATTTAATTTTTGGTAGTAGTGACTATTCATTTGGACAAACGTATTATGGCATATTACTGGGCACATCTTACCAAGCTAACTTGACGATTCATGATGTAACTTACTATGGAAAGAATGGTGCTCAACCGATATGCAATTATAATGCAGGAACCATAGTTACAATGACAGGGACAAATAACTTCTCAGCTATACCTGGCAGTTATGGGCAAGAATTTATGGAAGGCGCAAATTTAGTATTTGGCAGTGACAGTATAACTAATATAATCCATAATACTAATGATGCTACTGCATTACTATGGAACTCCGCAAGTGGAAATGATTTTAATATGACTTTACAGAAAAATGCTAAAGTTAATATTCAAACAAGTAAACCTTTGTTTTCATATGGTAAGAGATTGAGCATTGATATGGCAGATTCATCACAGTTAAACATTACAAACACTGCCTATGACATTACAATGACAAACAGTGTTGGCTCAAATATAAACATGGCAAAAAATTCTTCATTCAATGCTACTGGGAACGGGAAATTTGGCAATCAAGCGAGCGGATTATATACAAACTTTACTACATCAGACCCATCTAAAATTAGTTTTGAAAATACATCTTCCACAAATGGTATTTTTACTTCCTCGCCAAAGATTACACCAACAACACAGACCGCATACTCTCTCGATTCGTACGTTAATTCGAATAAAACAACACGGGATGCTTCTGCGAATGCTTTTAACCTAACAGATTCTTTATTTCCATCTAATACTAAAAGAGTAATTTATTATCCTAAAATTATTCCAACAGCCGTGATTAGTAGCCATGTTAATAATAATCCACTAGTTAGTGAAATTTTATTTAATAGTCTTGGTGTCAATGTTCCTTATACTTATGTGAGTACACAATACAAAATTTACAAGAACTCACAAATAGATGGAGATATTACAAGTTCAGACAATCAATCTATTATAGAAAATTCACAATCAGCTCTATATAAGGGTATATTTGAAAATGATACAGGTCAAGTTTCACAGATAAATGCTGGAAACTATGTTGTTTATTTAAAAATAAATGTTACATCAGCTACTGGTAGTTCTTCATCTCAATGGATATCCAAGTCTATTGAGGTGCCTAAATCACTACTGAATATTACGGTTCCCACAAATATGGCATTTTTGGCATTAAATAACGATATGTTTACATCTAACAGTAGTTATGAAGTGGTGAACCATTCAAATTTTGATACAGACTTTGGAATTTCAGCTATATCAGGTGGCGATAGCAATATTAATTTAGTAGAAAACTTAGCAACAACGACAGAACCAAATCCTTTGTACTTAGCGTTGAAAAATACCGACGGTATTGAAATGCCTTTTGTCCAATCTGGCAAAAAAACAAGATTTAACGTTTCGCCCTTTGAGGGAAGCAGTAAGTTTAATTTAATTGGTCAATATGGGGGAGCAATTAGTAGCAAAAACAAGGCAGTAATTAATTATATAATGAGACTAAACTTTACACAATAAAGGAGTAAAAAACGTTTTGGAAAACAATAAAGAGCCTCAAGATAAGCAGAAAAAGCGTAGATTAATTTGGCTTTTACTATTATTATTAATGGCTTTTATGATTGCTGGTGGACTAACATTGGTTTATTTAAACAGTCAAGAAAGAATAACGAAGAAAACAAAAATTATAGCTGGTGATTTTTTGCCTTCTGAAAAAGATGCATCAAAGATGAATGAGAGTCAGTTAGCGCGTTCTGCTCAATCAGCGGTTAATAAGAGTAAATTTCAAATGATTATTAACCCTGAGATCAATGCCAATCAGAAAACAGCGTACAGCGATATGTACATTGAGAATCCAGCAAATAATGCTTATCCCATTGCCGTCACAATTAACTTAGATAGTGGCATGACTATTTATTCGTCGGGAGCTATAAAACCAGGTTATGAAGTCAAAAATGCCAAGTTAGATAAAGTTTTGAAAGTTGGTCATTACACTGGGAAAGCTAATTTCAAACTTTATAATGCTAAAACTTCAAAAGCCCAAGGTCAGGTATCAACAGCTGTAAAAATTGTTGTGCAGGACTAAGAATATAGAAGGAGAATGAGATGAATAAAATATTACGAAATACTATTGTAAGTGGTGTTGTTGCAATACTAGGCGTAAGTACTGTAGGGACAACAGTTGTAAATGCCACTACAATATCAGATGGCACTAATAATGCGGATGTTACTGTAAACGGCACTTTGGGTGCAGATAACACAGACCCAGTAGCACCAATTCCAGAAGGTTCAGATAAGTGGATTAACGTAACGTTAGATACTGCAACAATTTTTTATAACACTCAAACAGACAAAAATATTGTATCACCCACATATAATATTACTAACAATTCTGGTCGTCCAGTAAGCTTTAAAGTTAATTCCTTCAAACAAAATGATTCTGTACCACTTTCATCAATTAGTTCATTGAATGCAAATTTCACAAGAAAAGTTACTGCCACTGATACATCAGGGTCGAATGTTTCAACCAATTTAATCACTGGTGGATCGATTAATAGTGATTTTTCAAGCGCAACATCAACACAGTTAGCCAACAAAAATGGAATGCTTAGTGCTAAGGACACAAGTGGCGCATATTCAAATAGTGCAACATTCAATTATAACGGAACTGTTACTGATAAATTAACAGCTACGATAAATCCTAAATTTACTATGAATTTGTTATTCACTCCATCAGATTGGACTAAATAATATTATTTTATAGGGCAAATACTAGCAAATTAGTATTTGCTTTTTATTTTATGTTACAGTCATCTCTTCTTTAATAAATAATGACCGTTTTGAAAATAAATTTAACAATAAATCAAATCATAATTAATAATGTAAAGTTTATTTTTTGGAAAATAGTTTCTTTAATATCCATAAAGTATTGGAAGAATGAGTCAAATATGATATAAGCAAATGTCACTTCTTTCTAATAGTCTTGGCTATAGTCAGCTGTTTGAATAGATTTTTTCATATTATGATTGAGCTGTTTGTGAAGTGAAATAGTCTTATGATAGCAAAGCAAGAGATTCGGCAACTTGATTTGATTCTAGACGAGCGATGGTTACTCTTAAGGATTTCATTTTATTCGCTAATTCTTGTTGGGTTAGTTTTTTGTTCACGTAATAGTTTGATGCGTTCAGCAGTCATAGACATCATATGTACCTTTTTAAAAATTCATTAAGAGAGTGTTGGAAAAAGGTCAGTTTAAGAAAGTATACACTATACTGTCACTTAAGGATTTAATCGTAAATACAACAGCCATTCGATAGTTGAGAGCACAGTATCTGAAAATGAAAACCACAAGACGTTATTAATGACACTAGTAGAAGTTGATTATATCAGTTCTTTGTTGGAAGGACCAATATTTATAATTAATAAGTCAAATAAAAACTTTCACCCAGTTGCTAAAAGCAGGCTAGAAAGTATTGTGTTGTGAGATTAGTACCTCTGAAAAGTCATTTCATATGACAGAACATCGACAACCAAAGCACATACTTGTATTAAACAATTTTCGTGGATAAGTGCTATACTGCTTTAAAAAGGCGTAGGAAAATAAAATGAACGTGATCGTGCATATCGATGAAACAAACAAGTGGCCAACCGTATTATCTAATCTGTCACACTTATATGAACATTGGCAGCAAAGTCATGATGACGGGATAATTGAATTGTTGGTTAATGGTGAGGCGGTTACGCAGGTACGCCAAGACGCCGACATCAATTTAACTGACTTATATCGACGAGGCATCGATGTTGCGGTTTGCAACAATTCATTACAGCAACGACAAATACTACCAAAACAAGTACAAGCCGAGAGTCGTATCGTACCATCTGGCGTTGTAGAGTTGGTGAACAAACAACATCAAGGCTTTGCCTACATTAAGCCATAGCACAGTCGCATGACATTAAAAAAAGATCATCAACTATTATGATGTTGACGATCTTTTTTAATTGCGACCTCTTTATTATGGGCATGAGTCTGCAAGTGGTTATCAGTTGTCGAAATTGTCGACTCTAGTTTTGATACCGAAAGCCATAATGATAATGGCAATTAACAATAAGCATACAAATAGACTAAAGACGCCACCAATACCTACTTTAATATCAAGTAACCAGCCGACTAAGAATGGGCCAATCACGGCACCCAAGCGGCCAACTGCTTGAGCTGAACCCATTGCAGTACCGCGAATAGCGTGTGGGAAGAGGCTAGGTGTTAAGGCGATAAGGATGCCCCAAGCACCTAAATCAAAGAATGATAATGCCGCGCCGGCAATTAAAATAATGGGAACATTATTGGCCAATCCAAATATCAGGCTAGCTAAAATTGTTCCCATAAGATAGCCGATGAGTAGTTTTTTAGGGTTCATTTTAGCCAGTAAATGCGCTGCTAAATAATAGCCGGGTAGCTGTGCGATACTCATAGCAAGTGTGTAGCCTAGCGAATGGACAATTGAAAAACCACGTAAAACAAGCACGCTAGGTAACCATAGGAAAATACCATAATAGGTCAACATCACAATGAACCAAACCAAACTTAGCATAATTAAAGGCCACTTGTGTTTTGGGGAGAAGAGTTGTCGGAAAGAAGCAGTATTTTGCTTGTGGATAATCGCATCATCGGGCAAATGTTTTCGTAAGACGAAAACGTACAACGCCAATACTACTGTAAGTAGTGCAGCAATTCGCCAACCAAAGTGTGGGATGACAAAGAAAGCAATTAGGGATGCTAAAATCCAGCCATAAGCCCAAAAACTATCACTCAGCACGAGCATTTGTGAACGTTTTGTGCCAGTATAGCGGTCGGCAATTAGTGCTGCAGCTACAGGCAATTCACCGCCGAGACCTATACCAGTAATAAAACGAATCGCCATGAACCAAGTGACATTTGGTGCAAAAACGAGCGCCAAATTACTAAGCGAAAACAAAATAAGTGTCCCCATTAGTATTTTCTTACGACCAAATCGATCAGACAGTTTACCGCAAAGTAATGCCCCAATCAACATGCCAAATGAAGTCATTGCACCGACTAAGCCGAGTTGCGTTTCATTTAATGTCCATTCTGTTTTGATGAGTGGCATCATAAATGACAGTATAGCGACGTCCAGAGCATCAATCATCCAAGCTGTGCCAACGATAAGTAGCAGACGTTTAGATTTGTCCATGACAAAATCTCTCCTTCCAATGCTAATAAAAGTTAATTTTACTTTTATTGATTAAGGAGAACTATACACTATAATAAATCAATAAGCAACTGATATTTTTTTGCTGGCCGACCAGGCTTATTTTGACTACTTGAACCTACCGGAATCAAAATATTTTGATGGTTTCTAAGAAAGTTTGAGTTATCAGGCTCTTTTTTGCCAAAAATTTCAAAGACTTGTCGGGCTTGTTTTAAAGTGAATGCGGGTCCAAGTATTAACAAGATGGTTGGCTGGTAATCCAGTTTGTTCACAATTCGTTGCGTAGCAACAGTGAGTATCCAGTTATGATCGAACGCGAGTCGGTGTTGCGGGTCGTTGTGTGTGATATAGTCATCAGCTAACAGCGTACGAAATAACAGCTCGCGATACTTAAACTGAAATAAACCAGATTTGTGTTTTTTTAATGTGAACCATTGGGCGTCTGTTGCTCCTGGGCCAGGTGTTAGCAGAGGCTCGACTGGTAGAAAAGTCATATAACTTAACGATAGCGCACGTTCACCAGGTGATCGGTCTGGCTCAGTGAATGTTGCGAGTTGCTCAGCGTGAATATTGGGTAAATCAAGCCCTAGCTTTTCTCTAACTAAGCGTAATGTGGCCTCATGAGCGCTCTCATCTACGCGCAGCCAGGTTTCTGGCAGAGCCCAAAAATTTTGGAACGGCGTATCTGCACGTTTGATGAGCAATAGCTTAATGGCTTGGTTGACAGCATCATAACACCAAATGACATTGGTAATTGTAATACGTGGTTTTTCTATAGCATTGTTTGTCATGGTTACCGCCTTTGATATGTAACTTTTGGTAGTGTAGCTTATCTCAATATTTTAACATTTTGTGTGTTGTAAATAGTTGGTTTGCGTGAAATGGGAATTAATTATTTCTATTGTTCGGATTAAAAAGTGCTACAATAAACGAGTCCAAGAGACAAATAAAACGGGGTAGATAGTTGTGCGTTAAGTGTGAAGGAAACGGAATGTGGGCCTTCAACGAAATGTTTTCGATATTGAAAACGTGCGATGCAACTGTCACATTCACCAAAATATATTTGCGGTGAACACTCCAATAGGAGGTTCAGAACAATGTTTGTTCAAAAAGTATCAGGGATTACCAATAAGTGGGCCCTGCCGAAGTTAGATAGTCGTCAACTAGTCGTTTTAGCATTACTGATGGGATTAGATTTAGTCTTGGGTAAGCTGACGATTGGTACGAATGTTATTAAAGTGGGCTTTGTGTTTATTGCCATATCCCTTATCGCCAAATGGTATGGGCCTTTGTGGACGATGTTGATTGCGTTGGTATTAGATGTCGTTAATATTACAATTGTTAACCCCACGAGTGTCTTTTTTATCGGATTTACGGTATCAGCCGTCTTTAGTGCGTTAGTTTATGCATTAGGTTATTATCAACAAGATTATGTTGGTTGGCTGCGTATTATCCTAGTTGTCGGGGTAATAACCCTTGTTGTTAACATCTTTTTAAATACAGTGTGGCTGTTTATCATGTATTCCCATGTGCATAATATGACTACTTTTATGACTCTGTTAGGGCCAAGGTTTGTCAAATCCGTCATTGTTTTCCCAATTCAGGTTTTGATTACTTACGCTGTTCTTAATAATGGGGCTGTAAAACAAGCAACAAAAAAGATATTTATGTCATAATATTGGAAACGGCTGTCGCCGTTTTTTTATTGTTATCAAAATAAACCAATGGTAGAATGGACAAAACGAATTGAGTTTTATGGGGGATTAATATGACAGCTTGGGCAGCATTAGTCGATTTTTTTAAAAGATACGCCACATTTCGGGGGACCAGTTCACAGCGTGCTTTTAATTGGGTGACATGGTTTTGGGGTGTAATCTATTTATGCTTAATGTGTGTTGTTGTTATGGTTGCAGGATTAGGAACTTTCTTTGGCAAGCGGGGTAATGTGGCAACCGAGAGCTCACCGTTAATGGGTACGGTGTCATTTTTAATTGTTGTCTCCGCAATCATTGCAGTGATTGTCTTCATACCCAATATAGCGTTATACACACGTCGTCTGCATGATGCTGGGTTTTCTGGTTGGTGGCAGCTGATACCAATGGGATGTTATGTTGCTTTCGCTGCCTTAGTTATTATCTTTCATATTGATAAGGCGAGTTCGAGTTATAATTTAATCAGGTGGATTCCTGTAAGTGTCAGTATTATTTTTTCGTTATGGCTCACCTTTGCTAAAACAAAATTTAATAGCCCATATATTTAAAAAAGTGCTTGGTTTTATACCCAAGCACTTTTTTAATTGCCTCGAACATCGCCATGAACCAGGTGTTTAAAAATATATTTATCAGCCCAGGCAATATTACGACCTTGGAAAAGAAACGAGACAATTGTACCAATACCAAGGGCAACAAACTGGTGTGTAAATAAAAATGTGATTAAGGAAATAGCAATAGCTACTATGAAATTGCTCATCTGTGCTTTTGAAGCATTGCCGTGAAAGTAATCAAAACGTAGAATGTTTGTCAAATCGTCAAGGGGATGCAAAACCCAGTTCACACGTTGATAAATTGAGATGGCAACACCTATATTCCAAATAGCAAAGAAATCAATCGGCAAACGTAACCACCATGGCAAGGTATGTATCCCTAAATTAATAAATAGTGAAGAAAACAAGCCAACCAAAAAACTAAATGATAGGCCAAAAGCCACATTTCCCAGTAGTCTAGGCCAATTGAAATTCATGGCTAGAAACATATTGAGAAAAGCAACTGCTATGGCAAAAAGAGCTAGAAAAATTCCGATTTGCCAGCCAGTTAGATTTGCTAAGTTAGCAGCACCAGCAGTCCAAGGGGCAGATCCCATATCGGATGCAACACTTAAACCATTACCGAAGGAATTAATGACGAGGGAAACAATAAAAAAACTTATTTTTTGTTTTAATCCCAGTTGATAAAATTGACCATCAATGTAATACATATATGTCTCCCGTAAATACTAATAGTTTTATTTTATACCAATGGCAGTTAGCAAGGGTAAAATTGTTTAACGATTTATGTTTACTTTTTCACAAAACGGCGTATATTGTTAAGTGTAGATATAAAAAAATAAGGAAGATATGTGATTATGACAAAAGTAGCATTAGTAACAGGCGCTGGACAAGGCATAGGACAAGCGATTGCAGAACGATTGGCAAAGGATGGTTTTAAGTTGGCACTTGTTGGTCGTCATTTAGATAAAGTGCAAAAGGTAGCAAGCGAGATTAATCAACAAGGTGGCGAAGCTATCGCGATTAAAGCTGATGTCGCAAAGCGTGATGAGGTTTTTGCAGCTGTTAAGGCAACAAAAGCAAAGTTTGGTGATTTCTCCGTTATCATCAACAATGCTGGTGTAGCACCAACAACCCCTATCATGGCGGTTACGGAGGACGATATGAACTGGACATGGGGAATTAACGTCAACGGTGTCGTTTGGGGCACACAAGCTGCTACCGAGGCCTTTAAAGCATTAGGACATGGCGGTAAAATTATTAATGCCACATCACAAGCAGGTGTTGAAGGCAATCCTAATCTAACGGTTTATGGTTCAACTAAATTTGCTATTCGTGGCATTACGCAAACAACAGCTAAAGAACTAGCAGAGTTTGGTATTACCGTTAATGCTTTTGCACCGGGTATTGTCAAGACGCCTATGATGTGGGATATTGCTCATGAAGTTGGACAAAATGCGGGTAAGGATGATGAATGGGGCATGGCGCAATTCTCTAATGGTATCGCATTGGGCCGTCTGAGTGAAGCCAAAGATGTGGCTAATGTTGTTAGTTTCCTAGCAGGGGATGATTCAAACTATATCACTGGTCAAACGATTATCGTTGATGGTGGTATGGTATTTCATTAATAATTAAATAACTTGAATAAAAAAGCAGTTAAATGACATTGATCATTTAACTGCTTTTTTATTGTCATTACAAATTTTCTTCGTTGAGAATGCGATAAGCCATAGCTTCAGTGAGAATCATATCTGTTATAAGTTTGCCGCGAAGTGCTCCGACAACGGGTCGAGATTTTGATTTACCACGCACCAAACAGATACGTCTTGGCACTTTCATAATTTGATTAACGGGTAGGCCAACAATTTTATCATCATCTTGATTCAAAAAATGGCCATGAATATCGTATGGGCGACCGTAAATCATCCCAGCAATATCACGGAAATTGATAGTTGGGAAAATGCCATTTAGATTGTTGCACCAAATTGGAATAGATTCCAGTGAGCGCAACGTACCCAAGCCGGTAATTAACGCATCCATATTATTTGCTACAGCCAGTGTATTTTGCAGGGAAGGTTCAGAATATAGTCCCTGTCTAACGATGTCATTCAAAATATATAGTGGTGCTGGTAAAGTCAAAAATTCACCCGAAACTTTTTTAGCCGCACGTTCAACCATACGTATTGAGCCTGCAGTTGAGTTATATTTCATATTTTCACCTAAAAATTGTGTGAATTTAACCCGTTCTAAAGGCGTACTTTTGAGGCTATCAATCATACTATATATCGTTTCACCCCAAGTTAGGCCAATCACTTTATTATTATCGTTGAGTAATTTGTCAACTAAGTTCGCCGCATAATTTGATAAATGTTCTGACGTCGTAATGTTATTGATATCGTCTTGCACAACATAGAAGCTAATATCAGCATACTTGTCTTGTAAAATGTGCTCAAGTTGTGCATTGCGATGAGAATTAGCGGTTATTTCAATTTTTACAATGCCTTCTTTTACAGCTTCGTTAAGATATTTATTCACTAAGTAACGACTAATATGATATTTTTTTGAGATGTCGCCAAAGGGTCGTTTGTTCAAATAATAGTCTTCAGCAATTTGAGATAGTAATTCATGTGAACTCATATTTTGGTCCTCTGTTGCTATTGTACTAAATTTTTAATATTGAAACAAACTGTTTAAAAAATACGATTCATTTTAAAAAATTAAATTCAAAAATATTCATTCGTTTTAAATATTTAAAAAATCGTCTATTTATAAAAAAATATTTAAAAAATATCAATAAAAATCGTTGACAGTACCATAGCCTCTTACTAGAATAGGGGTTGTTAATTAATGTACATGTACAAAACACATGCTACAAAAAGAAAAGAGGCGTAGCTATGGTAAATATGGCAGAAGTTTTATCGATTCATGAAGCACACACAGGTGTATTGGATATTGAATCTAAGTTTGATATTACGACACCGTCTGAGTTGAGTGAAGCTTACACACCAGGGGTAGCTGGACTAGCAAAACTCATTGCTGCCGATGAGTCACAGAAGAAAGCTTATACAATGAGCGGAAAACTAATTCCTGTGATTACTGATGGATCAGCCGTTTTAGGGCTTGGTAATATTGGTCCCGCAGCAGGATTACCTATTGTTGAAGGAAAGGCTTTAATTTATAAAAACTTTGCGGATGTTAATGCCATCCCAATGGCTTTAAATCAAGTGAGTGTGGATGAATTTGTTAATTCGGTTAAAGCAATGGCTCCGTCATTTGCTGGGATACATTTAGAAGACATTGCAGCACCACGAGTATTTGAAATTGAACGCCGATTGAGTGAAGAACTTAACATACCGGTATATCACGATGATCAAACAGGAACAGCAATTGTTGTACTGGCAGGATTGATTAATGCCGCCAAGGTTGTTCATAAAAAATTATCAGAACTCAAAGTAATTATTAATGGCGTTGGTGCTGCTGGCGTGGCTACCGCAAAGATTTTAATAGCGGCGGGTATGACTAAGATAACCTTGATTGATGTCCATGGTGTTGTTTCACAAAATGACGATAGATATAACAGTTATCAACGTGAATTAGCACGAAAGGTTTCTCAAGCAGCTGGCGAAACATTGGACGACGTCATCACTGGACAAGACGTGTTTATTGGCTTATCAGATGCGCACGTTTTATCGGGGGAGCAGGTTGCAAAAATGGGCGTACGGCCAATCATTTTTGCACTAGCTAATCCCGTTCCAGAAATTTTACCCGAAGAAGCGCTTGCTGCTGGGGCTAAAGTTGTTGCAACAGGTTCATCACAATGGCCAAACCAAGTTAACAATGTGCTGGTATTTCCTGGCTTATTCAAAGGGTTATTGGCCAGTGGCTTAAAGCATGTTGATATGGCATTACAGGTACAAATTGCAAAAGCTTTAGCAAACATGATGACAGATCCAGACGAAACACATATTGTGCCAGGTGTATTTGGCAAAGGTGTTGTTTCTCAAGTAGAAGCAGCAGTTTTGACCTACGCTAAACAACACAAAGAGGGTAGCTGATGGCTGATATCATACGGGATATTAATCTAAATAACCCAACGCAGCGGCAATATTGGCAAACATTTTTATCTGAACTAGATATTGATAATTTTAATGAAAAAGAATTAATAGGGATTGAAAAAATAGTTGGTCTATTTGACGGTGAGCGCCTAGTGGGGACTGGCGCAATCGCAGGTAAAGTATTGAAATATATCGCCGTTTGCGACCGTGGGGCAACCTCTAAAGGGGCACGATTTAATCAGGTCATGACAACTTTGGAAAACTATATGGCAACACTTGGTCGTTTTCATCATTTTGTGTTTACAAAGCCACGATATATCGCTAGTTTTAAACACATTGGATTTGGTGTATTGGCTGAGTCTAGTCTGGGGGCGATTTTAGAAAAAGGGTTGCCTGATGTCCATAGCTTTATACGGCAGTTGCCACAAATGGGAAATCAGACCTCAAGAATAGCTGCTGTTGTCGTTAACGCTAATCCTTTTACCAGGGGACATCGTTATCTCATTGAAAAAGCGGCCACAGAAAATGATTTTGTTTATGTTTTTGTGGTTGCGCAGGATGTTTCTCTTTTCACAACGGCTGAACGCCAAATGCTTGTTTCAAAAGGTGTAGCAGATTTGAAGAATGTGGTGGTCGTCAGTGGGGGTGACTACATGGTTAGCTATCTCACCTTTCCTTCTTACTTTATTCATGATGAAACGACTGTTATTGATTATCAGACAACTTTGGACGCACGTCTTTTCAAAAATATTATCGCACCGGCGCGACATATTACCCGACGTTATGTTGGTAGTGAACCCCTATCTGAAACAACGGCACATTACAATCAAACATTGGCACGAGAGTTCGATGACAGTATCGAACTAACAATCGTACCACGATTAAATAGTCAGCGACAGGTTGTCTCAGCGCGTGCCGTACGAGAAGCTATTGCAACTGATAACCGCCAAGTTTGGACGGAGATGGTACCAGAAACGACCGCGCTGTTTATATCAGAAAATATTACCGCGCTACAAACGCGCATTAGAAAGGGACAAAAAATTGATGGAAATTAAAAAAACTGCGATGGCAGGAACGTTAGAATCTTCTGATGTACAAATTATGTTGAGTCAAGGGAGCGATGGGATTACTTTCGATTTAGTCTCAGATGTTGCAAAACAATTTGATGATGCAATCAAAGCAACAATTACGGCAGTTTTAGCACTGTATGGTGTCGACAATGCTGAGGTAAAAGTTGTTGATAAGGGTGCCTTGGATATGGTGATCAAAGCACGCGCTATGACAGCTGTGCAACGGGCATTAGACCTAGCAGATGAACCAAATTGGGAGGTAATGTAATGGCTACGGAAGAAAGATTACGCCGCACCATGATGTTTGTGCCAGGAAACAATCCGGCGATGGTTAAAGATGCTGGTATTTTTGGGGCAGATTCAATTATGTTTGATCTAGAAGATGCGGTTTCATTGGATGAAAAAGATGCGGCACGTTATCTTGTTTATCAAGCACTAAAAACAGTGGACTATGGGGATGCTGAGCTGGTAGTACGTATTAATGGCTTAGATACACCTTTTTATCAAAATGATATTAAAGCTATGGTCAAGGCTGGGATTGATGTGATTCGCTTGCCCAAAGTGGAATCAGTTGAAATGATTCAAACGCTTGAAAAGTTGGTTATTGAAGCAGAGAAACAGTTTGGACGAGAGATAGGTTCAACACAACTCATGGCCGCAATTGAATCGGCACGTGGTGTGGTTAATGCGAATGCAATTGCTATGGCATCAACACGTATGATTGGTATTGCATTATCTGCAGAAGATTACACAACGGATATGAAAACGCACCGTTACCCCGATGGCCAAGAATTAAGCTATGCACGTAACGTCATTTTACATGCAGCACGAGCAGCTGGTATTGCAGCGTTTGACACGGTCTTTACAGACTTAAATGATGAAGCTGGCTTTTATCGTGAAACGGAGCTTATTCATCAGCTTGGTTTTGACGGTAAGTCACTCATTAATCCACGGCAAATTGACATGGTGAACAAAGTTTACGAACCATCTCAACAAGAGATTTTAAATGCACAAAATGTGATTGCTGCAATTGAAGAAGCTCGTCAAAAAGGGTCTGGTGTCATTGCAATGAATGGGCAAATGGTTGACCGTCCTGTTGTACTAAGAGCAGAACGTGTGATGCGACTGGCAAAGGCCAACCACTTAGTTGATATGGAGGGAAATTACATTGAAAAATAAAGTAGCACGTGACATACCAGATAATATTTTAAAGCAAATGACACGCAAGCCTTTCAACGGTGTGACGTATGGACACCCAATAGCGCAAAGGGTTGCGCCCAAGGTTCGTGCAACCACTGGGCGTGATAAAGTTGTGTCATCAATTGACGAAGTTGTTGCCAAAACTGTCGCTGATGGGATGACAATATCATTTCATCATCATTTTCGAGAAGGCGACTACGTCTTTAATCAGGTCATGCGTAGCATTATTGATCAGGGATACCATAATTTAACTTTAGCACCGTCTTCTTTGACAAATGTTATGAACGACATTGTTGTAGAGGCAATTAAAAAGGGCGTTGTTACCAATATTACGTCTTCGGGTATGCGAGGTTCGTTGGGGGATGCAGTATCACATGGCTTACTTGAAAATCCGGTAGTCTTCCGATCACATGGTAATCGTGCACGCGCCATTGAGCAAGGTGAGATTAAAATTGACGTGGCTTTTCTTGGTGTACCCAATTCAGATAATGCTGGCAATGCGAATGGCATGGACGGTGATGCGGCGTTTGGCTCACTTGGTTACGCTTTAATTGACGCGCAATACGCTGATACTTTGGTATTGGTAACTGACAATATTAAAGCTTATCCTAATACACCAGCTTCTATCAAGCAAACGCAAGTCGATTACATTGTCAAAGTTGACGCTGTGGGAGATCCAGAAAAGATTGGTTCTGGGGCAACCCGTTTCACAAAAGATCCTAAAGAGCTAAAAATTGCTAAAACAGTGAATGATGTCATCATCAATTCAGTTTACTTCAAAGAGGGTTTTTCATTTCAAACAGGCTCTGGTGGTGCTGCTTTGGCGGTCACACGTTTTCTTAGACAAGCTATGATTAACAATCAGATTAAGGCATCATTTGCACTTGGTGGCATCACAAAACCGACAATTGATTTACTGAATGAGGGCTTAGTGGCACGTGTGATGGATGTGCAGGACTTTGATAAAGGCGCTGCTGAGTCCATGAAAGATAATCGTCAGCAACAAGAAATTGACGCGTCTTGGTATGCAGATCCAGCTAATAAAGGCGCTATGGTTGACCAATTAGATGTGGCGATTTTGTCCGCTTTAGAAATTGACACACAGTTTAATGTGAATGTTATGTCTGGATCTGATGGCATTATACGTGGTGCTATTGGCGGCCATCAGGATGCAGCAACAGCTAAATTAACTATTATCTCGGCACCGCTTGTTCGTGGCCGTATTGCAACTATTGTGCCTAATGTTACAACTGTGATTACACCCGGTGATTCGATTGATGTGGTGGTGACTGAAATTGGCATTGCTATTAATCCAAAACGGCAAGACTTAATTGAACAACTATCGCATGTCCCTGGATTACCAATTTATACCATTGAGGCTTTGCAGCAAAAAGCCGAGAAAATTGTCGGACAGGCTAAACCTCTAGTATTTACAGATCGTGTTGTAGCTGTTGCAGAGTATCGTGATGGCACAGTGATTGACGTCATCAAAGCCGTTAAAGACTAGACTAAAACGAATCGAAAGATTCGTGTACATAAAAATAAGTGAAAGAAGACAAATAATGAATATCTTCCAAGATGGACAACCTATTGATCTAGAGACAGTGCTCGCCAACAAAGACTGGCGAACTGCATTTCAGACGCAATTAGAAAAACACTATCCGGACGATGTCGTTGTTAGTGTCAAATTGAATATACCGGGACCCATTAAAAACAGCCCAGGATTACAACAATTATTTCAGCAAGGTTTCAATCGGTTGCGTATGATGCTAGGGCGCCTTCATGTGAAAGATATTAAATTTTTTGTTGCACGGCCCAGTGGACCAGAAACCTTCCTGATTGTTAGTGAAGACGTTACCACAGTTAAACGTGTCGCAGTATTGTTTGAGTCTGATATGCTGACTGGTCGCTTATTTGATGTTGATGTTATGGCTTATCATAATGAAAAGCAATTATCACGTCAGGCGTTAGGTTTACCTGCGCGGCAGTGCCTAATATGTGATAAAGATGCCAAAGTATGTATGAAGTTGGGTGCGCATACGTTAACTGAAGGTTATCAAGTCATCAATCAACTGTATAAAAAAATGGCCACAACACCATTGCGTATCTGGCCACAAACGCAAGCAGCAGTTGTACAATATGCGCTATCTGCTCTTCTTTATGAGGTGAGTGTCAATCCGAAACCTGGATTGGTTGACCCAGTAAGTAACGGTGCTCACGATGACATGACTGTTTTTACCTTTATTGATAGTAGCTTAGCTTTGACTAATTATTTTAATCAGGCTTATCGTATCGGGCTGGATTATTCAGGAGGTGAACTCACATCAATTTTTCAGATGCTCAGGAAAGCTGGCATCGCTGCTGAAAAGCAAATGTTTGTGGCAACAAATGGGATTAATACACATAAAGGCGCCATATTTTCTTTGGGTATTTTGGTTACAGCCATTGCTTACATTAGTCGTCAGGGTGTGGCTTCGCTACAGCAGTTACAACAAGTTGTCCAAGGGATGTTGCAAGGTATTGTGACGCAAGATTTAAACCACAGTTTTGGAAAACGCGTACTAACCGCTGGCGAAAAGCAGTATCAAGCCTATCAATTAACTGGTGTGCGTGGCGAAGCTGCTGCTGGATTCCCGACTGTAATGGCCATTGCTTTGCCCTTCTTGCAGCAAGGTTCAGGTACCACTAACCAAAAATTACTCGATACGTTGATGGTCATCGCTGACAATATTAACGATACCAATTTGATTAAACGTGCTGGCACAATCGCTATCATACCGGAACTAAAACAATGGATAAACCATTATTTTGAGCTAGGTGGCAGTGTCACGCCAGAAGGCCTGTCATATTTGTATACGCTTGATGAACATTTTATGACACGCAACTTGAGTATAGGCGGTGCAGCAGACAATCTAATCCTAACTACTTTTCTGGCAAAGATGGGAGGTATCTTGTAATGCACTTTTTAACAAGTGACGGGGTACAACTAACTTATACCGACGAAGGCACTGGGGATGTTGTAATTCTATTGACAGGATACTCAGGCATCAAAGAGGAATGGTATGAGCAGACAACCTACCTACGTAATCAGGGATTTCGCGTCATTACATTGGATTGGCGTAGTCATGGTGCTTCAACACGTACGACTAAAAATTTGCGCGTCATGCGACTAGCGGCAGATCTTAATGAATTGATTCAAAAAACAGCCGTCAATAATATGATCATGATAGGGCATTCTATGGGAGCCAGTATCATTTGGGCATATATTACGATATTTGGGCAAAAGAACTTAAAAAGCATTATTACGATAGATGAATCGCCTAAACCAATTAATGATGCGCATTGGCAATCAGGATTACAAGGCTTGAATTGGGATAATTTTTGGCTGATGTCACCGCATATATTAGATCGACCGATGACAATATGTGAGATACCAAAAAATTTGCGACGACGAGTAGAAAAACAACGGTCAGCATATCCCTTCAACAAAGAAATTGGGTTTGAATTACTAGTCGATCATTTAATGCAGGACTGGCGTCGCGTCATACACCAAGTGCAAGTGCCTCAACTTTTTATTTTTTCGGTGGACTCGGGATTATGGCAAGGAAATTACAGGAAATTTTGTGAAAAAGAAAACAATATTGGAATAAGTGTAAAAAGTATTGCACATGCTGGGCATTTAGTTCATATGGAAAAACCAAGCATAGTAAATGCTTTTATATCAGACTTTTTGTTTAAATCAATGAGATGAATTTAAGTGGACTATCAAAGGCGGTGATTTTTATAAAAGCAAGTTTATATTTTTTTATCTATTATTGTGAATTTTGTAACTAATTTAAAAATAAATGGAGACATCAAATCATGGGAAACAAGCAACAAAAAAATATTAACCAGTCATCTGATTGGCGCCAAAAATTAGCAAGGTTAGACAATATTAAAATTAGTGGCATAGGCCTAGTTGCCTATATTATTATGGCTGTTCTATTAGTGGTAGCTATTCGGACGCACACTTTACCGAATAATATGATTGGCGCCATTTTAGCGCTAGTTGTTATGGGACATGTTTTTTACTATATCGGGGCCAAACTACCGATTTTCCGTTCATATTTAGGCGGTGGTTCAGTTTTTACCATTGTTACGGCAGCAGTTTTAGCTGCTTCTGGTATTATTCCACCCGATGTTGTTAAAACTGCATCCGGTTTTATTAACACATCCGATTTTCTAGATTTATATATTGTATCGTTAATTGGGTCATCTATTTTTAGAATGAATCGTAGTTTAATCTTAAAGGCAGCAGTTCGCTTTTTACCAGTGGCCTTTTTATCCATGGCAGTGACATTTTTTGGTGTAGGACTTGTTGGTTTGTTGATAGGTGAGGGCTTTAGTCATTCTGTATTGTATGTCGGGATGCCGATTATGGCTGGGGGTGTCGGTGCAGGTATTGTGCCCTTATCTGGTATTTATGCGCATGCATTTGGTCATCCAGCTAAAGTGATTTTATCGCAACTTTTTCCTGCCGTTATTTTTGGTAACTTGTTGGCTATCATTAGTGCGGGGTTAGTTTCTAAAATATTTATGACGAGTAAAAATAATGGGCATGGGGCCTTGTTGAAGACCAATGAAACTGAAACAAAACAGGCAACAGAAGTATCATTAGACTATATGCAAATTGGTGTTGGTCTAACGATGTCAGTGGCATTCTTTGTATTGGGTACTTTGCTGAACAAGCTAGTGCCACAAGTGAATGCTTACGCTTTTGTTATCTTGACCATTGTGTTGATTAAATCGTTAGGTTTGTTGCCCAAGTATTACGAAGACTCTGTGATTATGTTTGGTCAATTGGTAGTAAAAAACATGACACATGCCTTGTTAGCGGGTGTCGGTTTGTCATTATTGAATATGAAGTTATTGATGGCAGCACTTTCTTGGCAGTTTGTGGTATTGTGTGTTTCAAGCATTATTATCATTTCATTATCAAGTGCAATTTTAGGCAAATTATTTGGTCTTTATCCAGTTGAAGCTGTGATTACGGCAGGATTAGCTAATAACAGTATGGGCGGTACAGGAAATGTTGCTGTTTTAGCAGCATCAGACCGTATGAATTTAATTGCGTTTGCACAAATGGGTAATCGAATTGGTGGGGCATTAATTTTGGTTGTCGCCGGTATTCTTGTGAGTTTTATGCACTAAAAAGTCTAAAGATTAGCATATTTTTAGGCTTTTTTTGTATACAGGCACAGAAAAACGATTATTCCGGCAATCCTTTTCACCTGAAGCGATAACAGCAAAGCAATTTATTAATAAGCATTATTATAATAACATTGGAGAACTAAGCAGCTATCAACCAGTTACCCTATGCAATTTTATTAAACAACTACCTAGGAACCGTATGATTCATCTAGATCGTGGTTGGTCCCATTTATCTGAGCTATTAGCTGTGCTAGATCATTTTCCCAACCAGCAACAGCAAAAATAAAACCAAAAGCAGAACAGATAGCCACTTTGCGTCAGCACAGAATAAAGTATATGACGGTTGTGATTGTTAATCATGACAGTGAGTTGCAGTATATTCTCAATCACTTGACTGACGAGATTAATATCATTGGTATTGAATTAGTGGCTGCTAATCTTTCAGATTCGCATGTACAGCTAGATGTCATTAAGCATATCAAGGCTTTGGGATTAACTGTAATGATTAATACGTTGACTTTAAATACTACCACGTCACTTTTTGGGACGCTAGATGATGATAACGCTATATTAGCATCGCCAGAAAATATTTGGCAGGAAGTTATGATAAATTATCAACCTAATATGATTAATACCGACTGGGCGCCATTATTAAGTCAGTATCGTCGGCAGTTAGAACATTAAAAACCTACCTTTTAATGGGCAGGTTTTTTTAGCCTTTTCCTGCAATAAAAAGGGCTATTTCCTTCATATTGTTTATTAATGCACAATTAATCACTTATTATAAAAGCGCTTACAAAACGCTTTATATAAGCTATTTAAGATAAATGAATAAAAAACTTGCTTTTTTTAAAGGGGTGTTATATACTTATATTGTTAAGAAATGAGCAAACGATAAAAGGAGCATTAATTATGGTAGAAGCAACAACAAAGAAGCCAGTCAAAAAGGTTTTGACGCCCGAAGAAAAAGCAGCATTACAAACTCAGGCAGAAAAAATGACGGCAGAACTAGTTGAAAAGTCACAAAAAGCTTTAGCTGAGTTTTCAACATTCACGCAAGAACAAGTGGATAAAATTGTTGCAGCAATGGCATTAGCTGGATCAGAAAATTCATTGTTATTGGCTCACGAAGCACACGACGAAACTGGTCGTGGTGTTGTCGAAGATAAAGACACCAAGAATCGTTTTGCATCTGAATCAGTATATAACGCTATCAAATATGACAAGACCGTTGGTGTCATTAATGAAGATAAAATTCAAGGAAAGGTTGAATTAGCTGCGCCACTTGGTGTTTTAGCTGGTATTGTGCCAACAACTAACCCAACATCGACAACTATTTTCAAGTCAATGCTCACAGCGAAGACACGTAATACAATTATCTTTGCTTTCCATCCACAGGCACAGAAATCATCATCACATGCTGCACAAATTGTTTATGAAGCAGCCTTAAAGGCTGGTGCACCTGAAAACTTTATTCAATGGATTGAAAAGCCATCAATCTATGGCACAAGTGCGTTAATTCAAAATACGGGTATTGCATCAATCCTAGCAACTGGTGGCCCATCAATGGTTAATGCAGCCTTGAAATCAGGTAATCCATCAATGGGTGTTGGGGCAGGTAACGGTGCAGTTTATATTGACGGTACGGTAGATACTGATCGTGCTGTTTCAGATTTGTTGTTATCAAAGCGTTTTGATAATGGTATGATCTGTGCTACAGAAAACTCAGCAGTTATTCAAGCTTCAGTCTATGACGACGTGTTGCAAAAGTTGCAAGATCAAGGGGCTTACCTCGTACCTAAAAAAGATTACAAGAAAATCGCGGACTATGTTTTTAAGCCGAATGCTGAAGGTTTTGGTGTAGCAGGTCCTGTTGCCGGCATGTCAGGCCGTTGGATTGCAGAACAAGCTGGCGTTAAGATTCCTGAAGGCAAAGATGTTTTGCTGTTTGAATTGGATCAAAAGAACATTGGCGAGGCTTTATCATCAGAAAAGTTGTCACCATTATTGTCAATTTACAAGGTCACAGAACGCCAAGAAGCAATCGATACAGTACAAGCATTGTTGAATTATCAAGGTGCAGGACATAACGCAGCGATTCAAATTGGCTCACAAGACGATCCGTTTATTAAGTCATATGCTGACGCCATTGGGGCATCACGTATTTTGGTTAACCAGCCAGACTCAATTGGCGGTGTTGGTGATATTTATACAGATGCCATGCGCCCATCATTAACGCTTGGTACCGGATCATGGGGGAAGAATTCATTGTCTCACAACTTGTCAACATACGATTTACTCAACATTAAAACTGTGGCACGTCGTCGTAATCGGCCACAATGGATCCGTTTGCCAAAGGAAGTTTACTATGAAGCAAACGCAATTACCTACCTGCAAGACTTACCATCAGTTAAGCGTGCCTTTATCGTCGCCGACCCTGGTATGGTAGAATTCGGCTTTGTTGGTAAGGTTTTGAGTCAACTTGAGCTTCGCCAAGAACAAGTTGAAACGAACATTTATGGATCAGTTAAGCCAGATCCAACATTGTCACAGGCTGTTGACATTGCCCGCCAAATGGCTGATTTTAAGCCCGATACAGTGATTTTACTTGGTGGTGGTTCAGCCTTAGATGCCGGTAAGATTGGTCGCTTCTTGTATGAATACTCAACGCGTCATGAGGGTATTTTATCAGATGAAGAAGGTATCAAAGAGTTATTCATGGAATTGCAACAAAAGTTCATGGATATTCGTAAGCGTATTGTTAAGTTCTATCATGCACGTTTGACACAAATGGTGGCGATTCCTACGACATCAGGAACTGGTTCAGAAGTGACACCATTTGCCGTTATCACAGATGACCATACTCATGTGAAGTACCCCTTGGCTGATTATGAATTGACGCCTGAAGTGGCTATTGTCGATCCTGAATTTGTCATGACAGTACCAAAGCGTACAGTAGCCTTTTCTGGGTTGGATGCTTTGTCACATGCCTTTGAATCATATGTATCAGTCATGGCTTCAGAGTTCACACGACCATGGGCATTGCAAGCAATTAAGCTAATTTTTGAAAACCTCACAACATCTTACAAGTATGATCCAAAGCAGCCAACCAAAGAAGGACAGAACGCACGTACAAAAATGCATTACGCTTCAACTTTGGCAGGTATGTCATTTGCCAATGCCTTCTTAGGCATTAATCACTCACTTGCACACAAAACAGGTGGTGAGTTCGGTTTGCCACATGGTTTGGCCATTGCGATTGCAATGCCACATGTGATTAAGTTTAATGCTGTAACAGGTAACGTTAAGCGTACACCATACCCACGCTACGAAACTTACACAGCACAAAAGGACTATGCAGACATTGCGCGTTACTTAGGTTTGCAAGGGACGACAGATGCTGAATTGGTTGATGCCTTAATCGCAGCGATTAAAGCATTAGCAAAGTCGGTAGAAGTTGACCAAACATTGTCAGGAAACGGAGTTAAAAAAGCTGACCTTGAAAAGAATATCGATCAGTTGACTGACCTTGTATATAATGACCAGTGCACACCTGGTAACCCACGCCAACCAAGTTTGGCTGAAATCAAGCAATTATTGATGGATCAACTTTAAAATGTTATAAAGCAATATGTCAGATTTATTTATTAAGTCTGGCATTTTTTTTATGGTAAATACACAATGAATAGGGTTTTTAGTGAGTCATAAAAATTATGATATAATCAGTGGTAGACTATGGGTATTGTGAGGCGGTAAAATGAAAAAATATATATTGAAACTCGCCATAGTCATCATATTTCTATGCCCTATTGGTACGGTTAGTGCTTATGATAAATTACCATTAAAAAATGGTGGCTCATGGCAAGAAGACTTTTCAAATATTACCACAGATTCCACAAATGCGATGAATATAGCGCAACCTTTTTTGCTATTTACTCGCAATTTGAACATTAATGGCGGACAGATGCTCGATGGCAACATTGCTACTCAAAATCTAAACACATATGGATCATTTCTGAACGGGAAAACAGGTATTAGTTATGTTCAAAATAGCATCACCAATACTGCTTCTTGGCTACATATTAATCAGGCCAGTAAGTTTGTTTTTGGTTCATCATTTAAAATTGTGAGAGCAAATAATGCTATGCAAATTGAGGCCGGACCCTCAAATTTAAAACAGTTAGTCAATAATGTTTCTCAATCGCAACTTTATCAAGACACCGAGTCACATAAATATTTGGATTTTGACCGAGGATTTGCGCAGTTGGATAGTAATGCCAAAACAATTATTACCCAAGCAAGTAGAATTTCTAAGCCGATAATAACGGAGGATCCATGGTACTGGCCAAGAATTACGATAGACACCTCTAACGTAGCAACCGCAGCTAATGGAACAAAGATTATCTCGTTATCGGCTCGAGATTTAGATTATCGACGTACAGTCATTTTAAAAGGACTGGGAAAAGCAGAAAAGATAATATTTGCTATTAATACCGATGGTGTGTCGCAAATTGATTTACAGTCCATTCGCTTTGGTAACGAAAATGAATGGCGTGATGTACAATTGCCTATGATGTTTACGTTTTCCAATACATCGTCAGCATACACCGGTGGCTTGAGAATCGGGATGAATGATTCCTTCACTACGCCAGTACGAAGTATTCTGGCACCCCAAGCTGCAGTCGATATTTTAGGCGATTTTCATGGCAGCATAGCCTCTGATACCGTTAATTATCATTGGGGTAAGCTACGTGCAGATCAAGGTGTTCTATTTCCGGTAGATAATTTGCCAGAAGAAGGCAGTTTATCTTGGGTCACTAATACTTTTGGCGTATCATTTGGGACACTTAAATCTGTCAATAATCATTTTGAAGACGGTGGCGCATTATCAGAACAGTTGCGTAACATCAATGGTGATTTTTCCGGTATCATGCAGGTTAAAGATACACGTAATTTGTCGAGTACTGTAAAGTTACCATTTTATCTTACTTTATCATGGACACAACCTTTTACAACGAATGAAATGCAGAACCAATTAACACGTACATCAATAGATATACCAGCTAAATTGGGTTCGAATGCTGGTAGTCTAAAACTTGAACCGGGAGAGACTATTCAAGTGCCATCAAATGGTTCTGCTAATGCGAAAGATGTTTACATGTTCAAGGTGAAAAATGATACAACTAGTGGTATAAAAACATTGTATAGTCAAGGAAAAGAAAATCAATTTGCGTTTGATAAATGGCAGCTGAACATTGGTGCACAGGATAGTCAGCTTAATATGGGAACTTATACGGCTGGTTTTACATGGACACTATCTCCTAGTCGACTAACAAATAGAATTAACCCCTAGATGGATACTATAATACAACTTAAAGATAACAGCTGAAAAGGCTTTAAAATGCTTTGTCATACTGATTTTTTGTGTCTATAGTGACATTTTTAAATGATAATCTTGCATTTTGGCATAGCGGATATTCCAATTTAAATTGGAGATTTTGTGTAATTACAATATCAATAATTGTATGGAAAAGGGAATAAAATGATTAAAAATACACGTAACATGTTAATATTAGGCACGCTACTGTCTACTACATTTTTATCTGTAGGCCAAATATCAGCTGACACTTTGTCTAGTCATTCGAACGGAACAGTGACATTTGAAAAAAGTACAGATGGGATTAAAGTTTTAGATCCTAATGATAATTCGAAAGAGTTCACACCGGGGACCACAGATGGTACAGTTAATAAAACAGATAATATCGATAACGGACTCTATTTATCATACGTGCCTAATTTTAATTTTAACACTCATAAAGTCAATCAAATTCGTGATAAAGTGTTCTTCGCGAATACACAAGCTGAAGGTCGTCCTAACTTTGTTCAGGTATCAGATTTACGTTCAAAAAATAGTAGTAAATGGACCCTGGGTGTTAGCGTAGGTGCATTTACTAATACGAAGAATGCTAATGATAAATTAGACGGAGCATCATTAATTTTTCGTAATATGATGGATCAGGATGTCACAGCAGCAACAAATACACCTGTGGCAGGACCCGTATCATTGGGTGATAAATTTGCCAGCCTAATGAATACACAAAATACAGCAGCCAATGCTACATCTGGCGAGACAGTTTACACTATGGCTGCTGACGGCACGTCAAATATTCTTGTTAAAGCAACTAATGGCACACATTTGTTGACAGCCGGTAATCAGAGTAATGCTGCTGTTAGTGTGGGATTATATGTACCTAAAAATACACAATCTGAAGCGACTTACAACTCCGATATAACATGGACATTAGCTCTAGCCCCTACGGCTGGAAACTAAATACTTTAATAACTATGAAATTAGCAATAAAGCTGTACACTATGGTAGCAGTGATAGTACTATTTTTAGGTATGTTCATGATTAATACAGTCACTGCAAAAGCTGATAGCACATCAACTAGTTCAGGTTTATCGTTTACTGTTAAAACTAACTTACCTGATAATCAGATTGATAAAAATAATGATTTTTATCAACTTAAAATGCAACCTGGTCAAAAGCAAACAATCACGGCTACAATTTATAATATTACCCAAAAAGAAACAAAAGTAGCTATAAATGTACAATCTGCTTCAACAACAATAAACGGGTCACTTGATTATTCTAAAGCGCCCAATAGTTGGGATAACTCACTGAAATACAAATTAAGCGATATGATTAGATATCCAAAATTAGTCACAGTAGATGCCGGTAAGTCACAGGATGTTTCTTTTGAAATCACGATGCCAAACGACCTATTCAATGGAATATTACTTGGTGGTATTACGTTTAATCAAGCAGATAGTGACGGCGTTGAGCTGAGTCGTGGGGCAAGTATTCAGAATAGATATGCCTACGCTGTGGCTATGGTGTTAAAGGAGTCTGATAGTCAGGTTAAACCTAATATTAATTTACAGAGGGTGACTCCAGGTCAGAATAATGGTCATAATGTACTGAATGTCAGTTTTCAAAATGATCAACCACTATTGATGTCCAACGTTCAGGTCAATGCTAAAATTTATTCTGAAATGGGTAAAAAGCCAGTATATTCATCAATGAAATCGGATATGCAAATTGCACCCAATAGTCAATTTAAATATCCAGTATCGTTACAAGGCACGCCTATGCAGCCGGGGAAATATCGTATAGAGGCTACTGTTACTGGAACAGCGTACAAAACACCTAAAACTTGGCACTTTTCCCGAAAATTTACTATAGAACGTCAAGAAGCCCATGCCTTGAATCAATCAGATGTTGACCTTGCTGCCAATACTAACAACCAGACAATACTATTTATTGCTTTTGCTATGATTGCTTTGCTCATCATTTTGTTCATGATATTATTAATTTTGAAACGAAAAAAGTCTCATACTATGAATAAATAATATTTGTTTTCAGAAAGCAAAAGAAATTTTGCTTTTTTGTTTGCATTTCTTTTTATCCGTGTATATAATATATCCATAGATAAAATAAGTACACGAAAAAGAGGCGTTTTATGAAGTTTTGGCAAAGTGCAGAGTGGCAACGTATTAGTAAATTACGTGGTCTGAAATTATTGCTTGTTGGGATTGCGGTTATCCCAAGTATTTATGCAGTGATTTTTTTGTCTTCCCTATGGGATACCTATGGCAAAATAGATAACCTACCGGTGGCCGTTGTCAACAATGATCAAGCAGCCGATATTAATGGTAAAACACAGCATTTGGGACAAGATTTGACCGATAAACTGTTACGGGAAAAGCCTTTGAAACTGAGTGAAGTGTCCTCTCAGAAAGCAAAAGATGGTTTAAAGTCAGGTAAATATTATATGACAATCACGATTCCTAGTGATTTCACTAATAATGCTGGCACATTGCTCAGCAACGATCCTAAATATGCTAAAATTGATATCGCGCAAAATGCCGGTCAAAGTTTTATTGCTGAAAAGATGACGAGTTCGGCTGCGGATAAGATTAAAGCGAGTGTGAATCGCTCATTACAGCAAGTTTATAATGAAACGATTTTATCAGCAACAAAGTCGTCACAAAAAGGTTTCCAAGCGGGTGCTGACGGGGCAACTCAGCTTAATAATGGTCTCGGCCAGTTAGCAGATGGTAGTCAGAAGTTAAACGATGGGGCCCAGGCGCTGACGAATGGGTCATCAACATTAGCAGGTGGTTTATCACAATATACGAATGGTGTGTCACAGGCCAATACAGGCTCTAATCAGTTATCTAATGGTGCTGGTGCCGCGGCAACTGGCGCAAATCAGCTCGCTTCCGGAACATCTCAACTCGCACAGAACGCACCGAAACTTGCAGCAGGCAGCCAACAATTAGCTAGTGGCGCGCAAGAATTAGCTCGCAAATTACAAGAAGTAAGCGACGGGATTACGACAGGTCAGACTAATGGGGCGGCACAAATTAAGCAATTAGAGGCTGGTTTAGCAACTTTAACGCAACAAGTCAATAACATCCAATTGCCGGAGAATGCAATTGATAGTAACGGGCTGACACAGGCTGGTACTGCGTTGCAAGACGGACTGACAGGCGCTGGCGTTGATGCACAGAAAATAGCTGAATTAATGAAAGAGCCCAGTTTTCAAACTTTCTTAAAACAACAACCAAAGATTGCGCAAGATTTTGGTGTTACGGTACAAAGTTTACAAGGCAATCTTGCCAAAAGTGGTCAAGCAGCACAAGCATTGCAGACTAATTTAACTCAGTTGCAAGCATTAATACCGCAGTTAGACGCGTTTAAAAAACAATTACCACAGCTTAAAGCTGGCATGTCAGCTGCTCAAGCTGGTAATCAGCAAGCCATTACCAAGTTAAATGGGAGCTTAACGCAAGTGAGCCAGTTGCTTTCTCAGCAATTTGTACCCGCAGCTAACCAATTGGCCAGTGGCGCCGAACAATTAAACAACGGGCAACAGCAGGTTAGCTCAGCTTCAGCGCAACTCAATAATGGCGCAAACAAGCTAGCTGATGGAAATGCACAGTTGGCAAACGGTGTGAATCAACTTAATGGTGGCTTAGGTCAGTTAGTAGCTAAAAATGGCGAATTAAATGCTGGTGCAGGTCAGCTTAATCAGGGCGCACAGCAACTCACAACAGGGACTCAACAAGCTGTGTCAGCACTCGGACAGGCGCAAAATGGAACACAAACATTGGCGCAAAAACTTGCTGATGGTGCCATTAAATTAGACAAAGTGCATAACGATAAGGCTAATGTTAGTGCACTGACACAGCCAGTTAAAAGTAACCAAACGAACCTTTCTGAAGTAGACAATAATGGTACAGGTATGACGCCATATATGATGTCTGTTGGTCTGTTCGTTGGCATGATTACATTCAGTGCAATTTATGATTTCGTGACGGTTGCTAAACGACCAAAAAATGGTTTTGCTTGGTGGGCAGATAAGCAAACTGTGAATATGCCGGTATGGATTGCGCAAGCCATTATTATTACAACCCTATTGTTACTCGTTGACGGGTTACAACCTAAAAATGTTGGGATGCTATATCTCACAGCCTTGATTGTAGCCTTTGCCTTCAATCAACTTGTCTTACTATTTAGTATTATGTTTGGTAAGTTAGGATCTGGCCTAATGATTATTGCGTTAGTACTGCAGCTCAGTGCAAGTGCTGGTTCTTATCCAATAGAACTATCAAATAATTTTTTCCAAACGATTCATCCTTGGGTACCGATGACGTATTCAGTGCATGCATTCCGTGAAGTGATTTCTATTGGTGGTAGTGTCACAAATGACTTGATTATCCTACTTATTGTTGGTATTGTATCTATGGTATTGACTTGGGGCGTTTACCAGTGGAAGTTAAAGCATAACCCACTATTTTGGGGTGGTGAGGAATTAGTAACTGACTAGAGTTGGAGAAAATTATGAAAATGTCAAATGCTGTTGAGCAAAGTTTAGTTGTATTGGTCATGCTGGCATTACAAAAAGATGAATTACCTATTAAAAGTTACTTATTAAGTAACCGTTTAGAGGTATCAGAGTCTTATTTAAAAAAAACAATGCGTAAGTTAGTGGTTGCAGGTATTGTACAGGCCATTGCTAGTAAAGAAGGCGGTTTTAAACTAGCCCGTTCGATTGCTGATATTACGTTACTAGATGTGTATGAGGCTATTGAAGGTGATGGCAGTTTTATACATTCCACACAACTTGCAGACCGTATTTTTTTGAATCAAGCTTCTAATAAGCCAGTTGAAGATGTACAACAAGCGTTGGAAGTCGCAGTTGATGATGTGTTAACAGTTTTTAATGATGCGGAAGCTGACTTTAAGAAACGACTACAAAATTATACAATCGCTAAATTGTTACAGCATATTAATGTTGATGAATTTGGTAAAATTGACTGGCGACAAGCCATGGTGAAATAACGGCGTATGCGCCGTTATTTTTTTTGAGTTTCAATGTAACTGGTTAGTTGGAAGACGGTGTAACCGCTTTCAAAATGTGTTATGATAGGCCATATGTTAGTTTGGAGGTCATTATAATATGTCATACATGCCAGGAAATCTTACGAGTGACGCTTTTAAACACGAAATTGTCCAGCATGAGTCCTTACATTTGCCAGTACAATGGCTTATTCATGAAAGTGATCGCCTACAACAAGACGTACCAAAGCATTGGCATGAAGAGCTAGAGTTAAGTTTGACTGTCAATGGTCATATTGATCAGTTTACAGTCGATGGACGACCTTATCACACCAAAACGGGAGATGTGTTGGTCATTAACTCAGGCAGTGTGCATAGCGTCCCGATACAAAAACCAGGAACAGAAGCTTTTACTTTATTTTTTAATCCTGATTTTTTACGCGCGGCTTTACCTCAGGCTTCTGAGATTGTTTTTGCTACGCACCCAAATGATGTCAGTGCTGTTGAGAGTACCGAGTTAGTCGATTATTTATATGCAATGCATTATACTGTCCGCCATGATCCGATGAATTATTTGAGAATTACGCGGTTAGCATACGATATTTTAGATGAGCTGGTGATGCATTTTTCCAATCGTGAATTTGGGATTAACCCACATCTTATTCAGACTGTTGATGAACGACTGTATAAAATCTTATTTTATATCAAGGCACACATTTATAATGGGTTAACGGTAGCAGCGGTAGCCGAACATTTCGATATTTCGACAAGTTATTTATCTCGCTACTTTAAAATCAAGTTGCAAATGTCACCATTGGCTTATTTGCAGGCTGTGCGTTTAAATAAAGCTTACCAATATTTGATGAACACGAATAAATCAATGAGTTGGATTTCTGATACCACTGGTTTTGGTGATGTTAAATCTTTTGAACGACTTTTTAAGAAAAAGTATGGCACCTCACCTAAGAGTTATCGTCAGCAGTTCAGAAAGTGACTTAAAAACAGTAATAATTGTGCTATAAATTTAAAAGAAAGCGCTTACAATAATTGTGTTGAAGCGTTTTTTTAATTTAATTATGGAGGAATAGCACATGAGTTCATCTGTTCAGAATTCGTTTTTATTCAAAATATCGATTTTATCGATATCTTTGGTTTTGACGGTCACAACCGCTGTATCAACTGCTTTACCAGCTATGATTGCAACTTTCAAGCAATATCCATCAACTCAGGTAGAGATGTTAACGACACTACCGACCATTTCTTTATTGCTGACAGTTTTAGCCAGTTCGTGGATTATTAAGCGACTTGGTGCGAGACGGACTACGTTAATCGGGTTGATAATTGCGCTATTAGCAGGTTTAGTCCCCGTATTCATTAACGATTACGTGATTGTCTTTATTTCCCGTCTACTACTAGGTGTTGGTGTTGGCTTATTTAACAACTTGGCTTATAGTCTAATCATGGCTGTCTATGAAGGCGAAGAAAGACAAACGATGTTGGGCTTTCAGTCCGCTGTGGGGACAGTTGGCAATGCGTTAGCATCTTTTGTAGTTGGCCTACTAATTAGTAGTGGCTGGCAAGTTGCCTTTAATGTCAATTGGTTGTTTGTGATTCCGCTTGTCTTATTTGGCTTGTTTGCTACAAAAATTGACCAATTTACGAATCCGGTGGTGACTGAGACAGGTGATACGGCACCAATTAAAGCAAAAGAAACCACAAATATGGCAGTTGTTGGTTATGTGCTACTTATTGCAACTTTCTTTGCTTTTTACTTTGGACTATTACTGAAATTAGCAGGTTTTCTAGTGGAACAGCACTTGGGAACGGCTGCAGTTGCAGCAACGCAATTAAGCGTCATGTCTTTAATTGGTCTATTACCCAGTCTATTATATGGGCAAATCTATAAACATCTACGCCGCTTGACTATTCCAATTGGTTTAATCATAACAGGACTCGGTATCGGTATCATCGCTACTGCGGGTACACTTACTATGACCTGGATAGGCATTGTCATATCTGGTTTTGGCTTACCAATTGTGATGCCAGCTATTTTTGGTAAAGTCGCTGAAGTACAACCAGAAGGTTCTTCTAATCTATCGTCTGCTTTGATGCTGGTTGGCATAAATGTGGCAGTTTTTCTGTCACCGCAGGTGTTGGCAGTGACGACACAGATAATTGGCCAGACGAGCAATAAAGCGACTATGTTAGTATCAACCGTCATGTTGTTTGTCTTGGGCGCAATCCAATTGGTAATGGCTACAACTAAGAAACAGCCAATAAAGAATAGGAGCGAAATGAAATCATGATAACGTTTAAAGCAATTAAAGATAATGGTAGTGGGAATATTATCAAGCTGGTCCCTAATGAAAAACATGGTGGTGTTTTAGATCCGCGTGCGCGGGAGGAATTATTAGCTTCGCAACATGGTAATTCAACATCGGAAGAGACTAGCGATATACCAGATATTGCAACCCTACGTGATATGATGGGATGGCCGAATGCAAAAGATATTGCGACGCATGATCTAACGATAACTAATACAGCAACGGATTACGGCGTTCAATTACGCACGTACGTTAAGACAGCCTTGCTAGACAAACAATTACCAGTTATTTTCTTTTATCATGGTGGTGGTTTCTTTGGGGGTTCATTAGACAATGTTGATATGCCGGCGCGTGCACTAGCTGATTTAGCTGATGTTTTGGTTGTGTCGGTTGATTGGGCTTTGGCACCCGAACATCCCTATCCGGAAGGATTTATTGAGGCTTATCAAACGATAATTTGGGTCTTAAATCAAAGTGGCTGGTCAATTGATAAACATAAAGTTACGGTATTGGGTGATTCAGCAGGGGGCGGGTTTGTCTACGGTTTGGGCTTGCTAGACCGCGCATTTGGTGTTAATGCGATTACTAAATTGGTCGCTTTTTATCCAGTAACCTATCAGGCACACGATACGCATTTTGAAAAATGGTTTAGTGACACAACACGTTATCCTGTAGCAGATGATGACCGTGAATTATTATTACCTTATCTGACTGGATTTTTTGGTGGTGAGGGGTTGATTGATCAGCTATATATTCAAGAAAACGATGCGAATAGTATCTATCTTTCACCTTTCCTAGCCAACGATAGGCAACTAGCAGAACTACCTGAATCGTTAACAATTATTGGCGAGTATGATCCATTACGTTTTCAAGGAGAAGCTTTTGTTGAAAAGGTACGTTTAAGTGGTGGACAGGCAAATTATGTACGCTACAATGGCATGACCCATGCCTTTATGGATAAAGTTGGTGATTTTCCGCAAGCCGATGATGCGTTGCGTGAAGCAGCTAGCTTTGCTGCTAAATAAGGAGGCGCAAAATGAATCGTAATTATCTAGCAATTGACATAGGCGGTACAAATTTAAAATATGGCATAATCGATCGGGCAGGTCGTTTAATTGAAAAGCATAGTGTTACGACAGAAGCAACGGACCGTGAGGTTTTTTTAGCACAACTGAGTGCCATTGTTATGCAGTATAGGGATCAAATCAAGGGTGTTGGCATTAGTGTACCAGGGACAGTCAAACATCCGGATGATACGATTTATGGTGGTGGGGCACTCCGCTTTTTAGACCAAGTGAATTTAGCAACAGTATTAAATTTACCTGTGCCAGTGAGTGTTGAAAATGATGGGAAAGCTGCCGCTTTAGCGGAACTGTGGTTAGGGCATTTAAAAGGTGTTGAAAATGGCGCAGCGGTTGTTTTAGGAACAGGTGTTGGTGGGGGATTAATTTTCAATCGGCAACTCTATTCGGGAACACATTTTCAAGCAGGAGAATTGAGCTTTTTGTTTGATACGCGTAATCTTGGTGATATTCATCATTCGATTGGTTGGCGTGGTAGCGCTGTGCACATGATTGAGCGCGTAGCCTCGGCACTTAACTTGGCAGATCAGCACGATGGATATGCTGTTTTTGAAGCAATTAACAAGCGAGATAAAATTGCTTGGCTGCTATTTGAAAATTATGCTAAAGAGATAGCGCACTTGATTTATAATTTGCAGACTATTATTGACGTTGATCGCATTGTTATTGGTGGCGGGATAAGTGCCCAAAAAATAGTCACGGAGACAATACAAAGCGCTTATGATGAAATGTTTCATAGTAATGAGATGGTCGCAGCTGTTCTAACACCAGCAGAGATAAGGGCAAGCAAGTTTGCCAATGATGCCAATTTATATGGTGCGATTTATCATCTATTGTTGAAGATCAATGCAGAAGTATAGGTTCATGAAATGACCAAAGATATGATAAAAACTGACCTTTTTTACTAAAGAAAACGCTTACAATTGTATTATTAAATAAAGGAGTCGATATGATGACGAAAAAAGGTTTACAATTACCGTCAGATTTTTTGTGGGGTGGCGCTATTGCTGCACATCAGGCAGAAGGCTATTGGGATGCTGATGGTAAAGGTGTTTCGATTGCTGACGTATTAACGGCAGGATCACATGAAAAGCCTCGTGAGATTACTGATGGCGTCTTACCAGACAAAAACTATCCAAATCATCATGGTATCTATTTCTATAAAACATATAAGGAAGACTTGGCTTTGATGGCGGAAATGGGCTTCAAAGCATTTAGAACTTCTATTGCTTGGACACGTATTTTTCCAAACGGTGATGATGCTGAATCTAATGAGGCAGGTTTAAAATTTTATGATGATATGTTTGATACCATGCATGAATTAGGTATCGAGCCAGTTATCACGCTAAATCATTTTGAAATGCCTTATCATCTAGTTACCGCATATGGTGGTTGGCAAAATCGACAGGTGATTGACTTTTTTGAAAAGTATGCGCGTGTGGTGTTTGAACGTTATCGCAACAAAGTAACTTATTGGATTACGCATAACGAAATTTCGAACCAAGCGAATCAAGCAGAAATAAATGGCTTTTCTGATTTTCTGGTTTGGACCAATTCTGGTTTGAAATTTGATGCAGAGACAACAGTCTCAGAACGTCAAGCAGCGATGTACCAGGCCGCACATAATGAGTTGGTGGCTAGCGCACGTGCTGTTCGCATAGGTCATGAGATTAATCCTGATTTTCAGATTGGGGCGATGCTGAATGTTGGCAGCTTGTATCCAGCTTCCACAAAGCCGGCTGATCAGCTGGCAGTGCAAAAAGCGCGGCAACAGCGTGACTGGTTCAGTGATGTTCACATCCGTGGCGCTTATCCAAACGAAATGGAAAAGCTTTTTGAACGTACGGGTTGGCGATCAGATGTTACGGATCAAGATTTTATTGATTTGGCCTCTGGTACGGTAGATTATTTGAGTATTTCATATTATGCTTCTTCTGTGATTCGTGCCAAGCAGGATGATGACTCGGAATTGGACGAGGCAGCGAACTGGGAAACGGTGCCAAATACCAATATTAAAGCCAGTGATTGGGGTTGGTCAATTGATCCACAGGGGTTACGCTATACCTTAAATGAATTGAATGATTTGTATCCCGACCTTCCCATCATGATTGTTGAAAATGGATTTGGTGCCTACGATGAACTGGTTGAGGCAAATGGTCAGCCTACGGTTAATGATGATTATCGTATCGCTTACTTGGCAGCCCATATTGCCGAGGTTGAAAAGGCAATTGTTCATGATGGTATTCCAGTTATTGGCTATCTGTCATGGGGACCGATTGACATTGTGTCGGCTGGTACTGGTGAAATGAAGAAGCGCTATGGTTACGTATATGTTGACTTAGATGATTTTGGTGAAGGTAGCGCTAAGCGATACAAAAAAGCGAGTTTCAAGTGGTATCAAGAGTTGATTGCCAGCGGTGGAACGAGACTGTAGATGAATAGGTTATCAACTATATAAATATATTGCAAGCGCTTACATTATTGTGTATAATGAAGACACAGAAATGGATTGTTACCGTAAAAACGGGCAAAACCAGATAATGTTGCTATCATCTTTGTGAGGTGATTGTGTCGTTATTTGGTTTTTTGTTTGAGTTGAGGCAGAGTGACTATGCTAGTTAAGAAAATTTTTAATAATAATGTTTTGCTGGCAGAAGATGGTGATCAGGAAATTGTTGTCATTGGTCGGGGTGTCGGTTTTCAGCAGAAAATTGGCCAAGTGGTTGCGCAACAGAAAATTGAAAAATGTTATTACCCAAAAGACCAAAGGTGGACCACATTATTTAATGAGTTAACATCAGCGATAGCATTTGAATATATTGAGATTGCTTCACATATTATCGCTACTGCTGAAGCACGGCTAGATACTGATTTTGATGATTATCTGTTAATCGGATTGGCCGATCATATCCAATTCGCTGTTGCGCGTCAACTGAAAGCATTGCCCATCAAAAATGAACTCTTATGGGAAACAAAACATTTTTATCCAGAAGAATATATGATTGGTGAAGAAGCTGTTGCATACATTGCGGCACAACTAAATGTGACTTTAGCCGATGATGAAGTTGGTTTTATTGCCTTAAAGTTCATTGAAAAACGTGCTGGACCGGAAATCAGTGAGCGTGCAACTAGCTTGACAAAGTTAATTGAAGGGGTGTTAACCATTGTGCGGCATGAACTATCGCCAAAAATTGATTACTCCGCACTCAATTATCAACGCTTAGTGGTGCATCTCAGGTTCTTGCTGGATCGCTTACTATCAGATGAGTATGAGAATAATGCCGATAACCCTTTTGATCAGGTCATGATGCAGCATTTTGAACAGCGTTACACGAAAGCATATCGCTGTGCCGAAGATATTATTCGTTATATTGAACATGAGACCCATCGTGGGGCACAGACCAGTGAACGTATTTATCTCACCATGCACTTGCAACGATTATTGGAACATATGAATTAATTATGGGATTGTTACTATAAATTTAGGCAAAACCCAAAAGTTAGTCACTGAGGTGATAACTTTTGGGTTTTTATTTTTTGAAAAGAGGTCGAACCATGAATTACGAAACATTGGCAAAAGATATTTTAGGTCTTGTTGGTGGGAAAGCAAATATTAACGAGGCCTGGCATTGCGCTACACGCTTACGGTTTAAGTTAAAAGATGAGAACAAAGCACAAACAGCAGAGATTGAAGCGCTACCTGGTGTGGTGACCGTTGTGAAATCTGCTGGACAATATCAAGTGGTTATTGGCAATTCGGTAGCGAAAGTGTTTGAACCATTGGCAGCCGCAGCGGGACTAGAACACTTAGATAACCAAACTCATGCTCCTAGTGACAAGCCTAAAGAAAATATCGTTAATCGCTTTATCAGCTTTATTTCAAGCGTTTTCACGCCTTTCTTAGGTGCAATGGCTGGTACCGGTGTATTGAAAGGGCTATTAGCACTACTAGTGGCTATAGGTTGGCTAGATAAAACAAGTGGTACTTATCAAATTTGGTATGCTGCAGGCGATGCCTTCTTCTTTTTCTTACCTATTTGGTTGGCATTTACAGCTGCCAAGCAACTGAAAGTGAATCAATACGTTGCTGGTGCCCTGGCTGGTGCGTTACTTTATCCTAGTCTAGCAACAGTACTAACTGGGACAAAACCACTAGACTTTTTAGGTATTCGTGTCATTGGCACAACGTACAGTTCAAGTGTTATTCCAATTTTATTAGCTGTGTGGCTATTGTCGTATTTGCAACCAGCACTGGATCGGGCATTTCATGAATCGATTCGTAATATTCTAACACCATTGGTCAGTTTGCTAATCATGGTACCCTTAACACTATTGGTGGTTGGGCCATTAGGCACAAGTGTCGGCACAGTGTTATCATCAGGAGTTGAAAGTATTTACAATGTTGCGCCTTATGTAGCTGGTGCTGTGATGGGAGCCATGTGGCAAGTTTTTGTTATCTTTGGTGTGCATTGGACGTTTGTACCTGTGATGACAAATAATATTGGTCAATTAGGTCATGACTACATGCTACCAATGTTAAGTGTCGCTGTGTTATCACAAGCTGGTGCAACGCTTGGTGTTTTCTTAAAGACAAAAGATAAGAAAATGAAGGCATTAGCCGGGTCTGCGGTTCTAACTGGTATTTTAGGTATTACTGAGCCAGCTATTTACGGTGTGACATTGAAGCTTAAAAAGCCGTTCATTTTTGCTACAATCGCTGGCGGTATTGGTGGCGCTATTGCTGGCGGTGGTGGTGCACAGGCCAGTGCCTTTACACTCCCAAGCCTGTTAGCTTTACCAACATATTTAGGAAAAGGATTCATGAGTGTTGTAGTTGGTATCATCGTTGCCTTTGTACTGGCGGCAGTGCTAACGTATTGGTTTGGTGTACCCAGTGCATCATTAGAAAAAACAACACAAAAAGTTTCATCAGTCGAAGAAGAAGTTATGGCACCAGTAAGTGGCACAATTGTACCACTATCAACTGTGAAAGATGAAGTATTTGCTAGTGGTGCGATGGGCAGAGGTATTGCCATCGTGCCAGAAGCTGACACACTGGTATCACCAATTAAGGGTAAGGTTGTAGCAGTTTATCCAAGTAAACACGCGATTGGCTTAATTTCAGATGATGGCTTAGAAATCTTATTGCACGTCGGTATTGACACGGTTCAACTCAATGGTGAGCACTTTGAACAATTTGTGAAACAAGACCAACAAGTTGACGTGGGCGATAAGTTATTAGTGTTTGATCGTGAAGCCATTCAATCGGCTGGTTATGATATCACCGTTATGATGATTATTACGAATGCTGAAAATTATAATATACGGGAAACCGAGGACACAGCAACAAATGGTAACTGGTTACTTGCTGTGGCGCCACAATAAAAATAAGTTTGAGATAAAAAATGATGTGATATCATTTTTTTATTAGTTGTAAATTATATCGTATGCGATATAATTATAAACAACACATTAAAAAAGGAAATAGTATGGCAAAAGAGCAACATCTGTATGACGAATTATGTTTATCATTTTATAATACGAATCGTTATTTTCACCGTTTGTATGATCGCATATTGGATAAATATGATTTATCTTACCTACAATATATGAGTTTATTATTGATTCATCAGCAAGGGCAATTAAAATTGATGGATATCGGCCTCGCACTAGATTTATCGAGCAATACACTGACGCCAGTCATTGAAAAGTTAGTTCGTAAAGATTGGTTGGTTAAGCAATCCAATGTTGCAGATAAGCGTATCAAAATGCTGGCTATGACGGAACATAAAGTAGCTTTGTTTAACAAGATATTGAGCGACGTCGAAATCATGCGACATGAATTGTTGTCACTTAGCGGCCGACCGTTGGCAGAAGTACTTCATGAAAATCAACAATTAAATGATATGTTAAAGCGTATGTTAGCTGAAAAGGAAGAGAAATGATGTATGATATTATTTTTATTGGTAGTGGCCACGCTGCTTGGCATGGCGCACAAACTTTAGCACGCGCTGGTAAAAAAGTTGCGCTGATTGAGGAAAATAAGGTTGCTGGCACATGCACAAATTTTGGTTGTAACGCTAAAATATTGTTAGATGGCCCAGCTGAAATGATTCATCATTTGCATCCCTATCATGGTGTTGGTATTAATGAGACACCAGATATTATTTGGCCAGAACTGATGGCTTACAAGCATCAAGTGATCGACCCCTTGTCAGACGGCTTAGCGCGCATGTTATCTGTCGATGGTATTGATATCATTGCTGGCCATGCGCAGTTTGTTGACACACAGACGATTTCAGTGGGCCAGACGACCTACACGGCAGCTCAGTTTGTTATTGCAACCGGCCAAAAACCAGCCAAACTACCGATTCCGGGTGCTGAATTAACGCACGATAGTACGGATTTCTTGGATTTGCCTGACATGCCCAAGTCGATGGTATTCATTGGTGCTGGTTATATTGCAATGGAATTTGCATCAATTGCACATGCTGCAGGAAGTCAAGTGACGTTAATTGAATATGGGGGTAGTGCACTCAATGGTTTTGATAAGCTATATGCTGAGACAGTTGTCGCAGATATGCGAGCCAAAGGCATCACATTTGCTTTTAATCAGGCCGTTTCTGAAGTCAAAGCACTGGATGATGGGCAATATGTTATCGAAACAAGTCAGGGAACGCGTTTCCAAGCAGACTATGTCATGGATACAACTGGCCGCACAGCCAATATTGATCAGCTAGGCTTAGACAGCATTGGTGTCGCATATGACCGTCAAGGCGTCTTGGTTAATGACCATTTGCAAACAACTGTACCTAACATCTATGCTAGTGGGGATGTGATTTCTAAGTCAATTGCGCGTCTAACGCCAACAGCAACTTTTGAATCACATTACATTGCTAAAGTGCTCCTAGGGGAAAAAGCGCCTATTCGATACCCTGTTGTGCCAACGATTGCCTTTACGTTACCTCGTGTTGCCCAAGTTGGTGTGACATCTCAAGAGGCTACAATGCGTGATGATTTGCAAGTCATCGAAATTCCTTATGGGCAAATGATGCGTTTCCAAACGTTAAACGATAGTCAAGCAGCGCTGAAGATTGTTGTCAATACTGAGAAAAAACTCGTTGGTGCCGCAATGATTGGGGATTTTTCCCCAGAAATTGTGAATGCTTTAGTACCAGTTATTAACAAGCAATATACACGTGATGATATTCAATCACAAATTTTTGCTTTTCCAGCACATACTGGTGTTGTGTTACCAATGATTGCAAACTATTTAGATTAAATGGAGAATAATGATGAAAGCAGCTATTATTAATGCTTACGGTGGCAGTGAACAACTTGTTGTCGCTGAGCAAGCAATACCTCATATTCAGCAAGACGAAGTGCTGGTTGAAAATATGGCTACCAGTATTAACCCCATTGACTATAAAGCGCGCCAAGGTTTGATGCAGGGGATGTTTCAATGGCAGTTCCCTGTGACTTTAGGATGGGATATTGCTGGCAGAATTGTGGCCGTTGGCCAGGATGTGACGAATTTTAAGGTTGGCGATGCTGTTTTTGCTCGACCAGATATTGATCCGACTGGTCGAAATGGGTCATACGCGGAATACACCGTGGTGAAAGCCGACAAATTAGCCTTTAAACCAGAAAATATTACTTTTAAGCAAGCCGCTGCAGTACCATTAGCAGCCCTAACAGCGCTACAAATGTTGGAAAAACTACAAGTTAAAGCAGGGCACAAGGTGTTAATACAAGCTGGCGCTGGTGGCGTTGGTATTTATGCCATTCAACTCGCCAAGTTAATGGGAGCTTATGTAGCAACAACAGCGAGTCAAGCTAATCACGATTTTGTTGCGTCACTGGGGGCAGATCAAGTGATTGATTACCACGCATACCAAATACAGGATGTTTTGTCTGATTACGATGCTGTATTTGATATGGTTGGGGACATCGATAATGGTATTCATATTTTAAAAGATGGCGGCCATTTGGTGACAATTTCTGCGCAGTTAACGGCTCAACAACAGCAGACACCTAACAAAACAATTACAACCGGTTGGTTGGATACTAATGGTAAAGATTTAACCACACTCGCTGATTATATTACAAAAAATCAATTACAAATTGTGGTCGATAGTATTTATCCGCTAACAACAGAAGGTATGCGTGCAGCTCATCAGCGTAGCGAAACACATCATGCGCGTGGTAAGATTGTGGTAGAAATAAAGAAAGAGACAGTATAAAATGATCGTACAAATTATTACCGGGTTAGTTGCTATTGAAGCAATCATTATCATGATGATAGAAATGTTTGGCTCAGTTGCACAGCAAGCTAAGTCGTTTGAATTAGAACCAGCTGTTTTAAAAATGCCAGAAGTGAAGGTGTTATTAGCTAATCAGGGAATATACAATGGTTTATTCGGAGCACTCATATTGGTGACCATGTTTTTCATTCATGGTCCGCAACAAGTGCTGATGTTACAATTTGAAATGCTCTATATCTTAATTGCAGCGATATATGGCAGCATAACATCAGCTCGGAAAATTCTTGTGGTACAAGGATTACCGGCGTTGGTTGCTTTAATTGCCTTATACTTCTTAAATTAAAAAAGCCCACTCTTAATTGAGTAGGCTTTTTTAGTTAAGCGACTGAGACAAAGTAACCTTGGTCATCGAAAATGTATGTTCGATTATTAACGATGATATGAGCTGATTTAGTTTGTACGCCTGTTATTTCATCAAAATGTTGTAGCTTATTATTAACAACTTTAAATCCTTTGACGAGTTGATAATTACTATCCGTTAAATACCATTGGCCTTGATAGGCAAAGTAGTCATTAAATACTGCCGAACCATCAGTGGCATTCATATAATAACTCACGTTCGTGATAGGATCAGTCACAAATTGACCTTTCACTTGCCGACCATTAGCTTGGAAATATTTCAAATTACCATTAATGTTTACCAAACCAGTGTCTGCTGGACCTTGAGTACTTAAATGTAACCATTGGCCATCTAGTGTTTGATAGTATTGATTGGTCAACATGTTGCCCGTATTGTCAAAGACAAAAATCTTGTCACCAATTTGTTGCATACCTGTCGTTATAGCGCCAGTTAGTGGGTTAGTATATAATACGTGATTTTGTATCGTAATAAAATCACCCTTACTTTGATGACCATCGGCGTAGAAATAATTTTGAACACCATTGATTGTTTGCAAACCAGTCAAGGCAATGCCATCATTACCCAAATAGAACCACTGACCTTGACTATTTTGTGCAAATCTTTGTGTCGCCACGTTGCCGTTACCAGCTTCTAAGTAGAAAACGTTACCATCAGTGTCTGATACAAATTGCCCTTTGACCTGTGTGCCGTTCTTGTAGAAGTATTGCTTATGACCATCGATTTCAGTGAAGCCAGAAGTGACCATTGTGCCATCATTCTGGAAGTAATAGGCGGTGCCGGTTTGGTCAGTAATGTATTGATTAAATACTTGACGCCCTTTTTGGTCAAAATAAATCGTTGAACCGTCAGCATTCTGCAAGAAAGATTGAACGAGTTCAATACCGTTTGGTAGGAAGAAATAGTGATGGTTATTAATATTCTGGAAGCCAGTAACGAGATGGCCGGTGCTATCAAAGTAATAATAATTGCCATTATCATCTTGTATAAAGGTGTTTCGAGCTAGATAGCCACTCAATGTGTAGTAGACCATACCAATGTTATCGCGGACAAATCCTGTTTCAGATAAGTCATCTGTTAATTGTTTTGGCAAGAAGTCACGATTATTATTGTTTGATGTAACCTTATAGTATTGATCGGTACCACTGTCTTTTAAGACATAGCCAGCCCCTTTGCCTTGAATATTTGAGCCATTAAAGTATTTACCAGACCATTCTGTTATTTTCTGACTAGGATCCATAGGTAGCCCTGTAGAAATTTGTTTTGTTTCGAAAAGTGCTGGATATTTTTTCTGGATATCAGATAAGAAGGCACCGCCATACTGTGCTTGGTATTTACCACCACCACGACTTTGTATGACATATAACGACTGATCAATATCTGAGTTAGTGTCTTTATCACCATAAGAGTTTGTTCGTGTGACAGTCGCTAATTCTTGACCCGGTAAATTATAAATTTGATCGGGTACCCAGTCAGCGATTGCTTGGATGCCATTTGCGTGCAGAGCCTTGATGGCATCGCGTAACTGGTCAACTGTGCCATATTTTGTTGGTGTACCGTAGCCCAAATCATAACGATCTGTAAAGGCATAACCATTTTGGATAATTGAATCTAAGAAACTGGTATCGGTGCTTGAACGATATTGTGGTGCCAACTGGAAACTTGTGATACCCCAATCTTTGAATAACTGACCATTTTTTGCAATGACAGCATTTGTATAGTCTTCAGTGTTTGTGGCAAAAGCTTGGAAATTTGAAAAACCTTCGTAAATAACCTGAGAATCTAAAGCAGCATTTGAGTGGAAGGTTTTGCCATCATGATGGGCTGTGTCGTCAGACAAAGTACGCGCGTCTTGATGGCTGTCAGCCCCAACAGGCACCCAAACAGCTAAGAAGCCAGAGACTTGCGGGTTACGGACACCATAGATTTCAGTATTATCAAAGATTAAATCGCCCTGATCATTGGTGTACTTTACTGGGGCGTTGTCATTATCATAATAAGACAAATTGTCAGCAGTTGTCCCTAATAATAATCTGAATGCTTGATTTTTGTGAGCGGCACCCATGTGTAATGTCACCGTGTCGCCTGATTTTAAGGCCAGATTTTCTTTATTACTGACAATCACACCAATACCTTGTGTTCGTGTGTCTGCATTACCGCTATCTGTCACACTCATGGCACCTTTACCATAACGAACATTTGTCAGGATATCGTTTTGATCAACAGCTATTGACTGACCACCAGCAACATATTTGATACGTGACTTTAGCAAGCCGTTGATGGCATCAAAATAAGGGGACTTATTTGCCATATATTGACCATCATCGGTGTATAAATCACCATAATAAACGCGCGGTACTGTATCTTTATTAGTTAACAGCATCGCATAGGCGCTAGGCATGTTGTATTGTGTATATTTCTTATCCGCCTGTTTTTCATCGTTATTATAAACTTTAAAGGCTTCGGCTAGCTGGTCTGCTGTTGGTGCCAAACTATTTTTTACGTCGGGATGTAACTCAGAAATAATTTGAGCAATGACTGTTTGTACTTCACTATCGTGTGCGCGAACAAAGCTGTAATTTGGAATGGCAGTGTTTTCGGTACTATCGTGATTGCGATTGACGAGGTAATAGTCCATGAAGCGTTGCATGGTACCACGCATACGCATATCTTTAGTCAACGACCAGATTAACTGGGTATGCATGTAATCATCCATTGTGAGTTGATTATTACCAAAATCCTTCACGTATTCAGGGTCGTTATGGCTCCAATCTTCAAGAATTGAAAGATGTTGATTTGCTGTTGCGTCATTTTTATCAACACCATAAGCAGCTTTGAAATAATCTGCTGCAATCTGTAGTAAATCAGCGTCAACATTATCGACAGCATCGACACGTATCCCATCAAAATTAGCAGCAGAATCGTTTGCTGTGATGCTACCAAAATTCATCAAATAGTGTAACCAATTTAACTGCTCAGCTTGCACAACAGGATTAGAGTTGTCTACATCATTAGCGAGTAAGAGTTCAAAACCACCCTTAGATTGATCAATTGTATATTTTGGCACACCTGTCTGGTTTGTTGGTGTGCGATTTAATAGTCTGAAATTAGAGTTAGTATCTGGTGTCAATGGACTGTTGACGAAAGTCAAAGCGCCGTTTTGTAAATGATCATTTTTGGGATCTTCACTCGACATGTTCCATTGTGGCTGTGTACGAATGAAATCATCAATGGCTGTTTTAAGCCATGCTGTACTATTAGCCACACCGATTTTTGTTTCAATTGCTTGTTGGACTGTTGTACAAGCAATATTCAACATGGCTTGATTGTCTTTTAGCGAGAACATCTGACGATTGTCAATGAGTCCCATTTGAGACATGTAGTTTAGGTAATTTACTTGTGTTTGCTTGCTAGGCCACCAAACTGACACAATGGGCCGGAAGTCATTAGCTGTTGTTGCTTCCCAGTGTTGACCATTTCTTAAAACATCTTTAGGGCGATACCATGAAGAAGCAGTCAAATAACCATTAAAATTGTCGAAATCAGCGCTATCGGTGCTGTGAACGGCATTATGTGCTGTATAGTCTGTTGTTTGAGAAGTTAAACCTTCTTTGATTTGTGAGTCGGTTGTTGATACCTCTTGTCCTGATTCTTGATCAAAATAGCGTACTTGACCGTCAATGACACCGGTAAATCCTTTTTTTAGTTGTCCCAAACTATCGAAGTAATAATTGTGCCCATTAATGGCCTTTAGACCAATAGTTGCTTGTCCTTTATCGTCAAAATAATAAGTTTTGCCATCTGGCGCTGTATAGAAATCAGCAAAAACTTGTTCACCGTTGTCATTGAAGGCTAATGTTTGTGAGCCAATTTGTTGTATCCCGGTTACTGCGTTACCGGAGTTAGAATCGAGATAGTATGTTTTACTGTTATCAGTAACGAATTGGCCTTTTGCCTGCACGCCATTGTTGTCAAAATACTGCTTGTGGTTGTCAACAGTAGTCAACCCCTTAGCAAGTGTGTTATCACTGGTTACATAGTACCATTTACCATCTTTTTCCAGATAACCAGTTTTTTGATTAGCTGTTGGCGTAACAGTCGGCAACTGCTTGGTGAGATTATCTATCGAATCCTTGTTAGTGTTGTTTGCCGTTTCAGCTTGCTTTTGCGTATCAGTCGTTGTGTCTGATGCTTTTACTTTTTCTGCTTGGTTGGCATTTGCGGCGATTTGTTGTGTTGTTTGGTTATTTTTGACAGGTGTCGTTTGTTGGTCAACGACAGTATCGTGTTGATTGGTTGTATTCGAATTATTGGAGACAGTAACTGACTTATCTGTCACTGTGTTTGTGCTATCTGCATTAACATTTTGTGAAGTAGCGGTCATAGACAGCATCATTGTCGATAAAATGAGTCCCCCAATAACCCAACTCTTACCAGACTTGTAAAGCTTTTTTCGTACATTTCTCTCTTTAATCAAAACATTCTCTCCTCCATTTGTGATTATTCTTTGAAACAAATGAATTATAAGCTATAAAATTACGAACGTATATCATTTCACAAACGATTAACAATTCTTTAACATATAAAATAAACAATATTTATAAAGTGATAAAATAATGGGGGGCTATTTTTTTTAGTTAATAAGAGTCCTATATCATGGGGTTCTTATTAATATGTTTTATGTAATTTATATGATAGAATGTGTAGTGTTAGTGTCGTTTTTTACTGCAATGTGTGGATTTTGGGAGGACCTATGTGGACGGTAATAATTAGTACCTTGATATTATCGACAATGGTTATTGGCTTAGGCATCAAACTATTGACAATTTTAAATTTTCTGGAGAAACCTAATACGATTGTTTGGCAATTGATTACGGTTGTGGTGTTTTTGCCATCAATATATAGCTTATTATCTGTCTCTAAACTAGTATTTGGTAATATCTACTTATATTATTTACTCACTATTTTGGTGTTTTATTATATCAGTCCAGCCATTGGTCGTCTATATTTTGTCTTAACACCTATTGTCATCATACTGTATTTGGATATGATTCTAAAAACGCCGGTACCTATTGAAATACCTTTGTTAGTGTTTGCCAGTGGCTTTTTAAATTATGGTGCGACGTGGCTGATTAGTTTTATTAAAAAGCCACCACTTATTAAAGTGAGTTTAGCTGCGGTGGTAATGTTAGCCCTAGAAAGGTTGTTTGGTTATTTTTTACCGGCATATGGCTTGCATACGACACAAGGTATAATCATTGCTACCATGTCAGCAATTGTTTTTATAATTGCAGTTGATCGTTTTAATCGCTCATTGATTGCGCGCAAGGCAGATGTTGATGACTTGAAGTTACAGGCAAATAAGGATGAATTAACGCAATTTTATAACTTATATCATTTAAATAAAGATTTTAGTTCTCATCAGCTGAATCGACAAACGTTAGCAATTGCAGTGATTGATTTAGATTATTTCAAAATAGTGAATGATCAATATGGTCATAGTATGGGGAACCAAGTTTTGGTGACTTTTTCTCAACATCTACATCAATGTTTAAAGCTTGAGCTAGGGGAAGATAATTTTGAGCTGTATCGGTATGGTGGCGAAGAGTTTGTCGTAACAATTAAGACATTGAAAGAGAAGAGCATGGTAGCGCTCTTTGATATGTTGCAGACTTCAATCAGCAATGTTGATATTGCATCACTTGATCAAAAACTTAGTTTTTCGGCCGGGATTGCTTACTTGGCAAATCATGATTTCGATCCAGTTAAAACCTTTGATATTGCGGATAAATTACTATATGTTGCGAAAACTTCTGGTCGAGAACAAACACGGATTGAAGTCGAAAATATCTTATAATGGTTGGACAATTGATAGGGAATTAAAATTCATCGTATAAATAATGGCTAGTTGGTATATAATCTAAAAGTATTCAATAATTGAAAAATAGATGTATTTTAGCAATAATACATGTTTCACTTATTTGTCATTTGGTGGTTGGATGTTTTAAAGCAACGTAAAGCGCATACGCGCGAAGACAAATAGTACATGCAGCACACAATAACCTTCCCAATTGAAAGGCGATGCGTTTTATGGAAAATAAACTTTATTTTACGACACAACCCGTTGTGGTGCTAGATGATTATCGCCAGTTTAAAGTTGGATTTTATGAGCTTTTATTGCGTGATAGCACGACGAACCGTTTCCCAGGACAGGCTTTTTTTGATGCGATTTCTGAAGAAGATGGTAACGAAGAGTTCTTAGATTTTTCAGAGCAACAAATCAGAGTTGTAATGCAGCAGCATGATAACAGTGATATATCAATTAATCTCGAGACGATCCAACTAGGATACGAGAGAACTTATCGCTTTTTGGAAGATGTGAAAGATATTGCCAATCACGTCATACTAGAAATTACGGAGCGTGAGTATAGTGGTCAGGATCATGCGCTGATACAGTTTATTCGTTATGCTAAGCGGCAAGGATTCCGTATTTTATTGGATGATGTTGATACGCATAAGCATATTAACAGTTGCGTCATGAGCCGCTTAGGTATTGATGGGGTTAAATTTTCACATCAAATGGTCCAGCAGTTGCCATTCCAAGAAGTTAAACAGCGACTAGAACAGTTTCAAGAAGAGCATCAAGATGATGATGTAGTGATGATTGTTGAGGGTGTGAATGATCAACGACAATTAGAAAAATTATTTGATGTTGGCATTAGCTATCAACAAGGCTTCTTTTTTAGCCCACCAAACAATTTGGGCAGATAATCAATTAAGAAATGAGGCATCTCAAGGATGAGATTCAATTTATTACGAGAGAATGAAGAGAGACCAAATTGGCAACAACCAGAAAATATTGTCCTGGCGTTATCGACAATTTTTTTAGGGGTTATTGTAGGTTTTAGTTCATTGTTACTGTCATTGTTGTTAGAAGTAGTAGAACATTTTTTTCTTCATTATGAAGAAACAGCAAAAATACCAGCACCGATTAATACGTTACCAATAGATCGCTTAATTTCTGTGGTAATCGGGGGTGTTATTGCGGCTCTGATTTGGTGGGGGTTAAGAACAAAAACAGTCCCAACTGTTAGTATCAAAAAAGCTTTGTCCGGTGAACGAATGCCTTTTTGGCAGACAACCTTACATGTCATGACACAAATTTTTTATGTTGGGACTGGGGGATCAATTGGTCGTGAATTAGCGCCGCGAGAAGCGGGCGCACTTTTAGCACAAAAGTGGGAAAATCTGTTAGAAAAATGGCATTTCCCGAAACTTTCAGCAGATGATCGCCGACTTTTAATGACTGCTGCTGCTGGTGCAGGTTTTGCCGGTATATACATTTCACCCATTACGGGGATGTTTTTCTCTGTTGAGGTGTTGTTAAAAAAAATGACATTGCGTACTGTTGGTGTGAGTTTAACCATGTCAACCATTGCAATGCTAATTGGTTCACTTGTTAAAGGTTTTCAGCCGTATTATATATTACATGATATGACGTTTACCCTAACTAGTTTTATTTTTATTTTGATTTTAGCGCCCTTGACTGGTTTAGCCGGTGGTTTTTTCCGTCGTTTTTTTCAGTGGGCTGAAAAAAATCAGACTAAATCAAAAAGTATTTTGTGGCAGTTACCAGCCATAGCGCTCATGACTGGCTTGGTTGCCTATTTTTTTCCTGAAATCATGGGAAATGGCCGATCGTTGGCGCAATTCGCAATTAATAGTCAACAAATGCATCTGGTTGTGGTACTTGTGTGTGGCGCATTATTGAAAGTAATCATTACTGTGTTAACTATTCGAGCTGGTGCTGCTGGGGGTACGTTAACACCATCAATTGCAGTAGGCAGTGCCTTGGGTGCTGTGTTAGTACTACTTCTCAGTTTTTTTTTACCGGGTGTTTCGGTGGGACAAGGCGCTATTTTAGGCGCAGGTACGTTATTGGCAGCTTCTCAGCAAGCGCCTTTTATGGCAATGTTCATGTTAATTGAGATTACCCATTTAAATTATTCAGCATTATTGCCTTTGGCTTTGGGAATTATCATATCAAGCGCAGTGTCTAGGAAAGTGCTGTCTAAATCATGACGCAACTGGGTGAAAGATTGATATAACAATATCTATACTTATCTTTAAACGTAATAGCAACTAATCTGTGCGCACAGTTTAGTTGCTAATTGCGTTTTTTTGATTATTTATTGCTAGTTTTTTGAGATTGAATAGCTGATAATAAAGATAACAAAAGGAAATGAGAGGTGAGATGATGACGATTCTATTGCCGACACAATTAAAAAGAATGCGCACAGAACGTGGTTTATCACAAGAGGATATTGCTAATCAACTATTTGTCTCTCGGCAAGCAATTTCTAGATGGGAATCCGGTGATGCCACACCGGATTTAACAAATTTAGTGAAATTAGCTGAGATTTTAGAGACATCATTAGATTCTTTGGTACTTGGTACGGTTCAACAAGAAGAGACAGCAGTTGATGTAGATAAAATCGACAAACACGAGTTTATGTTTGACCCAAGAACTGGTAAATATATACGGCGACGTATGAATTTCTGGCAATTTTTGGCGAGTTATTGGTGGATTTTCTTGATTTTGGGTGGTTTTCTAAGTAGTTTACTATTGGATATGTTAAAACTATTGAAATAAAAAAGAAGTGATAGTCAAAGACTACACTTCTTTTTTATAGGTTTGCTTCAAGCGTGATTATATTATTTTCAGAGTCTTTGATTTTAAAGGCAACTTTTTGTCCAAAACGTTGTGCTGGCGTACCAATAATATCAACAAAATTATTACGTAAATGTTTACGTAATTCATCTGCATGATCACGCACAAGTAATTCAAGGTTGGCAGTGGGTTCACCGACCACAAAGATAATATCCTCGCCGTCCAACATTAAATGACGACCACTTTGATGACCAGATTGTGGTAAATCAAAAACATCACGCCAAAAGCGATAGGCACGATTGATATCAGTTGCTGGAATTGTTTTAATGTTTAATTTACGTGGTTTCATAATACTTATAAGTATAGCGGAATCGTGTTAATTTTCAACTGATGTTAAATAACAAAGGATCCATTACCACAGACATATAATTTATGGTAAACTTAAACTTATGGCATTATTAGAAGTAAGTGGCCTTTCAATGGCCTACGCAGAAAAAACTTTATACGAAGACGCAGCCTTCGAATTACAACAGAATGAACATATGGGCATTGTTGGACAAAATGGGGCGGGTAAGTCAACACTTATCAAAATCATTACAGGCCAAGAACTACCATTGTCTGGTAAGATTGAATGGCAAAAGGGTCTGAAAATTGGTTATTTGGATCAATATGCAGAAATACCAGATGGGATGAATTTGGTAGCTTTTTTGCATACTGCTTACCAAGACTTATATGACAAGCAGGATCGCATCACTGCGCTTTACAATGAGTACGCTGAATCCATGAATGACAAATTGTTGACGCGTGCAGGTCGTATGCAAGAAGAACTCGACGCCGCAGGATTTTATGATGTTGATACGCAGATTGAACGCGTTATTTCTGGTCTTGGGTTGGAGGCCATTGGTCGGGACCGAGAACTCGAGCAAATGTCTGGCGGACAACGTGCAAAAGTGATTTTGGCTAAGTTGTTATTAGAAAACGATGATGTCATCATTCTTGATGAGCCAACCAACTATCTGGATGTGGCACATATTACCTGGCTGGAAGATTTCTTGCAGACATATGAAGGCGCTGCTTTAATTATCTCGCACGATTTTGACTTTCTGGATAAAGTAACTAACGCAATTATTGATTTGTCCTTTGGAAAAATCACCAAGTACCGTGGCTCATTTAAAAAGGCGATGCGCCAAAAAGAGGAGCGCGCAGAGCAACAATTACGCCAGTATGAAAAACAGCAGGGTGAAATTGAAAAGGCGCAGAAGTTTATTGCTAAAAACAAAGCGCGTGCGTCAACGTCCAAACAAGCTAAGTCACGAGAAAAGATGTTGGCACGAATGGATAAAATCGATCCACCATCAGAGACGTTGCAAGCGAAGTTTAATTTTCCTTATGTCAATTCGCAATCAGCTAATGCATTAACCGTTAGTGATCTATCTGTTGGTTATGTGACACCTGTTCTAGAGCCGGTTACCTTCTCCATTACGACCGGCCAAAAAATTGTTTTCAAGGGTTTCAATGGTGCTGGTAAATCAACATTAATTAAATCCATTTTGGGTGTTATTCCAGCATTACATGGTGAAGCAGAGTTTTCACCATCTGCTATTGTTAACTACTTTGATCAAGATTTAGAATGGGATAACGATGCTAAAACGCCACTGCAAGAGATGCAAGATCGCTTCCCAACTTTAGAACCCAAAGCACTGCGTACACGTCTTGCTGCGGCTGGTATTAATGCAGAAAATGCACAAAAACCATTACAACAACTATCTGGTGGTGAACAAACAAAGGTTAAATTGGCAATTATGGAGATGAAACCAAGTAACTTCTTAATTCTTGATGAACCAACAAACCACTTAGACGAAGGAACAAAAAACGCCTTGCGCTCAGCTATTGATAAATTTCCGGGAAATGTTATTATTGTTTCCCACGAAGTCAGCTTTACTAAAGGCTTTGGTGATCGCGAATTAAACGTCGCTGCGTTATCCTTTAAGAACGAAACGGATTAAGATAAGTAAGTATATCCATCAGCAATGGTTAATTGGTGGTGCAGTTATAATAAAAGGTTGGGAAAGGCTACTAATAAAGCAGTTCTCGGCCTTTTTATTACGAGCAGTTAGAATCTGTCTATCAGGGAACCGGAATTGTGAGATAGTGTGGCATTTTTTATGAAGATTAGAATTATTGGTCCAGTTGGGAGTGGTAAAACCACCTTTGCCAATGCATTAAGTAAGCAAACAGGCATCCCTGTTACTGCGTTGGATACGTTAAATTGGCATCGAATGGTAACTGGGGATGTTCATAAAACGCCAGCTGAAAGACAAACAGAATTAAATCATGTCGTACGCCAAAACCATTGGATTATTGAAGGCACTCAATACCGTCATGGGCAAGCCGTGTTTGGCGCAGCTGATATTATTTATGTCTTGGATGTGCCATTGTGGCTGAATATTTTTCGGCTTATTACGCGTTGGCTAGATACCCGCATGAATCATGGTCCCAGACAATACCAACAGATATGGCCTTATGTCAAGTGGCTCAAACAGTGGTATCGATACGATAAATTGGCTGTTTTGGCATTGTTAACCCCTTACCGTGATAAAGTGAAGATAGTAAAAGCATTTGACAAAATAAAAACATTAGAATAAAATAAAAACAATGAGAAAATCATAGAGGTTGCCATAGACATGAGTCGCACGTGGAGTATTGATAGATACAATGAAACGTGTCAAAGGGAATATGGCCGAAGCGCTGATACTATCATATCAGTTAGCTGGGGTACTAGTTAATAGCTATTACACTGTCGCATATGCGGGGTGCTATGACGGAAACGAGTTTTTAGTGTAATCCGTGACTGCTATCCCCCAGCAGAAGCGGATTTTTATTTTATGAGAAAAGAGTGTGAATCATGGTAGAGGCGATTACGCGTCCGACGCAAATTGAAATATCTCAAAAAGCTTTAAAAAACAATGTCGCTGTTGTCAAACGTGTTTCGGGTGCAGAAAAAATTTTCTTAGCCGTTAAATCAAATGCCTATGGGTTAGGTTTAATTCCAACAGCTAAAGCAGCAGTTGCTGGTGGTGTGTATGGTTTAGCTGTTGCAATTATTGACGAAGCACTAGCACTGCGCCACGAACGCATCACTGCACCAATACTAATTTTGGGTATTTCACCCGCCGAATATGCTGAACTAATGGCAGTGCAACATATTATGGCAACTGTTGTCTCACTTGATTGGTTACAAGAAGCAGCACAGTATCTCACCGGTGAACAGCGATTACATGTTTCCTTAGGTGTCGATACAGGGATGGGGAGAATTGGTTTTAGAGACCGACAATCATTGTCTGAGGCAATTGACTATGTGCAGGCTCATCGAGATATATTTGATTATGTGGGACTGGCCACACATTTTGCCGAATCAGATTCGGCTGATACAGACTATTTTAATATGCAACTTCAGCGTTGGCATAAGTTGACAGATGGTTTACCAGAACCAGAATATTATCACGTCGCCAACTCTGGTGCAGCAATGTATCATGCTAATGAAGTACCACATGAAGTTATTCGTGTTGGAACCGTACTGTATGGTGTCGAACCATCAAGAGGTGAATTGTGGGATGGCCGAGAACTGGCGCCAGTGATGGCGTTGCGTAGTGAAATGAACTTTGTGAAAGAATTACCAGCCGGCGAAGGTATTAGTTATTCACACAAGTACACCACCTCTGAAAATGAATGGATTGGGACTGTCCCAATTGGCTATGGTGATGGCTGGTTACGCAAAATGACTGGTTTTCATGTCATTGTTGATGGGCAATATGCGCCGATTGTTGGGCAAGTTGCAATGGATCAATTGATGATTCGTTTACCACATGAGTATCCAGTTGGTACAAAAGTAACATTAATTGGAAAAGATGGTGGGTTAGAAAACACAATTGAAGATGTCGCACAGCATGCAGATCTGGCACCGTGGGAAATCATGACCGGAATGCAAGATCGGTTACATCGTATTTTAGTAGACTAGATGAGAGAAACACAACCTGGGAGGGAATGGTAAGATGGTAGCGCGTGAGTATAATGTAGCAATATTAGGGGCAACAGGGGCTGTTGGGACACGCTTAATTGCCCAGCTGGCAGAATCAAAGGTACCGGTTAAGCATTTGAAATTATTAGCTTCACCTCGGTCGGCTGGTAAGAAATTACTGTTCAAGGGCGAAGCATTAACCGTGGAAGCCACAACGCCAGAAAGTTTTAATGATGTTGATTTAGTTTTAGCTTCAGGTGGTGGTGCAGTATCACATCAATTTGCACCAGAAGCAGTTAAGCGTGGTGCAGTTGTGGTTGATAATTCAAGTTACTGGCGTATGCATGATGATGTGCCCTTAGTGGTGCCAGAAGTTAATGAGGCAGCACTGAACAATCATCACGGAATTATTGCTAATCCAAACTGTTCGACGACTCAAATGGTTGTTGCTTTGGAACCTATTCGTCGTGCTTATGGCTTACGCCGTGTCATCGTATCAACCTATCAGGCGGCTTCTGGTGCCGGACAATCGGCTTTGGAAGAACTTAAAACACAAACAGATGCCTATAATCGTGGTGAAGAGATGGTTGCAAACATTTTACCGGTTAAAGGTGCGGCAAAGCATTATCCATTAGCATATAATCTTTTGCCACAAATTGATGTTTTTGAAGCAGATGGCTATACTCATGAAGAATGGAAGATGATTCATGAAACAAAAAAGATTATGTTTGGGGATAAGAATTCCAAAGCTGTCAAAGTGACTGGAACAGCTGTACGTGTACCAGTGCCAATTGGTCACGGTGAGACGGTCTACTTTGAAACTGATGATCATGCTGGTGCAACAACTGAAGGTATTCAAAAGGCGATTAGTCAAGCTGCCGGCGTCGTGTTAGAAGATGACCCAAAATCGCAACTTTATCCACAACCAATTCATGCTGAAGGTAAGCGTGAAACCTTTGTTGGCCGTGTAAGGCCAGATTTAGAAAGTGATGATGCTTTTCATATGTGGGTTGTTTCAGATAATTTATTAAAAGGTGCTGCTTGGAATACAGTCCAAATTGCAGAACGATTAGTTGCTTTGGACCTAGTCCGTGTGCCTAAAAATGCAATAAACAGATTTGAAACGCTTTAAAATGATACAATAGCCCTATGGAAGCCATCGTTTATTTTATTTTTATCGTATTATTAATTGGTGGATTATACTACCAAATTAGAGAAAACCCCGCAACGATGACAGTCGGCACGTACGGGGTTTTTATTGTTCTGTTCTTAAGTCTAGGCGTTTTGTACTTCGGTCAATTCGATCGTTTGGTGTGGTATCGATTTGGTAGTTGTGTAGGGGCCCTTGCGGTTATTTTTGGTCTTTTATTATTATTCAGCATGAGTTGGTATAGTTGGAAAAAATCGCGTGACTATCTGACTTTTATGGCTGCTAGTATTTATACGGTAGCGCTCATCGTCACGAGTTATTGGCAGGTCATGAGATGGACGTTAGCCTGGTTATTATTTTATTTTGTTTGGCAATTTATGCGTTTTTTGATCAGTAGTTTAGTCTACAGTGTTGTGACAAAAGCACCAAAGCAAGGGCCGATAGTTGTTTTAGGTGGCGGTTTGGTTGACGGTTATAAGATTGGAAAGATTGTTGATGCAAGAATTCGTGCGGCGGTAACTGATGCAAAATTGATGTCGATATATCCAATAATAATTTTTTCCGGCGGACAGGGTGAAGATGAGTTGGTGAGCGAAGCAAAAGCGATGCGCGATTGGGCTGTTTTAACCTACCAAGTACCTATCTCAAAAACACGTTTAGAAGATAAGTCACGTAACACATATCAAAATATCAAATACAGTAATCAGCTATTGAAAAATCAAGCGTTCACCTTTTATACCAGTGATTATCACGTTTTCCGGGCAGTATTGCTTGCGCAAAAACAAAATGTACAAGCACAAGGTCGCGGTGGTGATGTGGTATGGCGTTACCGAATGACAGCATTTCTACGAGAATTTGCAGGGGTAATGAGCCTTAACAAGTGGCGTCACCTTTGTTTGGCTAGCGCATGGATTTTGATAGCTTGGCTCATTAATTATTTATGATATTGGGGTGGGTCAGATTAACAAACGATTTTTGATGTTAAAAAACTCACATTGTAATGTCATGTTTTCTACCATACTCTTGGTCTAAATGCCTTAAAACGGGTATAATGAGAGTTAGAGCAAGAATAGGATAGATATGCTGTAAAACTGGTCGTAGCGTTTTGGTGTGCTATCTTTTTGTTGTTAAACCGTGTGCTGCTAATGGCGCACCGACGAGAATAAGGAGAATCTACTCATGTCAATGATTGAATTCAAGAATGTCGAAAAGTACTACGGTAATTTTCACGCATTAAAAAACATCAATTTAAAAATTGATGAAGGTGAGACGGTTGTTTTAATTGGACCATCTGGATCTGGAAAATCAACACTGATTCGCACGGTGAATGGCTTAGAAGAAATTCAAGAAGGGCAATTACTGGTTAATGGTTTTGACTTACACGATCCCAAGACTGATATGAATCGTATCCGTAAAAATGTTGGCATGGTTTTTCAGCATTTTAATTTATACAATAATAAATCAACGATTGAGAATGTCATGTTAGCACCACGTTTGGTCTTGAAGCGTGATGAGGCTGAAAATAAGCGTGAAGCAATGGCGCTACTTGAAAAAGTTGGTTTAGCAGATAAAGCTGCCAATATGCCTTCTGAACTATCTGGTGGTCAAAAGCAACGTGCAGCAATTGCACGCTCACTAGCTATGAAGCCTAAAGCGTTATTGTTTGATGAACCAACGTCAGCGTTGGATCCTGAAATGATAGGTGATGTTTTAGACGTCATGCGAGATATTGCTAAAGACTCTTCGATGACAATGCTTGTCGTGACTCACGAAATGAGCTTTGCTAAGGCAGTTGCCGACCGTGTTATCTTCATGGCAGATGGGGAAATTTTGGAGGATAGTTCAACTAAAGAATTCTTTGAAAATCCTAAGGAAGAACGTGCAAAGCAATTCTTGAGTCAAGTTGCTGATCATTAAAAGTAGAGGAGGGGACGTTTAGTGTTCATCTAAACGTGTAACTTATTATGGAAAAAGCTAAAAAAAGACAATTTGGTATTATCGCAACAATTGTTTTAGCTGCCGTTATTGTCCTCGGTTTAATGTGGGCAACAGCCACAGCTAAGCAAAACGAAGCGCATCAAGATACGTTAGCTCGTGTTGAAAAACTTGGTCGTATTGTATGGGGTGTTAAAGCTGATACAAAGTTATTTGGTCTAATGAACACCAAGACAGGCAAACCAGAAGGCTTTGATATTGATATTGCGAAAGCATTAACAGTACAAATATCTAAGCAAACCGGCGTGCCAATGTCTGCAGAATTCGTACCGGTGTCTGCCTCGTCGAAAATGCAATTGATTAAGAACACCAATATTGATGGTTCTGTGTCAACAATGACAATTACACCTGAGCGTGAGAAAATCATTGATTTTACGAACCAATATTTCGATGCGGGACAATCAATTCTGGTTAAAAAAGATTCTGGCATCAATTCTGTTAAGGATATGAATGATAGCAAATATACAATCATTGTCGTGGTCGGCACAACAGCCGCAACAGAAATTGCCAAGTTTGCGCCAAAAGCTAAGGTGTTAGCTGTTCAGGATTATGCGACTGGCATGCAGGCGCTCAAGAGTGGACAAGGACAAGCGATGTCAACAGATAATGCGATTTTATACGGGTTCGCAACAGAAAACCCTGACTACCATATAGCTGGTGGCACATTCACGCATGGACCTTATGGTATTGCTTTTGATAACAATCAAAAGCCGATGATTCGCGAAGCAAACAAGGCATTAGCCAAAATTAAGGAAAATGGTGTCTATAATCAACTCGTTAAAAAATGGTTCAGTGATGTGCCAGGGCTTGATTGGCACAGTTTGGAGGCGAAGTAATGGCATTATTACAAAATAATTTTCCAACATTTATGCAAGGGTTCGGATACACATTACTATCTAGCTTAATTGCCTTGGTCGGATCTATGATTTTAGGCACAGCTTTTGCCATTATGCAAATTGTGCCTAAAAAGTGGGTGCGCAAGGTAGGGAATGTCTATGTGCAAGTATTTCGTAATATTCCGTTGTTGATTATTACATTTTTCTTCTTTCTTGTCGTATCAAAATACGTTAAAATGAGCGGCTTTATGTCGGGAACAATTGCATTGATGCTTTATACATCTGCGTTCATTGCCGAGACAGTTCGTGCAGGCATTTTATCAATTGACGGTGGGCAAATGGAAGGCGCCCGTGCAAATGGTTTGTCTTTTGCGCAAGCTATGCAGTACATTATTTTGCCACAAGCGTTCCGAGTGGCTTTACCATCACTAGGCAACCAATTTATTAATTTAGTCAAAAATTCATCGATACTAGCTTTCGTAGGTGGTCTGGATTTAATGTATCAAGGTAATATGATTGCCGCTAATACATTTGAAACTTTTAGTACTTATATCATTGTTGGTATTTTATACTTAATTATTACACTACCACTAAGCTATTACATGCAACATCTTGAGCGTAAGCTCAAGCACGCGGCGTAAGGAGGAATTATGGTTACATTAGGAATTTTTAGCGCCTTCACACCACAGAATGTCATGTACTTGTTAGGTGGACTTGGAATTACTGTTGGTGTGTCGATTATATCTGTTATTTTAAGTTTAATTTTCGGGTCTGTTGTTGGTATCATCCAATTTGAGCGATTGCCTTATTTCTCTAAATTCGTTGGGACGATTAACAATGTTATTCGAAACTTGCCGTTGCTACTAATTATTTTCTTTGTCTACTTTGCTTTACCAAAAATAGGTATTCACTTACCAATCTTTTGGGCAACTGTTGTGGCTATGAGTACTTTTGAATCTGCCATGTTAGCTGAAATTGTTCGTGGTGGACTAGAGTCAATTGATATTGGCCAGTTTGAAGGTGCCCGTGCTAACGGATTAAGTAATATGCAAACAATGATTTATATTATTCTGCCACAAGCCTACAAAAAGATGATTCCACCAATCATTTCACAACTCATTTCACTGGTGAAAGATACAAGTTTGGCAATGGGAATCGTGCTGGCTGAGATGACATATCGTAGTCAAATTATCTATGCACAAAATTCAACCTACATTATTCCTGTATTAGTGGCAATCACGCTAGTCTACTTTGTCTTGAATTATGGTTTGTCGCTAATTGCCAGATGGGCTGATCATAAGTTAGCATAAAGTGGTATTTAGTCCGTAATAATGGACTAAATATTATGTTAATAATCTAATAAAAACGTGTTAAATACTTATTATTTCAAAAAAATAACAAATAATTAGTTGTATATGAGAATTACACATGGTATACTAATATCTGTTAATCAAGAAGCTTAAAATAACACAATTATATCTCGGGAGGATATATGCTATGGAAACATGGAAAAAGGTAGCCATTGGTGCAGCAGCAGTAGTCGTTGTCGGTGCCGGTACACGTGCTGCAGGCCTCTGGGGCGGTTCAGCAAATGGTGGCAAAAATTTGTCATTCCAATTGCCAACACCAATTCAGACATTGGATATTTCTAAGAATACTGACACTTATTCAGGTACAATTATTGGTAACTCAGGTGCTAACTTGATGCGTGTTGATTCAAAAGGGAAGCCACAACTAGAATTGGCCAAATCTGTTAAAGCATCGAAAGATGGTATGACATATACAGTTGTTTTGAAAGATGGATTGAAGTGGTCTGACGGTTCAAAGTTGACAGCTCAAGACATTGTCTATACGTGGCAGCGTATTGTTAATCCAAAGACAGCTTCTCAATATGCCTATTTGGCTTCTGGTGTAAAGAATGCTGATCAAATTTCTGCCGGTAAAGCAGCTGTTAATACATTAGGTGTTACTGCAAAAGGTAATACAATCACGTTCCAATTAGAGCGACCATTACCACAATTTGAGTATTTGTTAACATTTACTAACTTCATGCCACAAAAAGAGAGTTATGTTGATAAGCAAGGCAAGAAGTATGCTACTAATTCTGATACAACACTCTATTCTGGCCCATATAAAGTACAAGGTTGGAATGGTACGAACAACACATTCAAAATGGTGAAAAATGATAATTATTGGGATGCCAAGAATGTTAAAACAAAAGAAATTGATGTTCAAGTCGTTCAAAAGCCTGATACTGCTGTGCAATTATATAAGCAGGGCAAAATTGACCGTGTTTCAATAGCAAATACACCGGAATTATATAAGGCAAATAAAAATAATAAAGATGCTGTAAAGGCGCCAGAGGCAACAACGGCATTCTTAGAATATAATCAAACAGGAAAAAACAAATTCCTGTCTAATGCTAAGATTCGTGAAGCCTTGAATCTGGCTACTAACCGAAAAGAATTAACAGATCAAGTGACATCTGGTATTTCTACACCGGCAAGTGGGCTAGTACCGGAAGACTTAGCTAAAACTTCTTCTGGTGGAGATTTAGCTAAATATGTTGCACCAGGTTATACTTTCGACGCTAAGAAAGCAGCCGATTTGTTTAAAGAAGGTTTACAAGAGTTGGGCGAAAAGAGTGCTAGTTTGACAATTACTTCTGATGCTGACAGTCCAGCAGCAAAATCAACATTAGACTATCTTCAAGGTTCTTGGGAGAAAGCATTGCCAGGTTTGAAAATAAACGAAAAACTGGTACCATTCCAACAGCGTATCAAAGATTCTCAAACACAAAATTTTGATGTTGTAGTAACGCTTTGGGGTGGTGATTATCCTGAAGGTTCAACTTACTATGATTTGTTCAAGGATGGTGCTTCATATAATAATGGCCAGTTCAAGAACGATACTTACACAAGTGCTGTAAAGAAGGCCGAAACAACTGATGTTCTTGACCAATCAGCACGTGATAAGGACTACAAAGCCGCTGAAGCCGCTTTGTTTAAGGATAGCAACATTAACCCGCTGTATTTCCGCTCAGGATACTCATTGCAGAATCCTAAGGTTACAGGGATGGTTATTAATACGACTGGTTTGAATCAAGACTGGAAGTTGGCAGTGAAGAAGTAAACACTGTTATAATTAATTATATTGAATGGATAAATAAGGATTGACGTCAGTTAATTCTTATTTTGTTAATTATAGGAAGTCATATTATGTGGAAATACATTTTAAAAAGACTAGTGTTGATGATTTTCACACTGTTTTTAGTTATTACAGCGACGTTCTTCTTAATGCAAATTATGCCAGGAACACCGTTTAACAACCCCAAATTGACACCCGAAGCATTGGCACAGTTGAAAACCACTTATGGGTTAGACTTACCACTTTGGCAACAATATTTGAATTATCTTGTTGGTGCAGCTCATGGTGATTTTGGCATTTCATTCCAATATCAAAACCAACCTGTTAGCATGCTAATTGGCCAGCGGTTACCTGTATCTGCTCAGTTAGGGGCACAAGCCTTGGTTGTAGGTGTTATTGTTGGTTTGTTTATGGGTGCTATTTCTGCTCGTAATAAGAACAACAAAATTGATGGCGTATCTGGTATTTTATCAACGCTGGGGATTTCTGTACCAAGTTTTATTTTGGGTATTATTCTTGTGTATTTGTTTGGCTTTAAGTGGCCATTGTTCCCAGTTTCTGGCTGGGGTACATTCTCGCAGACAATATTACCAACATTAGCTTTAGCTGCCAGCCCAGCGGCAGTGACAACGAGATTTGTTCGTTCGGAAATGATTGAGTCGCTCGGTTCAGACTATGTACAATTAGCCAAGGCTAAAGGGCTAAGTGATAAAGAAATTGTTAATAAACACGCTTATCGCAACTCAATGATTCCTGTTTTGACTTTGATTGGACCGATGGCAGCGGCTTTGCTAACTGGTTCAACATTGATTGAACAAATTTTTTCCATCCCAGGTATTGGTCAGCAATTTGTGCTGTCAATTCCGTCAAAGGATTTTCCGGTAATTATGGGAACAACGATTGTCTATGCTGCAATGTTAATGGTAATGATTCTGATTACAGATATTTTAACAGCAATTGTTGATCCACGTGTTCGTTTGCAATAAGGAGGCTTATGATGGCAGCAAATACTGAAGATTTTGTCATCGTTGGCGCACAAAGCTCTGATGCCAACGAACATATCGCAAAGCCGGCTCTGTCGTTTTGGCAAGATGCTTGGCGTAGACTAAAGCTTAACAAGCTAGCGGTCATTTCAATGTGGTTTTTAATTTTTATTATGGCGTTTGCAGTGGTATCTAATATTTTAGTACCGCAAAAAGCGGCTAATTCATTTAACTCTGATAAAGTTGGCGTTTATAAGAACTTACCACCAAATTCAGGATTACCTATTCCAGGTTGGGATGGGAAAATCAAGGCACCAGGAGACAATTCAGCAACTGATGTCTACGCCTCACAAGGCGTACCAGACGGCAAGAAATTTATTTTGGGTACGGATAACATTGGTCGATCAGTTGCAAAACGTGTGATTGTTGGCCTGCGCATTTCATTGTTAGTTGCGATTGTCGCTACGCTGATTGACTTATTAATTGGCGTTGCTTATGGCGTCTTTTCCGGTTGGAAAGGTGGTTGGATTGATAATGTCATGCAACGTATTATCGAAATTCTATCATCTATCCCAAACTTGATTATTGTCACAATGCTTGGGTTACTACTTGGCAGTGGTGTCCTGTCTATTATTTTAGCGATTGCTATGACTGGCTGGCTAAGTATGGCGCGACAGGTTCGTAACATGACATTATCATTGAAGGAACGTGACTATGTGTTAGCCGCAAAATCACTGGGTGAAAGTTCAACAAAAATTGCTATTAAACACCTTATTCCGAATATGGCTGGGACAATTATTGTTCAAGTCATGATGACTGTGCCGAATGCTATTATGTTTGAAGCTGTGTTGTCTGCCATTAACTTGGGGGTTAAGCCACCAACGGCCTCATTGGGTTCATTGATTGCTGATGCGCAAGCAATGTTACAATTCTATCCTTATCAAATATTAATTCCTGCCGTCATGTTGGTTTTGATTTCGCTAGCGTTCATTCTATTAGGTGATGGGCTACGCGATGCATTTGACCCACGTGCGAGTGAAGATTAAGAGGTGTGCAAATATGTTAAATAATCCAATTTTAAAAGTTGAAAATTTGCACGTTAACTTCAATACCTATGCTGGTACAGTGCAAGCGATTCGGGATGTCTCTTTTGATTTAAATAAAGGCGAGACGTTGGCGATTGTTGGTGAATCCGGTTCGGGCAAATCAGTCACAACAAAAACACTTATGGGCTTAAATGCTAAAAACGCTGCTATTCCTGATAATTCACGTTTGTTGTTTAAAGATCGTAATTTGTTGGACTTAACGGAAAATGAGTGGCAATCAGTTCGTGGTAATGAGATTGCAATGATTTTTCAGGACCCTATGACAAGTCTAGATCCAACGATGAAAATTGGCATGCAAATTGCTGAGCCGTTAATTAAACATCGTCAGATGAAAAAAGAAGATGCTTTAGCGCGTGCGCTGGAACTGATGAAAGGTGTTGGGATTCCCAATGCTGAAGAGCATATTAACGATTATCCACATCAATGGTCTGGTGGCATGCGTCAGCGTGCTGTTGTGGCCATTGCCTTAGCAGCAGACCCTGAAATTTTAATTGCTGATGAACCAACAACAGCGCTTGATGTAACAATCCAAGCACAAATTTTAAATTTGATGAAACAGCTGCAAGAAGAAACTGCCAGTTCAATTATTTTTATCACCCATGATTTGGGTGTTGTTGCTGGTATGGCCGACCGTGTTGCGGTGATGTATGCCGGCAAAATTGTTGAGTATGGCACGGTTGATGAAATATTTTTTAATCCACAGCATCCTTATACATGGGGATTGTTAAATTCAATGCCGACAACAGATACAGAAGTTGGGTCATTGGAAGCTATTCCTGGGACACCGCCAGATTTATTAGAGCCACCAAAAGGTGATGCTTTTGCCTCGCGTAACGTTTATGCATTAGCGATTGATTCAAAAGAAGAACCACCATTCTTTAAGGTGAGTGACACGCATTATGCGGCGACTTGGTTACTTGATGAAAGAGCACCTAAAGTCACACCGCCTGAAAAAATCCAAAAACGTTGGGCACATTGGCAAGAAATTCAAGGACAGGAGGCTTAATTATGACTGAAGGAACACCAAAAAAGTTAGTTGAGCTGAAAGATTTACAATTATATTTTAATAAGGGTAAGTCTAACGAAGTTCGTGCGATTGACCATGTTAGTTTTGACATTTATGAAGGCGAAGTGTTTGGTTTAGTTGGCGAATCTGGTTCTGGAAAGACAACAATTGGCCGGACAATACTTAAGTTGTACGAACCCACAGCTGGTGATATTTTGTTTGAAGGCAAAGATGTTACGCACCTTAAAGGCAGGCGACTATCTGAGTTTCGTAAAAATGCACAAATGATTTTTCAGGATCCCCAAGCCAGTCTAAACGGTCGAATGAAGGTGCGAGATATCATAGCAGAGGGTATTGATATCAATAAATTAGCTGAGTCAAAAGCTGATCGCAATCAAAAAGTGCAACAGTTACTTGACCTTGTCGGGTTGAATAAAGATCATGCGACGCGTTATCCACACGAGTTTTCTGGTGGGCAACGTCAACGTATTGGTATTGCACGTGCTTTGGCTGTTGATCCAAAGTTTATTATTGCAGATGAGCCTATTTCGGCACTTGATGTATCTATTCAGGCGCAGGTTGTTAATTTGATGAAAGAATTACAGCAACGACACTCACTGACGTATTTGTTTATCGCGCATGATTTGTCGATGGTGAAATATATTTCTGACCGTATTGGTGTAATGCATTGGGGTAAATTATTAGAGATTGGTTCTGCTGATGCTGTCTATAATCACCCACTACATCCTTATACAAAGAGTCTGTTATCTGCCATCCCCGTACCTGATCCAGAAGTGGAAAAGGCACGACAGCATGTCGACTATGATACGAGTGTTGAAACTGATGGTAAGAAAAGAGACATGATTGAAGTTAATCCAGGTCATTTTGTTTTGGCAACACCAGAAGAAGCTGCTACCTACAAAGCGGCGCAGCGATGATTGAAAAAGCTATAACATCCTTTTAAACGGTAAAGTTATGGCTTTTTATGGTGCAGTGGATTTGTGATAAATGCGTTAACAACGTGTATGATTATAATTAACTATTAAATAAAGGTGGTAAAGTATGGTGAAGTTGCAAGATGATTTTTATGAAGCAGTAAACGGGGAATGGGAAAAACAAGCTGTTATTCCCAATGATAAGCCACGTACGGGCGGCTTTAGTGATCTATCCGATGATATTGAAAAATGGTTGGTGTCGACAACAAAAAAATGGCAGCAAGGCAAGGCATTACCAGAATCACCGATATTAAAGCAATTTATTGCCTATCACCACCTCGCGACAGATTTTGTTACACGTGATGCATTAGGTGTAGCGCCGGTTAAAAAATTATTAGAGCAATATCAGCGATATACGTCCTTTTCAGATTTTGCCGAGCATATTGTGACTTTAGAACAACAAGGCTTACCAAATGCGTTACCTTTTGCGGTTGAACCTGATTTTAAAGATGCACGTACGAATGTTTTATGGGCCGGCGCTTTTGATTTAGTGTTGCCTGATACAACCTATTATGAAGCTGGCCATGAGCAAGGCCAAGCGCTTTTAAAGCAATTTCGTGAGGCGCAGGAAGCATTATTACCCAAGTTTGGTTTCTCAGAGGATGAAGTGCAGGACTTGATCACACGCTATTTAGCGTTAGATGCCAAGGCGGCGGCTGTTGTGCTTAGCCAAGAAGCTGGTCACGAATACGCGAAATTATACCACCCTTATAAATGGTCTGAATTCACAGCACTTGCACCTGAATTGCCATTAGATGAAATTATCATTGCCTTAGTCGGTCAAAAGCCAGATAAAATTATTGTTCCTGAAGAGCGTTTTTGGGCTGCGGCACCACAATTTTACTCGGAGGCAGCTTGGCCATTGTTGCAAGCTTATCTCATTGTGACTGTTGCAAACCAGTTTACAGCTTATTTGTCAGATGAGGTACGGGTGCTTGGTGGTCAGTATCAGCGTGCTCTGACGGGTCTGCCTGAAGCGATGGTTGCGGAAAAAGCCGCTTTTTACTTGGCGGCGCAGCCATTTAATCAAGCGATTGGCTATTATTACGCGCAACAACAGTTTTCTCCTGAAGCTAAAGCGGATGTCGAGGCGAAAGTGGCCACGATGATTAATGTCTTCAAACAGCGTTTGGAAACAAATGACTGGCTTAATGAGACAACAAAGAAAAAAGCAGTTATCAAGTTAGATACTATTGTGCCACACATTGGCTATCCAGAGCAGTTGCCTGCACGTTTAGCAAAGAAAATTGTCGACCCCGACGCTACGCTATTTGAGACAGCACTAAAGTTTAGACAAATAGAAGTAGCGTATCAGTGGTCTAAGTGGCAGCAACCGGTCGATCGTAGTGAATGGCATATGCCTGCGCACTTAGTGAATGCTTATTATGATCCGCAGCAGAATCAAATCGTCTTTCCAGCGGCTATTCTTCAAGCGCCATTTTATGATCTCTCGCAATCATCTTCAGCCAATTATGGTGGTATTGGTGCAGTGATTGCACATGAGATATCACACGCGTTTGATACTAATGGTGCAGCATTTGATGAGTTCGGTAGTCTTAATAACTGGTGGACTGATGCGGATTTTAAGGCGTTTAAACAACGAACAGATCAAGTCGTGGCACAATTTGATGGTTTAGAATCGTATGGTGCCAAGGTTAATGGTAAGCTGACTGTGTCGGAAAATGTGGCTGATTTAGGTGGCTTAGCCGCTGCATTAGCTGCTGCTAAATTAGATGATGACTTTTCAGCGCGTGCCTTCTTTGAAAGTTGGGCAACCATCTGGCGTATGAAAGCACGACCAGAATATATGCAATTATTGGCGGCATCTGACCCACATGGGCCGGCAAAATTAAGAGTTAATGTCCAAGTTAAGAATTTTGATGAGTTCTTTAACACGTTTGGCGTAATAGCTACAGATAAGATGTGGTTAGACCCATCATTGCGTGTGCAAATTTGGTAATGATAATAAACGCCTCACAACAAATACGCTGTGAGGCGTTTGATTTTGACATACAAAAATACGACGTTAGGTGCCAAATTCTGATACAATAGTGTGTATTGATTTTCTGGGAGTAATCACGTCTTATGCATGAAAAAGCAGTTGTTTTATTTATTCAGATTTTGTTAGTCGTAGTAATGATATTAATGGTTGTTATCGTTGCCCGTACGTATCTTATGCGTAAAAAACCAATATTTGAACGTTTCGGTTTAGGAATGCTTATTGGTTTTTTCACTGACTTTGGTGACACGCTAGGGATTGGCTCATTTGCCACCACAACAGCCGCATTTCGTGCGACGCATTTTGTCCAAGATGATCGGCAATTACCGGGCACACTAAATGCGATGCATGCCTTTCCCGTGATGGTAGAAGCTTTATTCTTTATTACTGCGGTCAAGGTGGAATTAACCACGTTAATTCCAATGACAACAGCTGCTGTTATAGGCGCTTACGTTGGAACGCACGTGACAAAAAATTGGCATGCACCGACTGTGCAGCGGGTGATGGCAGGGGCACTATTTATAGCCGTTGTGATTATGATTATTCGTATGATTACGACACCAGGTTCAAGCAATGCCATGAGCGTTCACGGGCTACATGGGTGGTGGTTGATCTTAGGCATTGTGTTTAATTTAGGCATTGGTGTTTTGATGACTATGGGGCTAGGTAACTATGCACCAGAATTGATTTTTTTCTCGTTGATGGGTGTTAATCCGGCGATTGCTTTTCCAGTCATGATGTTAGATGCTGCTTTAATTATGCCAACCACTGCTTGGAATGTCATTAAAATGGATCGTATATCTTGGCGCGGCTTTGCTGGTGTGGCAATTGGTGGCGTTCTTGGTGTCTTGGTTGCAGCTAAATTCTTTACTAGTCTAGATACAGATTTACTCAAAAAATTAATTATTATTGTGTCACTTTGGACAGTCTTTGGGTTATTACGTGATTCTTTCAAAAAAAATTGGAAAAAAGCCCATTAAAAGGGTTGCCAAGGTCTCAAAAATTTGGTATTATAATATAGTTGTTTGAGATATGGGAGTGTAGCGAAGTCTGGCTAAACGCGACGGACTGTAACTCCGTTCCTTCGGGTTCGTAGGTTCGAATCCTACCGCTCCCATAGCCGATTTAATAGTTAACGGCTAAAAAGATTAACTATTGCCCCTTCGCCAAGTGGTAAGGCATCGGTTTTTGGTACCGACATGCGCTGGTTCGAATCCAGCAGGGGCAATCAAAAAAAGCAGTCACATTGTGACTGCTTTTTTCTAACTATTTTTTTGTTCTGGCGCGTGTAATACGAGACCATGTTCCGGCGTGCGTGCGTTAATGACAATATCTTCGACTTTGAAGATATGTGCCAGTTCTTCTGGTGTAAAGCAATTTTTCTTTTCGGCAATTTGTCGTAAAGACTTGCCTGTTCGAAGCGATTCTTTGGCCATTTTTGCTGCCAATTGGTAGCCAACGATTGGTGCCATAGCTGTGGCAAAGCTGACTGATAAATCAATGTCCTGTGCTAATCTATTTTTGTTGCTAGTAATACCATCAATGGCATTAATTCGTAAGGTCGCCATGGCGGCTGTTAAATGTTCGATGCCGGTGAAAAGTGATTTGAACACAATGGGTTCAAATGCATTTAACTCAAGTTGTCCGGCCTCAGCTGCAGCCGTGACTGTTGCATCAAAGCCGAAGTATTCAAAGGCAACTTGATTGACGACTTCAGGAATCACGGGATTGACTTTGCCAGGCATAATCGAGGAACCTGCTTGCTTTGCAGGTAAGTTAATTTCTAAAAGGCCAGATCTTGGCCCAGAGCTCAACAACCGTAAATCATTTGCTATCTTAGAAAGGTTAACTGCTAAAGTTTTTAAAGCCCCTGAGAGTGCCACAAAACTATCTAAGTTTTGTGTGGCATCAAATAAGTCATGCGCTTGCTTTAAGGGGAGTTTAGTAATTCCTGCTAAATTTGGCACAATATGTACTTGGTAATGATAGCTGACATTAATGCCAGAGCCAATAGCTGAACCGCCCATATTCAAATAATAAAGACTATCACGCGCAGATTGAATACGCAGACTGTCGCGCAATAACGGTTTTAACCAAGCATGGAAACTGTTACCTAATGTCATTGGGACGGCATCCTGTAATTGTGTCCGGCCCATTTTGTAAGTCGTAGAAAATTCATCGGCCTTATTGCCCAAGGCATCAATGAGTTGGGTTAATTCATTTAAGAGTGGCGCTAATAAGCGGATAAGTGCAATTTTCCCTGCACTTGGGTAAGTGTCATTGGTGCTTTGTCCCATGTTCACATGGTCATTTGGATGAATGAATTGATAATCACCACGTTGACGACCAACTTTTTCAAGGGCTAAGTTAGCAATGACTTCATTAACGTTCATGTTAGTAGAGGTACCAGCGCCACCTTGAATATCACTGATGGGGAACATGGTTGTGTCAATAGGCTGATTGAGTAATATTTTAGTGGCACTGACAATGTGTTTGGCCACCGAACGGTTGAGATTACCAGACGTTGCATTTGTTTGTGCGGCAGCTTGTTTGATTTCAATGAAAGCACGAATAAGTTCAGGATGCGTTGACGCTTTAGAAATAGGAAAATTATTTAAAGCCCTTTGGGTATGGATACCATAATAGGTGGTTTGCGGGATATTGAGTTGTCCCAGGGAATCTGATTCAATGCGCATGGTTATCTCCTTAATAACATATCTATACGCATATTTTAGCGCTAATTAAATGTAGACCAATTAAACATGTTATCTATTATGACATGATAAAAAGCTATTATATAAGGTTTAGTTGTTAAAATAGCTAATCATACCAAAAAAGCAATGAAACATAGTTCATTGCTTCGTATTATTTAACATCAATTACTTTTGCTGTTTGTGAATCTGTGCCAATAATGACACGGTTAACGACATCAGTGAACAGGCCATGCTCGACAACACCGACCATCTTGATGAGTTCATCCCCCAAATCACGAGGATTATCAATCATTGGTAAATGTAAATCAATTAAAAAATTAGCTGAATCAGTTCTTACAGGATTACCGTTTTGGTCTAAACGCCATGTTGGGTGAAAACCATCTGCTTGAAAACGCTTAAACAGTTGGTTAGCGCCATATGGGATTACTTCAACAGGTAGATATTGGTTCAGTTTAGTGACACGTTTTGTTTCATCAACAACCCAAATATTTTGTCGTGAGTTGAAGGCGACGATTTTTTCCCATAATAATGCAGCGCCACCGCCCTTAATGGCTGAAAAGTCATCGGCAATTTGATCAGCACCATCAATAGTTAAATCGATTTTATCAATATCATCGACATTGTACATGGGAATTCCCAGTTGTGCTGCATTGCGGCGTGTTTTTTCAGAAGTCGCTACGCCAACAATGTTAAGTTGTTCTTGCGCGACACGTTCACCAAGTGCTTCGATGACATGGGCAATGGTTGAGCCAGACCCAATCCCGACAACCATGCCATTTTGAACAAATTCAGCGGCGCGACGACCAGCAATAATTTTTTGTAACGCTTGGCTCATGGTTTGTACTCAATCTCCTGATACTTATCCGGGTTTCTATAAAAAGCTTGACGAGCATATGAGCAAACGGGGTGTACTGTCATATGCTTTTCACGTGCCTCATCAACGACAGCATCTACTAGTTGTGCTGCCACGCCTTGACCACGTAGTGACGGATCAACAATTGTTGAATTGATGGCATAGGTTTGGCCATCGTTAATTGTTGTATAGCTAATTTCGGCTAAGGTTTTGTCGTTCTCTTTTAAAAAGTAACGACCGGGTTCATGTTGGAATTTCATCACTTTCTCCATTCTGCATATCATGTAAGACTACAACAATAGGTTACTTTATTATACCGCAGGCATAGCTATATTTGATATGCTATCAGGGTTAAAATAATATGGCAATTCATTTGGACGGTAATTTGATATAAATTTCATAGCGAATTACCGTATAATAGTAGAAAGATAATTGAAATGGAGGAAGCACATGATTTGTCATAAGACATCGTGTGTTAAATAATTATGCGCGGATTTGAAATTGTATCAACTAAGAATCAGGATGACTTGAATTTACCAAAAAGAAGCACAGAAGCAGCAGCTGGCTATGACTTTGAGGCATCTGAAGATGTGGTTATTCCAAGTGCTCTAAGTAATCCATTCTTTAAAGGACTAAATATTTTATCACTTGGCAAGCTTAAAAATATACAAGATAATGAAGACTTACAGGGGATGCTTAAACCAGTATTGGTACCGACGGGCATCAAAGCCTATATGGCAGAAGGCGAATACTTACAACTGGTTTCGCGTTCTAGTGGCCCAATTAAGAAGCGGATTATGATGCCAAATGCTGTAGGGATTGTTGATGCTGATTATTATAATAATCCTTCTAATGAAGGTGAAATTTTCTTTCAATTTATTAATTTTGGGGTGAAAGATGTTGTGATTAAAAAGGGTGAACGTATCGGCCAAGGTATTTTCTTACCATATCTATTAGCCGATGGGGATGATACAACAGAGAAAGCACAGAGACAGGGTGGCTTTGGGTCGACAGGCCAAAATTAGTTGTGCAACAGTTTAAAGGAGACCGATTATCGCTAAAGTAAAAACACAATTTATTTGTTCTAACTGCGGCTATGTTTCAGCACGTTATCTCGGGCGCTGTAGCAATTGTGGCGAATGGGGTACGCTTGTCGAAGAAAAGGTCTTACCAGAAACAACAGACCGTAAGAGCAGAGTGAGCTTGGATGGTCGGACTGCCAAAGTCGAAAAAATTAATGAAGTCACTTCAGAAGAAACGCCGCGAGTAGCGACAAACCTCAAAGAATTAAATCGTGTCTTAGGGGGTGGTGTGGTACCGGGCTCTATGGTGCTAATTGGTGGTGACCCTGGTATTGGTAAGTCGACCTTGCTATTGCAAGTATCTGGTCAATTAGCTCATGAGGGACGTGTCTTGTATGTTACAGGTGAAGAATCTGCCACTCAGGTGAAGTTACGTGCTGACCGCTTAGGTGTCGGGAATGATGAATTTTATCTTTATCCTGAGACAGACATGACAGCCATTAAGAAGCAAATTGATGATTTACAACCTGATTTTGTTGTGATTGATTCCGTTCAAACAATGCAGGAGCCCGATGTAACTTCTGCTATAGGATCAGTTTCACAAATTAGAGAAGTAACTGCTGACTTATTACAAATTGCCAAGACAAATAATATATCTGTTTTCATTGTTGGACATGTCACCAAGGATGGGGCAATTGCTGGACCAAAAATTTTAGAGCATATGGTTGATACGGTGCTTTATTTTGAAGGAGATAGTAACTATAAATATCGTATTTTACGTGCTGTTAAAAACCGTTTTGGTGCCACCAATGAATTAGGAATCTTTGAAATGCGTGATGGTGGACTAATTGAAGTTGCTAATCCGTCAGAAATATTTTTAGAGGAGCGTCTTGCTGGTGCAACTGGGTCAGCTATTGTTGTGGCGCTTGAAGGCTCACGACCAATTTTAGTCGAGTTGCAAGCATTAGTGACGCCAACTGTTTTTGGTAATGCTCAACGAACAGCATCGGGATTGGACCGCAATCGCGTGTCGTTAATTATGGCAGTGCTCGAAAAACGCGCCAACTTGTTATTACAAAATCAAGATGCATACCTGAAAGCGGCCGGCGGGGTTAAATTAGATGAACCGGCGATTGATTTAGCTATTGCTGTGGCCTTGGCGAGTTCATATCATGATAAAGAATCACGACCTAGTGATGTCTTTGTAGGTGAAATTGGATTGACTGGGGAAGTGCGTAGTGTGGCTGATATTGAAGGACGCTTGAAAGAAGCGCGCAAACTTGGTTTTAAAAGAGCAATTGTGCCAAAAAATAACCTCAATGGTATTGAATTACCAGCAGGAATTCAAGTCATTGGCGTTGCCACATTAAGTGAAGCCTTGGCGTTAGCGTTAGATTAATCTCTTGCTAAAGTGTTTCACGTGAAACAACCAATATCGTTGTACAAATAGCTTGAATATACGTCATTACTGCTCATGATGTACTTAAATGAAGTACACGTAGAAGGGATCGACATAAATTTGACCGTTTGAATTGGCAGGCCAGTCTGCGTTGGAAATTATGCGCTGTAATGTTGTACAATAGAGTAGATAAATAGCGGGTTTTACCCGTATAACTGAGGAGGAATGTGTTTGTATGATTTTTTATACAAACACCTATAACACATCACATGACAGAAGATATTCGTGTTCGCTACGCACCATCACCAACTGGCCATTTACATATTGGTAATGCGCGTACAGCTATTTTTAACTGGCTTTTTGCTCGCCATTATAATGGTAAATTTATTATTCGTATTGAAGATACAGATTCAGCCCGTAATATTGCTGATGGCGAAAAATCTCAGTTAGAAAACTTAGCTTGGCTCGGTTTAGACTGGGATGAATCACCGGAAAAGCCAGGTGAATATGGACCTTATCGCCAATCTGAGCGTAATGAGCAGGGTATTTACCAACCGTTTATTGATAAGTTGTTGACTGAAGGGTTGGCATATAAATCTTATAAAACGTCGGAACAACTAGCTTCTGAACGTGAAGCTCAGCAAGCAGCCAAGCAAGCCCCGCATTATGTTTACGAATATGAAGGTTTAACACGTGAAGAACGTGAGGCAAAGTATGCCGAATTTGAAGCAAAGGGTCTAAAGCCAGTGGTTCGTTTCCGTGTGCCAGAAGAAAAGACTTACGCTTGGGATGATATTGTTAAAGGACACATTGAAATTGGTGCCAAAGAAGTTGGAGGCGATTGGGTCATTCAAAAAGCCGATGGCATGCCAACATACAATTTTGCAGTTGTAGTTGATGACCACATGATGAAGATTTCGCATGTGTTGCGTGGTGATGATCACGTGTCTAACACCCCCAAGCAAATGATGATATTTGAAGCGCTTGGTTGGGATATACCACAATTTGGTCATATGGCGCTGATTATCAATGGTGAGACAGGTAAAAAGTTATCAAAACGTGACGAAAACGTCTTGCAATTCGTTGAACAATACAAAGCATTAGGTTATCAACCACAAGCAATGGTCAATTTTATTGGTTTACTAGGTTGGTCACCAAAGGGTGAAGACGAAATTTTCTCACTAGAAGAATTTAAGCAAATGTTTGACGAAACCCGCCTGTCAAAGGCAAATGCGAAGTTTGATCAAAAGAAGTTGGAATGGATTAATAACCAGTGGATGCGCCGTGATTTAGAAGAAATTATGCCACAATTAATTCAAGAATTAGTGACTGCTAATCTTGTTAGTCCTGCTGATGCAACAGCTAAGGCAGATTGGTTAGCTCAGGTGATTAAGGTGGCTGGTGTTGAAGGCATTTCTTATACGCGTGAAATAGTTGACCTAGTACGTCAGCCTTTCTTTGAATTAGGTGATATTACTGATGAGATGGTGGCTTACTTAACCTCCGAAGAAGGTCGTCGCGTGTTTGATGCATGGGAATCAGCTTACATCGCACTACCTGATGATGCGACAGCAGAAGATTACCTGAATGCGATTCGTGGTATTCAAAATCAGCTCGAAATTAAAGGCCGTAATCTCTGGAATCCTATTCGTATTGCGACAACACATGAAGTTCAGGGACCAAATCTTCCTGAAATGCTAGTTGTTTTAGATAAGGCAACCGTATTACAAACAATGGCTGATGTTAAATCAAATTATCTGAATTAAATGAGAGCATGGACGATGCATAGCATTAGTTCATGCTTTTTTAGAACAGGAAGTAACACTTATGATCGTTTTTAGACTAAAATATAGTTATTGACACGTTGCAATCAATTATATTAATTTAGAAAGTGTGACACAATGTATGCTGTAGAAATGATTAATTATGGTGACTTGGATGTTTTGACGGATACACAAACAGCACAAAGACCAGAAATTAAATCAAAACAGGTTCTTGTACAACAACACGCCACAGCAATTGATCCTTATGACGTTAAGTTTCGTCAAGGGTTGATGGGGACAGATAAACCAACGCCATTAATTCCAGGCTCAAGTGTTTCCGGTCAAGTCATTGCTGTTGGAGATGAGGTGGAAAACTTTAGCATAGGTGACCGCGTGGCAGCTTCGACGCATTTAAAGTCTTATGCACAGTATGTTGCTGTTAGTCAATCTTTGCTGGCTAAAATACCGGATAATGTCAGTTATGAAACTGCTGCGGCAACAGTTTTAGGCGCGCAAACGGGTTATCAGATGGTGACAGTAGATTTAGATATTCAGCCAGGTGAGTCTGTCTTAATTCATGGTGGGGCAGGGTCAGTTGGATCAGCTGCAATACAAGCTGCACGACTTCGAGGCGCACAAACGATATACACTACTGCCAGTAGCACAGCGACAGCATATTTGCAGGCGATAGATAATCAAGTGCAAGTCATTGATTATCGCACCACTGCCCTGACACAGGCTTTACCCGAGGGGGTTGATGTCATCTTAGACACAATTGGTGGCGATACATTACAGCAATCGTTAAATGTACTCAAACCACAGGGCAGATTAGTATCACTTGTCGAAGATGCAACTGATCAACGGGTACAACACAGTTACCTGCAATCGAATGGGCAGCGTTTAGAAACACTGCTGGGCCTTGTTTCAGTTGGCAAAATTTCAATCAAAATTGCCCAAGTTGCACCTTTTGATGCCGAAAACATGAAACAATTCCAGACATTAAAACATGTTTTAGGTAAATTAGTGTTAACTTTTGATTAAACACGTGCATTAGCATGTGTTTTTTTAGTCTGATTGATCACATAATAAATTGTGAAATTGTGTGTTTTTTGATAAAAAAACTTTACATCTGTCCTTAAAACAGGTACAATTTACTTGTAAAATAGTTCACAAAAAGAAGGAGTATATCGATATTATGAAAGCAGCAGTCGTACGTGAAAACCCAGATGGTTACGTTGATTTAATTGATAATTGGGAACCAAAAGCTTTGTCATTTGGTGAAGCCCTAGTTGATATGGAATATGTTGGTCTTTGCCATACAGACTTGCACGTAGCCGGTGCCGATTTTGGGAATCCTAATAAAATTGGACAACGAAACGGTGCGTTCCGCCGTGTAATCGGACATGAAGGTGTTGGTCGTGTGTCAAAGTTAGCAGAAGGTGCTGGTGATTACTTGAAGATCGGTGATCGTGTATCTATTGCTTGGTTTTATGATGCTTGTGGCGTTTGTGATTATTGTGTAACGGGAAATGAGACATTTTGTCGTAAAGTTCGGAATTCAGGCTACACGGTTGATGGTGCTATGTCACAACAGGCAGTGGTTAATGCTAAGTATGCTGTTAAAGTGCCTGAAGGCTTGGATCCACTTGAAGCTACGTCGATTACCTGTGCTGGTGTGACAATGTATAAGTCACTTAAAGTCGGTGAAACAAAACCAGGTCAGTGGGTATCTGTTCATGGTGCCGGTGGTTTAGGTAACTTAGCTGTTCAGTATGCGCACAACGTGTTTGGCGCACATGTGGCTGTTATTGATGGTAATGATGATAAGCTTGCTGCAGCAAAAGAGAATGGTGCTGAAGTCCTAATCAACCGTAAAAGGGTTGAAGATGTGGCTGCTGAAGTACAAAAAGCAACCGGTGGTGTCCATACTGCACAAGTGACCGCAGTTAACGCAGCTGCATTTAATCAAGCAGTTGACTCACTACGCCCTATGGGTAAGTTAGTTGCTGTGGCCTTGCCACAAGGTGACATGGCTTTGAATATTGCTAAGACCGTCTTAGATGGTATTGAAGTTCGTGGGTCATTAGTAGGCACACGCGCTGATTTGAAAGAAGCTTTCCAGTTTGGTGCAGAAGGCAAAGTTAAGCCAATTGTTGAGAAAGTTAACTTTGCAGACATGAACGAAATCATTGATGAGATGAAAGCTGGTAAAATTACCGGACGTAAAGTCTTTGATTTCACAACACTTTAAGCAATGTTTAAAAATTCAGTCCACTGTTCGGACTGAATTTTTTTATCATTTGAAATATGGTGGTTCGTGAATCATTGTGTTAGAATTGGGTAACAAATGGATGGAGGAATGTATGCTTATTGGTTAGCCTAAGGCGATATAATCAGCATATGGGTGAATAATGTCTTATTTTACACAACAACTTTTTAATGGGCAGCGTGATCGTATTTTGCGTGTAGTTGATATGGCTAGTGATGAACAAGCGACAGCAGGCTTTATTCACATTTTTGACGAGCGACGCGTCTTTGATTTTGACTATGCCAGTGAATTAACAAATGGTAAAATCACGCAAGCTGAATTTGATGAAGAGGGTGAAGCTAATAATACTTTTAGTGTGAACTTTATGCCGATAGCTAGCGACGAAGATGAAGTGCCAAGTGAGCTTTTTGAAGCGTGGGCTGGTCTTATTGGGCGAGACTATGCATTAATGCCACATGTGCACATTAATATGTATCAGCAAGCACTCAAACCAGAAATTGAACAAATTGATAAGCCGATTTTTGAAGAAAGATTAATTGAATTAGTGAGTCGCATATTGGGTTCATCCGTTATTGGTTTTGAACAAAAATCTTTGACAATGTTTCCGAGCTTCTTAGTACAAGAACAACAAGAGATTAATCAACCACAAGGTCCTTCTACGCAAATTATTTTGCCAGATTAATAAAATAATAAATGCATTGACAAAGTGTGAGAAGTGTCTTAAAATCTAGTCATGTTAATAAATCGATGAAACGAAGAGTAAGTATGTAGCATCAGTAAAGCGAGTCGGGCGGGTGAAAGCCGATTTGATGAGACATATTGAAAATGAACGTGAATGAGGCGAATAGTGAAAGCTGTTGGCACGGTTAGTCCCGTTATCAACCTTAAGGATTGCATACTGTTAGACAATGTGCGATTAAATTTGGGTGGTACCACGTTTTTGCGTCCCTGTTAGTCATGCGCTAGATGACTAACAGGGACCTTTTTTGTTTTCAATATCGGTCATGTAGGGCCTAGTCGTTTATTTTGTGTGGTAGCGTAACAGAACAGTTAATTAGAAAGCGAGGCGTAAAAGCATGCATAATCAGAAAAAGAATCAGGGATTTTCAGTGAAATCAGTCGTTGCAACTGGTATAGGGGCTGCGGTGTTTTTTGTTTTAATGAAGTTTATAGCCATCCCAACCGGTGTGCCCAATACGACAATCAATGTTGCTGAGGGCTGGTTAGCATTGATTGCGGGGTTGTTTGGTCCCGTAGTAGGCTTGTTGGTTGGTTTAATTGGACATACATTAAATGATGCCGTGACCTATGGGGCACCGTGGTGGTCTTGGGTGATTGCAGATGGCGTCTTTGGCTTATTGTTAGGCTTTGGTAAAAAGTATTTAGCATTAGAATATGGCGAGTTGACAACCAAAAAATTGGTGCAATTTAATGTTTGGCAGGCAGTTTCAAATGTCTTGGTCTGGGTGATTATCGCACCGCTTGGCGATATTATAATCTATAAAGAAGCGGCACAGAAAGTATTCCTACAAGGTGCAGTAACTGCGGTTGTGAACACTATATCCGTAGCAATCATCGGATCATTATTATTGGTCGCTTATGTCAAGTCACGACCAAAGAAGAGCAGTCTACGTAGTGAATAAAACATCAAACAAGCGCAATAGCTTGTGTACATACTAAACAATAAAGGATACATTATGGCAACGCCGCTTATCGATTTTCAGCATGTCACATTTAAATATCATGCACAAGCCGAACCCACGTTACACGATATTAATTTTCAGATTTTTCCTGGTGAGAAAGTATTAATTGCTGGTGCTTCGGGCTCAGGTAAAACAACCTTATTACGACTATTAAATGGTTTGATACCCGAAGCCTATGCTGGGGATGTGACTGGCACACTAAAACTCCGCGGTCGAGATATTCTATCACAGTCGCTCTTCGAGTTATCTTTACAGGCTGGCACAGTACTACAGGATTCGGATGCCCAGTTCGTTGGTTTAACTGTGGCAGAAGATATTGCTTTTGCTCTAGAAAATGATGATCAACCAGTATCAAAAATTAAGGCTAAAGTAGCAAAATGGGCGCAACGTTTTGGCTTGAGTGAACGGTTAGAATTAGCGCCACAAATGTTGTCTGGTGGTCAAAAACAACGAACTGCTATGGCGGGTGTTTTAGTTGATGATGGGCGATTATTATTGTTTGATGAACCGTTAGCTAGTTTAGATCCTGCAGCAGGTAATGCTGCTATGGATATGATTAATCGTTTACAAGCTGAGCGTGATTTAACAGTTGTGATTATTGAACATCGTATTGAAGAAGTGTTGCGTGCAGATGTCGATCGGATCATTGTGATGTCTGATGGTCATATCGTAGCCGACGATACGCCAACTGCCATTATTCAGGCCGGTATATTGCCAGAAAACGGGCTTGACGAGCCGCTGTTTGTACAGTTATTACGTCGTTCGGGTATCGAAGTAGCAAAACTAGACCACGTAGCAGATGTTCAATTAGTCTCCGTTGATGACCAAAAACATGCTATTGAACAACTGAAAGTGCCTGTGAAACGGCAGCCAGTCTTACCTGAAAAGTTAGTCGTTCAGAATTTGAATTTTGGTTACGATACGCACGAAGCCTTATTTGAGGGGCTAAATACTAGCATTCGTCAAGGCGAAATACTGGGTATTGTTGGCAAAAATGGATCGGGGAAAACAACGCTTTCGCACCTGCTAACGGGCTTTTTAATGCCTGATTCGGGGGATATTTTGTTAGATGGGCAATCAGTTTTGCAGCAATCAATCAAAGAGCGCGCAGATCACATTGGCTATGTCTTACAAAACCCCAATCATATGATTACGAAAGCAACAGTTTATGATGAAGTTGCCAGTGGCTTGATTTTAAGACATGTCTCATCTGTTGAAATAGAAACACGTGTCCGTGAAGTACTCAGTTTAGTTGATTTAGACGGCATGCGTCACTGGCCGATTGCCGCACTGAGTTTTGGCCAGAAAAAACGTTTGACAATTGCGGCAGTGCTTGTGTTGCAACCAGAAATTTTAATTTTAGATGAACCGACAGCCGGTCAAGATGCCACACACACGGGTGAACTACTAAAGTTTTTGACAAAAATCAATCAGCAATCACAGACAACTATCATCATTATTACCCACGACATGCATTTGTTAGCAAACTTTGTAACTCGGACGTTAGTGATTGTTGACGGGCAGTTATTGGCTGATACGACACCAGCTGAATTGCTTGCTAATGAAGCACTTGTTAAAGCGGCCAGTTTACGTACGACGAGTATTTATCAACTCGCAACACGATTGCAAATTGATCACCCAGAGATGTTGAATGCCGCGATTGTATATGAAAATGCTACAGGAGAACGATGAATAATTTATTTGGTTATAAAAAAAGAGATACTTGGCTCAACCAAACAACTGGGACAGCAAAATTAATTGGTTTTCTGGCGTTAACAACGATGGGCATGTTGTCCTATGATACGCGTTTTTTACTATTTTTAAGTATCATGGCAGTTATTTTAATGCAAACAGCACATATTAAATATCACGAATATGCTTTGATGCTTAAACTGGTACTTTTTTTTGCAGTGATTAACCTTGTGATGGTAACCGTTTTGGCACCGCAATATGGTGTGTCATTATATGGGACACGTCATGTCTTGTTTGGTAACGGTTATTGGACGATAACACAAGAGCAATTGTTCTATGAGTTTAATTTATTACTTAAATATTTCTTTTCATTGCCCTTGGCCATTGTCTTATTATTTACGACTAATCCCAGTGAATTTGCAGCCGGATTGAATAAAATAGGCGTGCCTTATAAAGTTTCTTATGCTTTTGCAATCACTTTACGTTATATTCCCGATGTGCAAAGTGATTATCGTACTATTAGTTTAGCTCAGCAGGCGAGAGGCTATGAAATATCTACTAAGGCACCCTTATTAGCACGCTCAAAGGGCGCAGTGCAAATCATCTTACCACTTGTTTTTACAAGCCTTAATCGGATTGAAACGATTAGTCAAGCTATGGAATTGCGTCGGTTTGGACGTGAAAGTAAAAGATCTTGGTACCAAGAACAATCACTATCTAAAAGAGATGGCGCCATCATTTTTGGGTCTGGTATCGTCATTATAATCGGTGTTTGGTTACTAGTGGTCAATCATGGGCGCATATATAATCCATTTAAATAACAGAGAGGCTAAGTAATGTGATGCTGACTACGAACAAATGGCAACTAACAGCACAGAAATATCAAGATAAATTATTAGTGGATTTATTGCAGTTTTTAGCAATACCGTCTGTCTTAGATCCGCAAACAGCTACTTTTCAAAGGCCTTTTGGCATTGGGATTGATACGGCGTTACAATTTTTAGTTGATATAGCAACGCGTGATGGCTTTAAGGTAGAACGTGTTGCAGACAACATGGTTGTGACAGTTGATTACGGACCAGATGATGTGCCAGAGACTGTGGGCGTTTTATCTCATGTTGATGTTGTTCCCGGTAATGCAGCAGCATGGCGGGTTACGATGCCTTTTAGTCCTAAAATTGTTGATGATCGTCTTTATGGCCGCGGGGTATATGATATGAAGGCAGATTTAATTGCGAGCTATTATGCCTTAAAGCAGTTAAAGGATCAGGGCTTTGTACCCAAAAGAAAAATTCGCTTAATTTTCGGTAGTGATGAAGAATCTGATTGGCGCGACATGCAAGCCTATTTAAAAGATTTTGGTGAGCCAACACTTGGTTTTTCACCTGATGGAACCTTTCCTGTAGTCCCAGGTGAAAAAGGAGTCCAGACAATTACCATGCGTTTCGTAGGCGATACTTTTGATTATCGCGAATTTGAATTACTGGCTTTTCAAGCGGGAACGCGTGACAATGTTGTTCCCGGCAAAGCCACGGCAATTGTTAAATTGTCAGATAATCAGGATATTAATTTGTTTTTAAAACAATACGAGCAATACTTGACCGCAGAACCATTAATTAGTGGTATTGGTCAATATGATGACGGTGAAATTCATCTGACTTTGTATGGCAAATCAGTACATGGTGCTTATCCTGAAGACGGATTGAATGCAGGCACTTATTTAGCGCATTTTCTAAGTCATTACGCCTTCCAACACCAAGCACAAGCTTTACTCCACCAATTAGGCGATGTGTATCATCGTGATGTCTTTGCAGCAAACATCGGTTTAGCTTACCATGATCAAATTATGGGCGATTTAACGATGAATGTAGGGCAAACAGTTTATCGTCAGGGGCAGGAAGGCTACATTAGAATTCAATTTAGGTATCCAGTTGGCATGAGCGAAACGACAATTCTAACTCAAATTCAACGTCATGTCGGTCCGTTAAAAGCTAAAATTTTTAAAGAAGTACAATTTGGTAGTCAACCACATATGGTCGATTTAAATGATGTCATTGTGACTAAATTACAAAATATATACGCGCAACAGACAAACACAGATAAAACGTATAAAATATCAAATGGTGGTTCATATGCCCGTTTATTAAAACGTGGCGTAGCCTTTGGGGGGCAATTTCCCAACTTGCCAGTGATGAGTCATCAGCCAGATGAATATGTATTGCTGTCTAATATTTCTCGCGCGCAAGCTATTTTTGCACAAGCCTTATATGAGCTAGCAGAAACAACAACTTGACAAAGCGAACAAACGTTCCTATAATTTGAGATAATTAAGCAAATAATGACATTGAGAGAAAACGCATGCAGTTACCTGAATTTAGACAAGCCCTAGAAGACAAACTAAGCGCACAAAGTGTGGCACGCGTTCTGGCCTCAGCGTATGATTTCCAAGTAGCACAAAATAATAATAGAACACCACGGGCACGCTATGGTACTGTGAAAATGACAAAAGAAGCAGATGCCATGTGGGAAACAGTGGTTAGCAACATTTTAGCGGGGATGTCGGCCAACAGTGATCGTGATATTTTACAACGATTGGCTGATGATGAATTTATTGCAATGGTTGAAGAGGGGCTAGAGGAAATTAATTTTACGACAGAATTTTAGTTTTTTCTTTCGGAGGAACGTATAATATAGTGACCGGCTGGAAAATTCTGATAAGTACTTGAAATTTACCCTTGTTTTGTAGTATCATTAATAATTGTGAATGCACAAAAGTGCAAACACTCCTTGCAGCCAAGGCTGCCAGAGACCAAAAGGAGGAAATAAAACATGGCTACATCATACGAAATGACTTACATCGTTCGCCCTGATATGGAAGCGGATGCAAAGAAAGCGCTTGTAGAGCGTTTTGATGGTATCTTGACTAACAACGGCGCAACAATTACTAAGTCTGCTGATTGGGCAACACGTCGTTTTGCATACGAAATTGCTGGTTACCGCGAAGGCGTATACCACGTCATCAATTTCACTGCTGAAGACGATGCTGCAATCAACGAATTTGATCGTTTGGCAAAGATTTCACAAGATATCTTACGTCATATGATTGTTAAGCGCGACGCAGAATAATTCTGAAATTCCACTGGTGAAGGAGCTTTAATATGATTAATCGAGTAGTATTGATTGGGCGATTGACCCGGGATGTGGAATTACGCTATACGCAATCGGGTACAGCGGTCGGCACGTTTAGCTTGGCGGTAAATCGCCAGTTCACTAATCAATCTGGTGAACGTGAAGCTGACTTTATTAACGCCGTTATCTGGCGAAAAGCAGCGGAAAATTTTGCAAATTTCACTGGTAAGGGCGCTTTAGTCGCTGTCGAGGGTCGTTTGCAGACAAGAAATTATGAAAATAATCAAGGCCAGCGTGTATACGTTACCGAGGTTGTTGTCGATAATTTCTCATTACTTGAATCACGTGCTGAAAGCGATAAGCGTCGTGCCCAAAATGGTACGTCAGCAACAACACCTTCAAATGATAATCATTTTGGTGGTAGTGAAAGTAATAATAACTTTAATGCTGTTGATCCTTTTGCTGGTGCAAATCAAAACACCCAAAAATCAACTGCAACAAGTGAAGCACCTAACCCATTTGCGGCTAGTGGCAAAACAGAAATTGATATATCAGATGATGATTTACCATTTTAAAAATATTTAAATTATTAGGAAAGGAGCTTCAATCATGTCAGAACAAAACTCACGTCCACAAAACTCAGAACGTCCACAACGTTCACGTCGTCCACAAGGCGGCCCACGTCGTCGCCGTAAGGTCGACTACATTGCAGCCAATCATATTGAATTTATTGACTACAAGAACACAGAATTGTTGGAACGCTTTATTTCAGAACGCGGTAAGATTTTGCCACGTCGTGTAACAGGTACATCAGCTAAGAACCAACGCAAGGTAACAACAGCTATCAAGCGTGCGCGTATCATGGCTTTGTTGCCATTCGTTACAGAAGACTAATTAATATTATTCTGCTTTAGAAAGCTCAGGTATTTAACCTGGGCTTTTTTGTTTATTTTGAAAAAAGCGAACTGTGGTAAAATAGGGTATATGATTTTTTTGACAAAAAATAGTCAAAAAGTAAACATGGGGAATATTGAGGTTACTTGTGAAAAAGCTGTTTAATTTTAAAACATTACCAATATTTTTTCAAAGTACAAAATTAGGGACTGTAGCATTATTACTGTTGTTAGTCAGCCTATTGAGTGCTTTTTTTGCGGTACTTGTCAATTGGGTTTTTGGATTGATTTGGTTGATTGTTGTAATTATTGGTTTGATTTATTCTGGTCAGGCGCTGAAAGAGGTTAGTGAGAATGCACAGGAATACCTTTCAGGATTAGGCTATCGCATTTCTCGTAGTGAACAAGAAGCTTTGATTCGGATGCCTATTGGTATTATATTGCTAAATGATACTGAAAAAATAGATTGGATTAATCCTTACATGCAAGGTTATATTGGTAAGCGTGATGTTTTAGGATTATCGCTATCCGATTTAGATGGCAATCTCGCTGCTGATGTCAAAAACTACTCTGATGCAAAAGAAACGAATACAATTACATGGCAAGATAAACAGTTCTCGCTTTATGTACAGCAAAATTTGCGCGTCATTTATATGATGGATATTAGTGAGTATGCTGCTATTGCCACAGAATATGATAATCATCAATTATTTAGTGGTTTAATTTCTGTTGATAACTATGAAGAAGTTACAGAAGGCATGAGTGAATCAGAAACTTCTACACTTCGAACTTATGTCACAGGCGCATTATCTGATTGGGCAACCACGCATCATATTTATTTAAGAAGGCTAAATACAGTTCATTATGTCATGTTTGGCTATAAAACTGCGTTACAAGAAGCAGAAAAAGATAAGTTTTCAGTACTAAAAGCAATCCGAGAGGCCACAGCACAACAAAATTCACCGGTGACGTTATCCATGGGTGTTGCTTATGGTGAGCAGGATATTATTCAACTAGCTAAAATGGCACAAACCAACTTAGATTTAGCATTAGGTCGTGGTGGTGACCAGGTTGTTGTCAAGTCTAATCAATCAGCTGCTCGCTTTTATGGTGGTGCAACAAACCCAATGGAAAAGCGGACACGTGTCCGCGCACGTATGATTTCACAAACTGTCGCTGAATTAATGGAACAATCTGATAACATTATGATTGTTGGCCATGCAACACCAGATTTAGATGCTATTGGTGCCGGATTAGGTATCTGGCGTATGGCACAAACTAAAAATAAGCCAGCATTCGTTATTATTGACCAAAAAACGGTATATAGTGATATTAAATTATTATTGGCAGAAATTAGAAAAAATACACCTGACATTGTCGCACCAGGTTCCAATATTAATGATTCGATTGTTGATGAAACACGTGCCTTAAAGCTAGTGCGTGAGAACACATTGCTGATATTAATTGACCATGCACAATCGGCAATTACTAGTGCACCACATTTGCTCGATAGGTTAGCCAACCGAGTGGTAGTGATTGATCACCACCGTTTAGCAGAACAAGGGTTGGACCAAAAACCTTTGTTGACTTATGTTGAGCCCTATGCATCGTCAACCTCTGAGTTAGTTGTAGAAATGTTACAGTATCAAGATCAGAGCCATGCGCCGATTACAAAATTAGAAGCGACCGCTATGCTTGGTGGCATTCAAATTGACACGAAAAACTTTACCTTGCGAACTGGTTCACGTACATTTGATGCGGCAAGTTATCTTAGAGCCAATGGAGCAGATAGTAATTTGATTCAATCGTTTATGAAAGAAAACCTAACTGATTTTAAATCACGTACGCATCTCATTAATTTGGCAGTGGTGGATTCAGGTAATGCTATTGTGACAGGAGAAAGTAATCAAACCTATTCGGGTTTGATTACAGCACAAGCAGCAGATGAATTATTACAAATCAGCAGTGTAGAAGCTTCTTATGTTGTGACAAAGCGTGCGGATGGTCGTGTCGGTATTTCGGCGCGTTCAACAGGACAACGCAATGTGCAACGTATTATGGAAGCAATGGGTGGTGGGGGCCACTTATCCAATGCGGCAACACAAATTTCAGGTGAGACACCAGAAGCAGTGACAAAGCAGTTAAAAGAAGTCTTACAAGCAGCCATTGAAGCACAGTAATTGGGGAATACGCTGTCAGCTAGTGCATACAAATAGAAGGAGATTCAAGATGAAAGTTGTATTTTTAGAAGATGTTAAAGGTCGTGGCAAAAAAGGTGAAATTAAAGAAGTACCGGATGGTTACGCCAACAATTTTTTGATTAAAAATAAAAAAGCCGAACCAGCAACAGGTAAAAATTTAGGTGCTGTTAAAGGGCGTCAAAAAGCAGAGGAAAAGGCAGCAGCTGAAGCCTTAGCCGAAGCCGAACAACTAAAGGCTAAAATGGCAGATGAAAAATTTGTTGTAGAAGTTAAGGGGAAGTCCGGTGCCGACGGACGTTTGTTTGGTGCTATTTCAACTAAGCAAATTGTTGCCGCATTAGCAGCACAAAAACAAATTAAGCTGGATAAGCGCAAATTATTGTTGAATCAACCCATACATGCATTGGGATATACGAATGTTCCAGTTAAGTTGCATCGTGATGTTGTAGCCAATTTGCGTGTACACGTCAGCGAGGGATAATATGGACAATCCGGGATCATACGAGTATCGGCAAGTACCACAAGATGTGGATGCGGAACGTGCGGTGCTCGGGGCCATTTTTTTCGATGTGAGATCAGATAGTGCCATGGTAGAAGCTCAGGCGATTTTGGAACCTGCGGACTTTTATCGTCAAGCGCATCAAACAATTTTCAAAGCGATGCAGCAGTTAGTCGATGAACAGCGCCCTATTGATATGTTGACGTTGCAAGACAAGCTTAATAGCATGCAACAACTTGAAAATGTTGGTGGCATGACATATTTGGCCGAAATATCTGAGTCATCGGCGTCTTCAGCCAATTTAAAGCATTATGCAAATATTGTCCGCGAAAAATCCGTTTTACGTCGTATTATTGAAACATTAACACGTAGCATGTCTTTGGCATATGATGCTGCTGAACCGAGTGAAGATATCTTAGATATACTTAACCGTAATTTAGATACATTGGCGGAAAATCGTGGTGACGAAGATTTTCAAAAAATTAAAGATGTCTTGCGTGAATTTCAAGAGAACTTAGATAACGCTGTTGAAAACGACAATGATATTGTTGGGTTAGCCACAGGGTATCCGGAGTTAGATAATTTGACGCACGGCTTTCGAGAAGATCAAATGGTTGTTTTAGGGGCTCGACCAGCAGTCGGAAAGACTGCATTTGTGTTAAATATTGCAAAGAACGTTGCTAAAGCAGAACAAGTGCCTGTGGTTGTTTTCAGTTTGGAAATGGGTGCAGTTGACCTAGTGACACGATTGGTTGCGGCCGAAGGGGCAATTGATTCGGCTCACCTAACGACTGGGCAAATGTCCCAAGATGATTGGCAATCACTAACATTAGCCATGCAATCCTTGGCTAACATGCAAATTTACATGGATGATACACCAGGTATTAAAATTAATCAAATTAGTGCCAAACTACGTAAGTTAGAAAAAGACTTGCTCAATGATATGACGCAAGAAGACAGAATTAACAATCCTCACCCAATTGGTATGGTCATTATTGATTATCTGGGTTTGATTGAATCGAATAACACAGAAAGCAGACAGCAAGCTGTGTCGGAAATATCACGTGCCATTAAGAAATTAGCGAAGGAATTGCATACGCCAATTTTAGCCTTAGCACAGCTTAGCCGAGGCGTTGAACAACGGACTGATAAGCGGCCAGTGTTATCAGATTTGCGAGAATCTGGTTCGATTGAACAGGATGCAGATATTGTTGCCTTTTTATATCGTGATGATTATTATCGTAACGATGGGACAGATGAAGACGGTAGTGGGGATCAGCGTAATGATGATGAGGCTGTTCCAATTGAAATCATTTTGGAAAAGAATCGTGCTGGTGCGCGAGGCACTGCAACGCTGATGTTTAATAAACCAACATTCAAATTTAGTCCGATGGCGCCGTTGTTTCGCGACGATCCAAATGCTGGACCAAATGGTAACCCAGGGTGGTAAAAAAGGACGACCATATATTGGCCGTCCCTTTTTTTTATTATTTTATTTATCCAGCAAGTCAGCAAATGTGGCACCGACTAGTGTTGCGATATCTTTTGGTTTAACTTTATCAGAACGGCCAAGTTCACCAGCGCTGACCAGAAAATAAGGGGCAGTTTCAGCAGTACTATCGATAAAAATGGGGAAATGTTTATTTTGCCAAATACCCACTGGGTTATTAGCGCCATGAACGTATCCGGTAGTTTTTTGCAGTTCTTTCAAAGACAACATGGTAACTTTCTTATTGCCAGAAACGTGTGCTAATTTTTTCATGGCGAGGTGTTGTGTAATGGGAATAATTGCTACCACTGGACCAGTCTTATCACCAGTAGCCGCTAACGTTTTATAGATGTCTGCGTGTTTGACATTGAATTTTTCTAATAGAGCATCCCGTTGGGCTTCAGTTTTGTCTAGAATATTAAATTCAAAGCCTTCGTATGCCACATCGTGCTTATCCATAATCTGCTCAGGTAATGTTTTTTTGATTTTCTTTTTTGCCATAATAATGACAGTTTACCACAAATTGGCACAACCAAAAAGTAGCGCGGTCCAACCAATTCATGATATACTATTTGGCATGATGTCAGAAGCTATATATGTAACCGTGCAAGCGGACTTAAAACAAAAAATATATAATGGTGATTTTCCTAATCTAAAGTTACCAGACGAACGTTCTTTGGCCGAAAATTATCATGTCTCACGCTCATCAATTAAGCGTGCCTTGAATGTTCTTGTACAACAAGGGGTTATTTTTAAAAAGCGTGGCAGTGGCACTTTCGTCAATCCGCTCTATCTTAAAAATAATGCTTTATTTCAACATGAAGGCTCTAATTTAGGTGTCTCTGATTCGTTTCGGGTCGATGGGAAAGCACCAAGTATCGAATTATTAGATTTTCGTGTTATTCCAGCAACACCCGAACAGCAACAAGCGTTATTTTTGAGTGAAGGTGACTTTGTTTATGAAATCAAACGTTTGCGACGATTAGAGGGGGTGCCGTTTATGATTGAAAGGGGCTATGTCCCGATTAATGTATTACCGGGCTTAAATCGAGAGATTGTTTCAGGTTCGGTTTATGAGTATGTCGAAAATACTAAAAACCGAACGGTAACCAAATCCTTTATGACAATCATGGCTGAACCTTCAAACCCAGAAGACCAACAATTATTGGAACTGTCAGATCGTGAACCAGTTGGGATTATGGAAGGTATATTTTTCATGGATGACGGGACACCGTTGGAATTTTCCAGTATGCGACTACACTATAAATATTTAAGATATAACGCCTTTGTTAGTATTGATTCCGAATAAAAAACTTAACTATTTTTATTGTATTGGACCGTACCAATTATGTTACTGCGCCAACCAAAATAAAAAACAAAATCAACCAATAATGTTTTTATCTTGAATAAATCCTTAAAATCGGTTATACTTGAGAAGTAAATAACGGAGAAAGATTCGTGGTTTACGATTCTCTCAAAAAATAAGGAGTACTTAATCTCATGGCAGATTTCGATTCAAAAGAGTACTTGGAACTCGTTGATAAGTGGTGGCGTGCAACTAACTATTTGTCAGCAGGGATGATCTTCTTGAAGAGCAACCCATTGTTCTCAGTTACTAACACACCAATCCAAGCCGAAGACGTTAAAGTTAAGCCTATCGGTCACTGGGGAACTATTTCAGGTCAAACATTCTTGTATGCACACGCAAACCGTTTGATTAACAAGTATGACTTGAACATGTTCTACATCGGTGGACCAGGACACGGTGGCCAAGTAATGGTTACTAATGCCTACTTGGATGGCGAATATACTGAAGATTACCCAGAAATCACTCAAGATTTGGAAGGTATGAGCCGCTTGTTCAAGCGTTTCTCATTCCCTGGCGGAATCGGATCACACATGACAGCACAAACACCAGGTTCATTACATGAAGGTGGTGAATTGGGTTATTCATTGTCACACGCCTTTGGTGCTGTTTTGGACAATCCTGATCAAATTGCTTTTGCTGTTGTTGGTGATGGTGAAGCCGAAACAGGCCCATCAATGACATCATGGCACTCAACAAAGTTCTTGAATGCTAAGAATGATGGTGCTGTTTTGCCAATCTTGGATTTGAACGGATTTAAGATTTCTAACCCAACAATCTTCTCACGTATGAGTGATGAAGAAATCACAAAGTTCTTTGAAGGTTTGGGTTACTCACCTCGCTTTATCGAAAATGATGACATCCATGACTATGCAGCTTATCACGAATTGGCTGCTAAGGTTTTGGATCAAGCTATTGAAGATATTCAAGCTATCCAAAAGGATGCGCGTGAAAACGGTAAGTACGAAGATGGTACAATCCCAGCATGGCCTGTAATTATTGCACGCTTGCCAAAGGGTTGGGGTGGACCAACACATGATGAAGATGGTAACCCTATCGAAAATTCATTCCGTGCTCACCAAGTGCCATTGCCTTTGGCACAAAATAAGTTAGAAACATTGTCACAATTCGAAGACTGGATGAATTCATACAAGCCAGAAGAATTGTTCAATGCTGATGGTTCATTAAAAGATGAATTGAAAGCTATTGCACCTAAGGGTGACAAGCGTATGTCAGCTAACCCAATCGCTAACGGCGGACGTCGTCGTGGTGAAGAAGCGACTGATTTGACATTGCCAGATTGGCGTCAATTCACAAATGACATTACAAATGAGAATCGTGGACACGAGTTGCCAAAGGTTACTCAAAACATGGATATGACAACACTTTCAAACTACTTGGAAGAAGTTGCTAAGTTGAACCCAACATCATTCCGTGTCTTTGGACCTGATGAAACAATGTCAAACCGTTTGTGGAGTCTCTTTAACACAACTAACCGTCAATGGATGGAAGAAGTTAAGGAACCAAATGATCAATATGTTGGCCCAGAAGGTCGTATCATTGACTCGCAATTGTCAGAGCACCAAGCTGAAGGTTGGCTTGAAGGCTATACATTGACTGGCCGCGTTGGTATCTTTGCTTCATACGAGTCATTCTTGCGTGTTGTGGATACAATGGTTACACAACACTTCAAGTGGTTGCGTCACGCCTCAGAACAAGCATGGCGTAATGATTATCCATCATTGAACTTGATTGCAACGTCAACTGCGTTCCAACAAGATCACAATGGTTACACACACCAAGATCCAGGTATGTTGACTCATTTGGCTGAAAAGAAGTCTAACTTCATTCGTGAATACTTGCCTGCAGATGGTAACTCATTGTTGGCTGTTCAAGATCGTGCGTTCTCAGAACGTCACAAGGTTAACTTGATTATTGCTTCTAAGCAACCACGTCAACAATGGTTTACTGCTGATGAAGCTGATGAATTAGCTAATGAAGGTTTGAAGATTATTGATTGGGCTTCTACTGCACCATCTGGTGATGTTGATATTACATTCGCATCATCTGGTACAGAACCAACAATCGAGACACTTGCTGCCTTGTGGTTGATTAACCAAGCCTTCCCAGAAGTAAAGTTCCGTTATGTTAACGTTGTTGAATTACTTCGTTTGCAAAAGAAGTCAGAATCTCACATGAATGATGAACGTGAATTATCTGACGCAGAATTCAACAAGTTCTTCCAAGCTGATAAGCCTGTTATCTTTGGTTTCCACGCTTACGAAGATTTGATTGAATCATTCTTCTTCGAACGTAAGTTCAAGGGTGATGTTTATGTTCATGGTTACCGTGAAGATGGTGACATCACAACAACTTATGACATGCGTGTTTACTCAAAGTTGGATCGTTTCCACCAAGCTAAGGAAGCTGCCGAAATTTTGTCAGCTAATGGCACAATTGATCAAGCAGCTGCTGATACATTTATCGAAAAGATGGATGCTACTTTGGCAAAGCATTTCGAAGTTACTCGTAACGAAGGTCGCGATATCGAAGAATTTACTGATTGGAATTGGTCAGCTTTGAAGTGATTAACCATGTTAATCACGATTAAGTCAACTCTTTAAATCATTAAATCATTAAGCGAATCAGATATATTCTGGTTCGCTTTTTTTTTAACTTATCTGTACAATAATAGTTAATGATACGGAAAGAATGAAGAGGTTTGTGCAATGATGTTACCAAAAAAAGACGGCCATACACATACACCGTTTTCACATCAAAATTCTGATGAAGTTTTTGATGCTTATATTGAGCGTGCAATGACGTTAGGATTTGAAACCTATACAATTACCGAGCATGCACCGTTATTATCGGGACTGTCATTGCCAGGTGATTATGCCGTTGTCACTGATGAAGACATTGTTCAGGTTAAACGTGAAACGGCACGTTTAATAAAAAAATATAAGCAACAGATTACAATCACAAAGGGATTTGAAGTTGATTATTTAGCTAATAATGAAGTGAATATGCGTCGCTTTTTGCGTGATAATCAAACATGGCTCGATGAAATTGTGCTTGCTGTTCATTTTATACCAGATGACGTAGGCGAATTGCGTCCAATTGACTATACAGCGGAATATGTGTCAGCACATTTCTCAAACCTGTTGGCTGATCCCCAAAAATTTTACCAACGTTATTTCCAAACTGTCGCGCAAAGTGTTGAAGCAGTAATTGGTCTTGATGTGCCTGTTAGAATTGGACATTTAGGTTTAGTAAAAAAGTTTCAAAAGGTACTCAATCTGCCAGACTATTCAGATGAAATTTACCGCCAAATTGGAGATATTTTACAAATGATACAGGCAAGAGACTACCAATTAGAATTTAATGCAGCTGGTTTAAGTGAACCGGAAAATGGTGAGGCTTACCCGGATAATGATATTATCACTGCTGCTCAGGATATGGGGATACCGATAATTTACGGTTCAGATGCACATCGTGTGCATGATATCGGTAGGCATTTTGACCTACTTAATGAGGTGCTGAAATGATGAAAAACCAAGCACTGAAGGCTGTTTTTTTTGACTTTGATGGTACGATTGCAAACACAGAGAAGCTCTCTGTGTTAGCCACGCAACAAGCATTTGAATCGGTTGGTTTACCTATACCAGTGGCTCAAGATATTATCAATTATCAAGGTGTGCCTATTGAAACCTCTTTTCCAAAATTATCAGAACGACAACTTAGTGAAGAAAAACTAAAAAAACTATTCCAGCTATTTCGTCAGGCTTACCAAAATAATGAATCTGAAAAAAATATTAAAGCCTATTCAGGAATCCCAGAATTATTACAACAATTGGTGCAACAAGGCATAGCTCTCTTTATTATGACTAGTAAAAAGTCAGCTGTTGCAAAGCGGAATTTAAAGTTGATATCTTGTGATCAGTATTTTACTGATATTTATGGTTCTGATCGTGTGGTTGCCTTTAAACCAAATCCTGAAGGCTTATTACAGGCTTTATCAGAGCACCAGTTGCTTGCCAATCAAGCCGTTATGATTGGTGATGCTACTTTTGATATTGACGCTGGTCATGCGGCACACATGAAAACTATCGCTGTGACATGGGGTTCACATCATCTCGCAACGTTAGAAGCAGCACAACCAGATAGTATTGTCACGACGCGAGAAGCATTAGCTGACGTTTTATTGCCAGCACATGGTTGATGAGCGTGCTGATAAACTAGATGAGCTATGGGATGTCTACACAGCCGATAAACAAAAGACGGGGCGCTCACATCGACGTGACGAGCAACTCAATGTTGGGGAGTATCATTTAGTGACCAATGGCATTATTTTTAATCTTGCTGGACAGGTTTTATTGCAGCAAAGGTCATTTCATAAGATGAGTCGACCAGGTCTATGGACAGCTGAAATTGGGGGTTCAGCTTTAGTCGGGGAAACGAGTCAGCAGGCCCTAGTGAGAGAGTTGTCAGAAGAAATGAATATTTGTGTACCAGCTCACCAGTTACGATTCCTATTGACGCGTCGATTAAGCAGTTGGATTGAAGATTGGTACGCTATAAAAATAGATAGCGAGACAATGCCTATCCGACTACAAGCAGCGGAAGTTATTGCTGCTGATTGGTTGTCATTGGCAGATGCTCTTCAAGTCATGCAAAACAATCATCAGCTAACGGAAGCCAATTTAATTTCTAAGGCGGCGACGTTACTGTTTTAAAAAAGTATCATTTTTAAAATCATACAACTTTTGTATGCTTTTTATTTTGGAGGTCTTATGTCAGATTTTTTCAAGTTAGATCGTAATATTCAGTTGCGTATTTTGATGATGTTTATAACGGTTGCAATTGGGTCATCCGTTGGACCAAATATGACAATTTATTATGTCGAATATATGGGTGCTCTGGTCACGGGATTTTTGTTAGTATCAGTGCAAGTCGCTGGTTTTATAGCAGGTCTTTATGGTGGTCATTTGTCCGACTCATGGGGGCGTAAGCGTGTGATGTTAACAGGAATTGCTTTAATGGTGGTTGGGTACGTTGTTGCGGCAGTGATGAATTCACCATACTATGTCAATCCCTATGTGACATTTATTGGTTTTTTACTAGCATCAGTTGGTCTTAGTTTTGCATCGCCAGCAGAAGAAGCCATGATGATTGATGTGTCAACAGTTCAAAATCGTAAATTTATTTACGCAATGATTTACTGGGTTATCAATTTATCAATCATGATCGGTGCATCATTAGGTGGTTGGTTCTTTAAGACAGCACGTTTTGAATTACTCATTGGAACAGCATTAGGCGCGCTAATTAGTTTGTTAATTGTTTTATTTTGGATTACAGAAACACTGCCAGTTGAACGACGACAAAAACAAGGACGGTCCGTTTGGGCCGTGATTAAAAATTATCGTATTGTCTTGTTGGACAGACGTTATGTAAAATTTATGGTTGCCGGCATAGGTATTGCAGTTATCTTTTCTTCGCCAGATTACTATTTGGCAGCACACCTGGCGCAATCTTTTCATACCACATCAATGTTTGGGGTGCAGATATTTGGGCAACGTATGTTGTCAGTTATCACCATTACCAACACATTGATGATTGTCTTACTCATGGGCTTCATGACGAAGTTATTTGCTAGATGGTCGGATTTGAAGTCGAGTTTAGTTGGCACAGCGATACAAGGCATTGGTTTTGCTATCACATTTTTACTCACGGATTTTTGGCCATTGTTAGTACTAGCTATTATTTTAACAATTGGCGAAATGATTGTGACACCAGCCAGTCAATCACTGCGCGCTGAAATGATGAATCAAGAAAAAATAGGCGTTTACAGTGGATTTAGTTCGGCCATCCGTCCAATCGGATTTATCTTGTCGTCTGGTATAGTTAGTGCTTCAGTACTGATTGGTAATGTTGGTGCGGCCTTGTTACTGTTGCTTGTGACTTTAACTAGTATGCTATTTACGGGTTTAGCTGTACAAATGTTGCGAGAAAAGCGCACACGATAGTTATTATAAATCGTGGCGTATTTTTGCTATAATAGAGTCAATTATTTAAATTAACATGGCAACACAATGCGTGAACGTGTTGTCATCATTTAAATTGAAAGGGAACTAATAATCTGCACTTTCATGAGCAGCTTATGAAATATATGGGACATGTCAGAAATTAAAATCGTTTCAATTGATATTGACGGGACACTGTTAAATGACCAACGTGAAGTGACGCCAGAAGTCAAACAAGCAATTAAACATGCGTTAGCACAAGATGTCAAGATTGTGATTACGACAGGAAGACCATTACCAGGCGTCAAAGGTATTTTAGCAGAATTAGGTATTGCTGGTGACAACCAATACGTTATAACTTATAATGGTGGGTTAGTTCAGACCGCCGATGGCAAGAAGACGTTATTCAGGCAGCCTTTGTCTGTGGCCGAATTTAAGAAAATCAATGACTTTATGGTTTCCAAAGATACGTATGTGCAAGTTGAAACACATGATGCTGCTTACACAACACACCATAAAATTCACCCTTGGGCTAGTTTTGAGAATAGTTTGGTTAATTTGCCACTATTTGTTTTGGATTCGGAGGCTGAATTGGAAAAAGTCGAGTTTATTAAGGCGATTGCCAACGATGAAGAATCTAAACTCGATCTTGTGCAAGCGGCTGTTCCCGATGACATTAGTCAGAATGTCAATGTTATTCGATCAACAGCTAATAATTTAGAATTCATTGATCGCCAAGCGTCAAAGGGTAATGCGCTTCTTGCGTTAGCAAAAAAGTTAGCAGTCAAGCCATCGGAGACGATGGCGATTGGTGATCAAGCAAATGATTATAGCATGATTGAACAGGCTGGTATTGGGGTTGCCATGGGTAATGCAATTCCTGATATTAAGCAAATAGCTGATTTTGAAACAGCGACAAACAACGCGTCGGGAGTGGCGAAGGCAATTGAGCATTTCGTGCTACAATGACGGTAGCGTAAAAAATAAACAACGGAGGTTGTCAAAATGAACGTTTTAATTAACGGTGAAGAAACAGCGCTAGTTGGGGAACCGCTAGCAGTCGGAGAGGCATTGCCTCACTTTAAGTTAGAAGACAAGAACGGCGAAAAGGTTAAAACAGTTGATTTATTAGGTCAAGTAACGTTGATTTCTGTTGTGCCTGATTTGAATACGGGAACATGTTCACTTCAGACACGCCATTTTAATCAAACAGTTGATCAGTTTAAAAATGTACAATTTATTACTATCTCAACTAATTCTGTGGCGGAGCAGCGTGATTGGTGTGCGGCTGAAGGTGTTAAAAATATGCGTATGTTGTCAGATGAACAAGAGTCATTTGGCTATGCAACAAAGCTTTATTTGCCAGCTAATGCTTGGGATACAAGAGCGGTTTATATCATAGATGCACAAGGTATTGTTCGATATGCGCAAATTGTATCTGAAGTGTCACAAGAGCCGGACTATGATAATGTTTTGGCAGCCTTAAATGAACTAACCAAATAGTGTTTTCAGCAAAGAGCCTTATCTCATATGATATATTGTAAGGTTCTTTTATTGTGTTGAGATAGAGACCTTGTGGCTTTTAACAAGCTTTTTTGTTAAAATGAGTATGAACGTGAAATTTACATAAAACATTTGGAGCCAGACATGCCAGAACCTAAATTGAAACTTTTTTCTTTAAGCTCAAATGAACCATTAGCGCAAAAGATTGCCGATGCCGTTGGTGTCCCATTGAGTGAAATATCTGTCAAACGTTTTGCTGACGGTGAAGTACAGATTAACATTGAGGAAAGCATTCGTGGGGATAACGTCTTTGTTATTCAATCCACTTCGTCACCAGTTAATGATAATCTCATGGAATTATTAATTATGGTTGATGCCTTGCGTCGTGCATCGGCGAATCAGATCAATGTTGTTTTACCTTATTATGGTTATGCACGTCAAGATCGTAAGGCACGTTCTAGAGAACCAATTACAGCTAAGTTAGTTGCCAATATGTTGGAACGTGCTGGAGCAACACGCGTATTAGCGTTAGATTTACACGCGGCCCAAATTCAAGGTTTCTTTGATATTCCGATGGATCATTTACAAGGTGCACCACTGCTTGCAGATTATTTAATTGAGTCAGGTATTGCTGACAAAAAGCAAGCTGTAGTGGTATCGCCAGATCATGGTGGTATGACACGTGCACGTAATTTAAATAATATGCTAGAACTGGAAGCACCAGTAGCAGTCATTGATAAGCGCCGTCCAAAGCCAAACGTTGCTGAAATCGGTAGCATTGTAGGTGATGTTGCTGGTAAGACTGCTATTATGATTGATGATATGATTGACACGGCTGGCACAATCACGCAAGGAGCCGAGTTGATTATGGCGCATGGTGCCAAAGAGGTTTACGTGGTGGCTTCCCACGCAGTTTTCTCAGGTCCTGCTGTTGAACGTTTGCAGAATTCTGTATTCACTAAAGTTATTTTGACAGATTCAATTAATTTACCTGATGACAAGAAATTTGATAAGTTAGAGATTGTATCGGTTGGTGAACTTATTGGTGAAGCAATTCGCCGTATTAGTAATAACGAAGCGATTTCATCCTTATTTAAGACACGTTTTCATCGGCGAACACATTAAAATATAAATGTTAATTTTTAAAGGTCGATTTGGTCGGCTTTTTTTGTGCAAAATATTACAGTCTAGTGAAAAAATGATATACTTAGAGATAGACAAATAGTAGAATCATGTGAGGAGAACGTCCATGAGTAAAATTTTGGTTGTGGATGACGAGAAGCCAATCTCGGATATCATCAAGTTTAATTTAACAAAAGAAGGCTACGATGTAATTACAGCCGCCGATGGTCAAGAAGCTTTAGCACTTTTTAACGATGAAAAACCTGATCTTGTGTTACTGGATCAGATGTTACCAGAGATTGATGGTGTTGAAGTCTTGAGACAAATTCGTTCTAAATCAGAAACACCAGTAATCATGGTAACTGCAAAAGACTCTGAAATTGATAAAGTTTTAGGCTTAGAAATGGGTGCTGATGATTACGTTACAAAACCTTTTTCTAATCGTGAGTTAGTGGCGCGTGTTAAGGCTAATTTGCGTAGCCGTAAGGCCGTTTCCCAACATAGTGAAGAGGCAACTGTTCATAATGAAGACATTGCGCTGGGTGATTTAACTATCCATCCGCAAGCTTATATGGTGTCTAAGGCAGGCCAAGATATTGAATTAACTCATCGTGAGTTTGAATTACTCTATTACTTAGCACAACATATTGGGCAAGTCATGACCCGTGAGCATCTTTTACAGCAAGTCTGGGGCTATGATTATTTTGGCGATGTGCGAACTGTTGATGTTACGGTTCGTCGTCTACGTGAAAAAATAGAAGACAATCCTAGTCATCCAAATTGGTTGGCTACACGTCGTGGTGTTGGTTACTATCTAAGGCCCGACGCTGAATAAAAAGCAAAAGCTAGCCTGTGAAAGATAGAACGGTTTGCTAAAGTCACCATCAAAAAGGTTTTAAGTCAATACCAAGGAGACAGACGCCATGCGTCAGCAACTATGAATAGTACGACTAATTTTTTTAAATCCATACGCTTTCGTATAGCACTTGTTTTTGTGTTGTTAATGATTATCGCACTCGAACTTTTGGGTGCGTTTTTTGTACGTCAAATAGAGCGCCAAAACCTAACAACTTTTCAACAGCAAATTGCCTTGCCAAAGTATGTTACTGATCAAATCACCACAGCTTTAAAGAAAAAAGACAGTAATGAAGGTAACCACGAGATCCAAGATATTCTGTCTAGTTTGAACAATACCAACTTACAAGAAGCGCAAGTGATTGATAAAACGGGGACGATACGTGGGACTTTATCCGTTTCAGGACAGCAGACCATTGGTCAGAAAACAACTGATTTAAATGCCCAAAAAGCGATTGCAGGCGAACAGTCCTTTTTGAAATCGCGTACAGTTAATGAAAATAACGAACGTAAAGAATTATTAACAACGACATTAGGGTCCAATAACGGACGAGGAAAAGACATTGTTGGTGTGCTTGTTGTTAAAGCAAGTTTAGCACCAGTCTATAAAAACATTGATAGTGTCATGCGCTTATTTGTGATTGCTGGTATTCTGGCGCTAATGGTCAGTATTGCATTAGCACTGTTCTTAGCACGAACATTAACGCGACCGATTGAGCAGATTGATGAACAAACAACCAAAATTGCTAATGGCGACTATTCAATGGTTAATCATATTTATGGTTCTGATGAACTTGGTCATTTAGCACAGTCGGTTAATGAGTTGTCAACACGTGTCGAAGAATCAACGGAGACAGTGAATGCAGAGCGTAACCGATTGGATTCTGTTTTGACACACATGGCTGATGGTGTTTTAGCAGCTAATCGGCGTGGCGAAGTAACAATTATTAACCAAGCTGCGGCAGATTTTGTTGGTGTTGATCGTGACGCAGCCATTGGCCAGAACGTCATTGAACTTTTGCAGTTAAAGGGCAAAAGAACGCTACGTGATATGCTAGAGAACTTAGATGATTTTCGTGTTGATTTATCTGATGATAGTAAAGATTTGTTGGTGCAAGCTTATGTATCGCTGATTAAGCGTCAATCTGGGTTTATATCTGGCTTAGTAGTTGTTTTGCACAATATCACCGAACAACAACGTATTGATGCTGAACGGCGCATGTTTGTGTCCAATGTCTCGCATGAGTTACGAACACCACTCACATCAGTTAGATCGTATGTGGATGCCCTTGCCGAAGGGGCAATTAATGACCCTGAAATGGCACATAATTTTCTGGGTGTGGTTCAAAATGAAACACAGCGCATGATTCGCATGATTAACGATTTATTAGAGTTGTCACGTTTAGACCAAGGAACCATGGCAGTTAAACTTGAAGTGATCAATCTCAATAGTTTATTTAACTTTGTTTTGAATCGTTTTGACATGATTATCGAAAATGATGCCAAGAATACAGAAACACCAAATAAAAATTACAGTATACAACGTGAATTTACTAGTGAGGATGTTTGGGTTGAAGTAGATCCTGATAAATTTACACAGGTATTAGATAATATCATGAATAACGCTGTTAAATATTCACCTGATGGTGGCGTTATCACAGCACGGTTAATTAAGACTAAAACGCGTGCTATTTTGAGTATTTCGGACCAAGGTTTGGGGATTCCTAAAAAAGATTTAAATAATATTTTTAACCGATTTTTCCGTGTGGATAAATCGCGTTCACGCGCACAAGGTGGGACTGGATTGGGCTTGGCTATTTCTAAAGAAGTTGTTGAAAAGTTTAATGGTCGTATTTGGGTTGATTCAGTTGAAAATCAGGGTTCTACTTTCTATATTTCGCTAGCCTATGTCGATGACGCCGAACTACAGGAGGCTGATTGGGATGCGGAATAAAAATCGCTTTTTTCAGAGTATCACGTTGGACTTTTCACTTGTTATTGCTATTATCATTTCAGTCGTGTTGACAGGCTTTATTTTTATTTCATTTGGCAAAAATGAACCATTAAAAAGTGTCAATGAACAGCAAGCGGAACAGCAATCACAAGTGTTTCGGCCAACACAATATATTGTTACTAAAGCTAATGGCAATCAATATATTGCCTTAACGCCTGCTAACACCCAAGTCAAAACGATTGAAGATGCTATTACAAAAGCTAAATTTTCAGGTGCCGAAACGAAGAAAAGCACAACACATGCTATTCAAACAATATTATCTCAAAAGAAATCGCAAATTTTAAGGTATCCAGACGTTGTGCCAGTAACTTACTTTAATACAAGATATGGTAAAACAATTAACAGTGGGAAACCCTTTAACTTTAATTATTTTGTTTTAGCCTTAGATCAGTCGAATAAGGGGTATTTTATTAACACGAATGCAAATGAAGTAACGACTGTTAATATTAGCCAATTAAATACACCTGATGTCTGGCAAATGGCAGCTAAGTTACCAACTGATGTCGGGGTTGAGTTTCATAAGTATCAAGGTCGTGTGATGTTGTCTTATCCGAAACAATTTAAATTACCGGTTTATTCTTACTTAGTTAATCAACGTGACCCGAAAACTTATGTTTCAGCTTTACTGGGAACACTCAACCAACTGTCGGTTACCCAAGAAGGCAGCAAGACAGTTTATACGAATAAGCTGAATAATCAGAAAATAACATATGATCCGTCTTGGGAAACTGTCACATTTGAAGATAAAAATCCTAAAAACAAATTGCCACAACAATACGTTAATCGTCTAAACCTAGCATTTTCTCAGATTAATTTGCTTCAGCTTAATTTAATGGATACGCGTTTTTATGAAAGTCAAGCTGGGGGTCAGAAAATTACCTTTAGAACCTATGTTAAGGGTTTCCCGGTGTATTTTCAGTCTCAGAGTGGGGCCATTCATATTGAGCTATCCAAAAATGGTGATCAAAAAAGTACTTATTCACTCAATGAAATCGGGGTACCCGTTCCTAGTAATCAGGCAGATGTCCAATTGCCAAGTACGGAAACAATATTAAAGCAATTACATGATGCTGGTGTGAAGTCGTCTGATTATGATTTCATTACACCCGGCTATGAATGGTTAATTAATCAAGATAGTCAGGCAGCTGTGAATATGGTGCCCACATGGATGATAGAAACACCGACTGGCTGGCAAAGTGTCTCAGCATATTTGTCAAAAAAGCATGTTAATGCACAACAAGATTAATAAGGAGGAAATATGCAATTCAAACGAATTAAAATATTAATGTTAGTTTTATTTGTTTTATTGGATATTTTTCTGTTTAATTGGTGGCGTGCCGGGCAGACAACTAACGAGCAGGTGGCTGATGCCAATGCTGATATTATTGCTGAAATGAAGAAACAAAACATTGTGTTACCAACATTTAGCCGTTCAGTACAATATAATAGCTATATTGCTGTTCAAAAAGCGCATAAAAATGAGATTGGGAAACTACCAAGCACGCTGACATGGGATAAAAATGGTGGTAATTGGGATGAACTGATTGCTCGTTTCAAACCTGATGATGAGATACATCGCGATGATTACGAGGCCATCACTAAACAAATTAAAGCAGTGGCTGATGATTCTGGCTATCATTATAACGCTATACTCAGTGCAGCACAGCCTGACGAAACTATAATTTATTCTCAACGAATCAATGATTTACCCGTTATGAATAGTGCTGGGACAATGACATTTCGATATGGGAAAGACGGGAAGCCAGATACTGTCATAAAACGGCAACTCACTAATATTCAGGATTTGCGTGATGATCGGGCCACATTGACTGAAGAAGATGCGATTGTTTCATTATACCGGTATAATGAAATTGATCGTGGTGATCGCTTATCAACTGGATATTTAGGTTACGACAAGACGTTATCTGTTAATGGGTATGATATTTATTTGCCTGTTTGGGTATTTGAGGTGAAACGGCAAAATCGTCATGCTATTTTGAAGATTAATGCGTTCACAGGTGACAATTTGTCTGAATGAACTTTAATATAATGTTAATTTGGCCAAAGTATAATGATTTTAAAGTAAAGAGTGGGTGACTAGTATGACACAACAATCCTTAGCAAAAATTGTATTAACTGGTGCGATAGCTGGTGTTATTGGTGGTGGTGCAATTTTGTACGGCCAGCGCGAATTATCTGATATCCAGACGAAAACGCAAAAAGTAAATACAAAAGCAGAGAAGACTGCAGCTATACCAACTAACGCTACGGCAACAACTGCGTACAACAAGATTTCAGATGCGGTTGTTTCTGTGTTGAATTTTTCACAAACAGGAAAAAATTCATTTTCCGAATCTTCGGAAGGATCCGGCGTTATTTATAAAAAGGCCAATGATGCTGCCTATATTGTTACAAATAATCACGTGATACACGGCGCAGCAAAAATACAGGTAATGTTGCATGATGGTAAAAAAGTTGAAGCGACGTTGGTTGGTAAAGATGCCATGACTGATTTGGCGGTACTCAAAATTGATCCTGCTAATGTCACAACCACAGCTGCCTTTGGTGATTCTAGTCAAATTCAAGTGGGGCAAAAGGTCTTAGCAATCGGGTCACCGCTGGGATCCCAGTATGCTTCATCAGTAACAGAAGGCATCATTTCGGCGAAGAAAAGATTAGTTGATGCTAGTTCTGAGAACGGCCAAAATTATGGTGGCTCTACAGTTATTCAAACAGATGCGGCTATTAACCCAGGAAATTCGGGTGGTCCTTTAGTTAATTTTGCTGGCCAGGTTGTCGGTATCAACTCGATGAAACTATCATCTTCAGCCTCAGGTACGAGCGTTGAAGGCATGGGGTTTGCTATTCCTTCTGATCAAGTGGTTGATATTGTCAACAAATTAGTGAAAGATGGCAAGGTTACGCGACCAGCTATTGGCATTGGCTTAGTTGAACTTTCTGCCGTAACAGTTGATGATCAGAAGTCATTGCTCAAAATACCTGATGCTGTTACTGGCGGTGTTGTGGTGATGAGTACCACGCCTAATGGCCCAGCTGATCGTGCGGGTCTAAAGAAATATGATGTTATCACAGCTATTGATGGTAAAAAAGTATCTGGGCAGGCTGACTTGAGAGAAGAACTTTATAAACACAATCTAAACGATACAATTGATATCACATTCTATCATCAAAATGATAAAAAGACAGTTAAAGTGAAACTAACACAAAAACTTGAAAGCTAACGTTACGCGTTAGCTTTTTCTTTACCTTTAGTTGACAAAAGAAATGAAGTATGTATTTTCTGAAAATGTTGAAAACTGTGCTGAAAATGTTGATAAATCGGTTAAAAAGTCGATAAAATGTGAATAACTCATATTACTGTGTGGATAAAAGGCTAAAAATTATAAATTTTTCTAAAATTCAGGCTACGTTATACAAAAGAAGTATTTTTTGTTTAAAAAATCTTGACAATCATGTCTGCCGATAGATTATACGGTTTTTTTGTTAAAGTGATAGTGAAATGAGAATTTATTGTCTGTTACGGTATAAATACCTAACGATTTCTGATTGACGTAAAGGTATTGTCAAGGGAACAAATGTGCTTATCCACAGTTGTGGATAAAAAAGTGGAAAACTGTGGATAACTATCTTTTTTGAGGCAACTGTTTTATCAAATCGCATACATATAGCGTTGATAACGTTATCCACACTTTTAGTAAAAAAACGGTGCGCTTGTGGATAAAAAATTATGCGAACAGCGGGGTAATTGATATAATTGGCTTATGTCACCTTTTTGATGTTGTTGTTCGTGTGGACATCTTTAGAATCAGGGTCTGATACAAATGTTTGCTTAACTATTAAATTACTTAAGAAAATGAAAAATGCGGAGAAATTATGAATATTAAATTAATTACAGTAGGTAAATTAAAAGAGCACTATTTAAAAGATGGGATTGCAGAATATAGTAAAAGGATAGCCAGATTTGCTAAAGTTGAATTGATTGAAGTGCCTGACGAAAAGACGCCAGAGCATGCTAGTCAAGCACAAAATCAACAAATTATGGCTAAAGAAGGGGAACGTATTGCGGATAAAATTGGATCACGTGACTACGTTATTGTATTAGCAATTGAGGGCAAACAGTTACCGTCAGAGACATTTTCTAAAAAAATGTCGGATATCACACTGTCTGGTTATTCAACCATTACATTTATCATTGGGGGTTCGCTTGGTTTGGATGAACGTATTAAGCAGCGAGCAGACATGGCGATTAGCTTTGGACTGTTGACCTTGCCACACCAACTAATGCGTTTAGTGCTGATTGAACAAATTTATCGCGCTTTTATGATTCAACAAGGCTCGCCTTATCATAAATAATGACCTAAAATAAAAAAGCAAACGTTAGTTTGCTTTTTTAAATCGTTGTTTTTTGTTTTAACAGTGTTGTCATAGCAGCAGCAATAATCATCAATACACTTGCAAACAAAAAAGTAACTTGAATGCCTTGTAGTTGATTTAATGTCGTATGGGTTGGATATGCTTTGCCCGCATAGACAACGACTTGTGTCATGACAGTGACTAGTGCAGCTGTTCCAAAAGAAGCTGCCAGTTGCCGAACAGTAGTAAACATAGCAGAACCATCAGGCATCAGCGATAATGGCAAAGCATTGAATGCCTCAGTCTGAATAGGCATCAAAACGATGACCAAGCCTAATTGTCTAATTAATTGACTCACTACGACTAACCAGATTGGTGTGTTTAAAGTGACCATAGACAAACTAAACGTACCTACAGTAGTGAGTAAGATACCTGTGAGTGTGAGGTAGCGTGGACCATATTTATCATATAGACGACCGCTGAGAGGCGATAAAAGGGCGGTAATTAGTGCGCCCGGCAGTAATATTAAACCAGAAATTAATGCTGAATAGTGACGTACATTTTGAATATACAATGGTAACATCAGTGCGCCGCCGTACATGGCAATCATTAAGACAACATTAATAAGCATAGCAACAACGAACTGCCTATACGTTAGAACAGCCATGTTGAGTAGTGGCGTTTTATTTGTTATTTGACGCCAGATAAACAAAGCTGTGACAATTAAGCCGATAACTACAAATCCCCATACAGTGAAATCTGACCAAGCAGTTGCACCAGCATTTGAAAAACCGTAAAGTAAACTACCCAAACCAATACTTGATAGTACTACGCCAAGAAAATCAAATTTGAGCCGCTTAGTGTTGCCAATATTTTTTAGAAGGTAGAAAGCTAATATAAAGTCTGCAATAATAAAAGGGGCGACAATTAAAAATAGAAAACGCCAAGATAGTTGCGTGATAATCAGACCCGACAATGTTGGTCCAATGGCCGGCGCAAAGTTAAGTGCTAAGCCAATCATCCCCATGGCTTGACCACGTTTATCTGATTCATAGAGGTTCATAACCACGACATTCATTAGCGGACCAAACACACCGGCACCGATGGCTTGTACCATTCTACCAGTGACTAACACAGCAAAACTATTAGCAAATCCAGCAATTAGCGTGCCTAACGCAAATAAACCAACGGCAGTTAAATATAGTTTTCTAGTGGTGAGTCTTTGGATTAAAAAAGCGGTGAGCGGCACCATCACACCATTAACTAGCATATAACCATTTGTTACCCATTGCCCTTGGCTTGGACCAATGTGAAATTCGGTCATGATATTAGGTAAAGCCACATTCATTAGTGTTTGGTTGAGAAAGCCTAGAAATGTGCCGATAACAAGAATAATGAGGATAGAACGTTGTTTTTTTGAAATATTCAATAGCATACCTGCCTTTCATTGATAGTATAGTGATATGAAAATAAACAAAAAAACCAGTAAAATACTGGTTTTCAACGGTAAAAGATAAAAATTACTTTGTTGCAGGTAATTCTTCTGACTTACCTTTTGCCCATTGTTGCAACTTTGCGATAGCAGTTTGACGTTGCTTCTTGGCTGAGTTGTGTCCGACCTTACGAGCACGGGCGAATGAATTAAGCGGCTTCTTTAATGCCATGATGGGTACTCCTTTTTAAAATGTTTTACATACAAGATATTATTATACGGTATAAAACTGGAAAAATCAAGACTCTCATTGATTTGCGGTGATAAAAATTCACAAAGATAAGGTACAATAGATATATGGAATTATGGTCTGAAGAAACAATTAGAGATTTTCGTCACACGTTATTAACTTGGTATGATCAAGAAGGCCGTGCTAACTTGCCTTGGCGCTTAAATCATGAACCTTACCGTGTTTTGGTATCAGAGATTATGTTGCAGCAAACACAGGTTGATACGGTCTTACCTTATTATGAACGATTTATGCAACATCTACCGACTGTACAGGATTTAGCGCGTGCCCCGGAAGAACAAGTGTTAAAGCTGTGGGAGGGCTTAGGATACTATTCTAGAGCACGCAATTTGCAGAAAGCAGCCCGTTTTGTTGTTGATGAGTTACATGGTAATTGGCCGGAAAGTGCAGATGATTTACAGGAGCTACCTGGTGTGGGTCCGTATACCTCAGCTGCCATTGCCTCGATTAGTTTTAATGAAGTGGTACCAGCCGTTGATGGTAATGCTTACCGTGTTTTTAGTCGGTTATTAAAAATTGACGCAGACATTGCGCAAACAAAATCACGTAAAATATTTTATGATGCGATTCTACCTATTGTTGACCCCCAACGGCCTGGCGACTTTAATCAAGCAATCATGGATTTGGGTTCTAGCTATATGACAGCTAAGAATCCAGATAGTATCAATTCACCTGTACGTCAGTTTAATGCCGCATATCGAGATGGCGTCGAATTAGACTTTCCGGTTAAAACAAAAAAGCAAAAACCGGTAAAACAGTTATTTATGGCTACTATTTCTGAAAAAGATGGCGAATTATTATTCGAGAAACGACCTGAAAAAGGGCTATTATCAGGTTTTTGGACTTTTCCCTTAACTGAAATTACTAGTATTGACGACATCAAAGGGCAACAGCTCAATATTAAGCCAATTGTCCACGTCTTTACGCATCGCCGATGGGAAATCTGGTTGGTGAAACAGGATGTCACAGCGACACCAACACCAACACAACAATATTTGTCATCAACACAGTGGCAGGCGCTTTCTCTACCAACTGTACAACACAAACTACTTGCCGCTTTGGAGGAATTACGCTAATGTTTCCTAATACTAAACTCAAACATCTTTTTTTCTGGACCATTGAACTACTTGCGCTCTCGATTTTAGTTTACCTATTATTGGGGTTTGACTTTTTGATGCGTCCCATTAAAGTATTTATTTCAACAGTCTTTGTACCACTAGTTGTGGCAGGCTTTTTGTACTATGTCCTGAAACCACTTTTAACTCTGATTAAGCGTATTCAAATTCGTGGCAAAAAAATACCACACCAATTAGCGGTAGTGGTAACATTCATTTTCTTCTTATCGGTTATTGCTGGTGCGTTGGTGGTCTTAGTACCCACGTTGATTCGTGAAATTACAAATTTGGCTGATTCCTTACCAAGTTTTGCACAAGATATGCAACAATTTGCAACTAAAACCATGAATAGTCACTGGTTTGAGAATCTTAATTTATCAATTAATGTGTCTGAAGTTAAAAATGCTGTTGGCAAGTATGCCGCATCTTTTCTGACCATTACAGCAGGTACCTTGGGCACTGTTGTAACAACAGTGACGTCGTTTACAATCAACTTAATTACCATTCCGGTCGTTTTGTTTTACATGCTTAGTGATAGTGAACGTTTTGTGCCAGCGATTAAAAAAATGTTTCCGGCACGTCATGCCGAAAAAATATCAGAATTAATGGCAAAAATGGATCGCACCATCGAAAAATATATTTCTGGTCAAGCGATTGAAATGGGCTTTGTTGGTTTATCAATGACGATTGGTTATTTCATTATTGGGCAGCCCTATGCTTGGTTGTTAGGGGTTATTGCAGGGATTACAAATATTGTGCCTTATATTGGCCCATGGATTGGTGTCGTACCATCTTTGATCGTCGCAAGTACACAGTCATGGAAACAAGTTATTTTTGTTTTGATTGTGATGACCGTAGTGCAGCAATTAGATGGTAACTTCATTTATCCGAATGTAATTGGTAAATCATTAGCTATTCATCCGCTAACGATTGTATTTTTATTAATGGTTGCGGGTAATTTGTGGGGCATTGTTGGTATGATATTAATCGTGCCAGTGTACGCGGTACTCAGGGTTATTGTGAAGTTTGGTTTTGAGTTGTTTTCTCTGACAAAAAGTAAGTAAAGTGTTAGTATAGAACTGTCTAAAAAGTTGAAAAGAGAAAATAGGACAGTGAAAACATTTGATTTTGAAAAATATATTGCGGTACTTCAAAAGGCTAAAGGGCAAACAATACCATGGGGTGCAACCGAATATCCCACTTACCCAACTATAATCCTGTCCTTAGCACAAGATTATTATCAATCCGCGGAGTATGATAGGAATTTTGACCGTTCGTTACATCAACATCATTATTATTCAGGATTACCAGAGTCAGAGATAACTGAAATCATAAAAAATTCAGATGATTATCGCCTGATAAGCGCCATTATGTCAGCCATCATTCGTGGTGAAAAATATACACCTGGTATGTGGCAAGCATTAATTGAAAATGGTATCATGTTGGATTTACTGGTTCATGCGTATCGTTTAAAACAAAATTGAAATAAACTCTTGACGAATGCTTTATTTTCAAGTAAACTAATATAGTTGTGTTAGCAATAGCATGCGGGTGTGGCGGAACTGGCAGACGCGCTGGATTTAGGTTCCAGTGCCGCAAGGCGTGCAGGTTCGATTCCTGTCACCCGTATAAGAGAATTGTGTATTCTCTGGGGTATCTGGTATGGTATAGGCATACTTGAGTACTTGGAGTTGCCGACTTAGCTCAGTTGGTAGAGCATCTCACTAGTAATGAGGGGGTCAACGGTTCGAATCCGCTAGTCGGCATAATCAAAAAGCACTAATCTTAGATTAGTGCTTTTTATTTTGTAGTCTAGTGTGCTTTACAATATTATGAAGGTTTCTATGTTATCAGCTAAATGAAAGCAGCGACAAGTAACCATTAAAAAAACCAAACTGTATGACAGTTTGGTTTTTTTGTTAATCACGACGTGTTAACTTGACAACGCCTTCCCAACGCGCAGTTTGTGGAAACATGTCAATACTTTGAATGTAATCAACCTTGTATGCTTTGGTTAAATCAACTAAATCGCGTGCCAGCGTTGATGCGTTACATGAAATATAAACAAATTTCTCTGGTTTTGTCCGAATAATTTCACGTCGTAACGCGGTATCTAAGCCAGTACGCGGTGGATCAACCACCAACGCGTCAGCTAACCAACCTTCGGCTTGCCATTTTGGAAATAGTACTTCAGCAGTGCCAACTTCATACTTAGCATTTGAGATATGATTAATTTTAGCATTGATATTAGCGTCGTCAACAGCTTCAGGAATAATTTCCATGCCACGGACTTCGCCAGCTTTATCAGCAAGGCTGAGACCAATTGTACCAACACCAGCATATGCATCGACGAGCTTATCGGCATGTGTTAAATTAAGTGCCGACAGTGCCTCATTATAGACAACGGTCATTTGGGTGTGGTTTAATTGCATGAATGCACGCGGTGATAGTTGGAATGTCTTACCCATCACCGTTTCTTCAATATAATCTTTGCCCCATAACTTAATAGTCTCTTCACCCCAGACAAGGCTCGTACGACCGGGGTTGAAGTTTTGGAAAATACCATTAACTTCTGGTAATGCTTGGTTAATTGCTGCAATAAGTGCGACATCACCAGGGAAACCATCGGTATTTGTGACGAATGTTAATTGTACGTCACCTGTGGTGTGTGACACACGGGCGACAATTGTTTTAACTGTACCACGATTCTTATCTTCATTATAAATAGATACTGACAATTTATCTAATAGATCACGTACGGTGCGTAACACTTTCATTGTCGCTGGTGATTGTGTATGGACAATGGGTAAATCAACTAGTTCATGACTACCACGCTTGTACATGCCAACACTAAGTACATCATCAATTTTGCGAACGGGGAACTGCGCCTTATTGCGATATTCATAAGGGTTAGCCATGCCAATCGTGTCACGTAGGTCATACTCTGACCAGCCTTTTGGTTGGAATTTTTCTAGTGATTGCGCAATAACATCTTTTTTAAAGGCTAATTGCGCAGAGTAAGTCATGTGCTCAAGTTCAAAACCACCAACTTCATCAGCGAATGTATCTAATGGTTTCACACGATTGGGTGATTTTTCACGAATTTTCAAGACCTTGGCGGCAATATATTTTGGCTGGACGTCTGTTACTTTGACAACAGCGACTTCATCGGGTAAAACGCCGGGAACAAAGACAATCTTACGCTTAAAGTAACCAATGCCCTCACCGTTAATGCCCAAACGTTTGATTGTTAATGGAAAATTCTGTCCAATACGAACAGCAACGCCATCAGTTGAAGCGCGCTGCTGACCATGTTGTTTACGTGGATCAAAATGCTTGCCATAATAAGTCTTTTGGCCTGGTTGAGATTTTGATTTAGATGGATAAGCTTTTTTTTGTTTTTTATTTTCTGTCATATTTTGTGTGCTAATCAAAAGCACAATCCTTTCTGCATTGCAATGCCATGGTGACGTTGTTATCTAACTAGTATAACAGCTATGTGAATTTAAAATAGTTTACAAATGTGAGTGTTTTACACTTGTGTTATAACACTGATGTGATATAATTATTGTTGTAAAGGAGATGTGGAAAAATGACAAGAAGCATAAACTTTATCAACCGCAGTCACGTTCGTGTCCGCGGACAAACATTAAGTTGGAGTAAACGATGATGAGATTTGATATTAAGGCGTATTTGGATGATAATTCGCTAACAATTTATAGAGTAGCGAAAGATTCTGGTTACGGCTATACAACGATTCACAAGTCGTTTAACAAGACGCAATCGGATGCAACGAGTTTAAATGTGAGAGACTTAGATGCCTTAGCAAAAGCGCAGCACAAAGCAATGTGGGAGGTTCTTCGTGATCTCGAACGATTGTATTTTGACTCCGATCAGCACAAGTAATCAGTTATGTTTATCATATTTTAGGGGATGAGTGATAGCTGATGAGCACATGTAAAAAGGGGATTTTAACACATGGCGAATAATAACTTTTTTAACGATCCATTTGGATCAGATATGAATGACATTTTTAACAACATGATGGGCAACATGAATGGCTATAATAGTGAAAACAGACGTTATCTTATCAACGGTCAAGAAGTCACACCCGAGCAATTTGCCCAGTATCGTCAGAATGGTCAGTTACCACAAGGTGGTCAACAAGGGCAAGTTTCTGGGAATGGTCGAATGACTGCCCAACAACCAGGTCAACCTAAGCAAGAAGGTATGTTGGCAAAGCTAGGACGTAATTTGACTCAGGAAGCACGCGATGGTTTGCTTGACCCAGTCATTGGTCGTAACAAAGAAATTCAAGAAACGGCAGAAATATTGGGCCGCCGTACAAAGAATAATCCTGTTTTGGTTGGAGATGCTGGTGTTGGAAAAACAGCCGTTGTTGAAGGCTTAGCCCAGGCAATTGTTAATGGTGATGTGCCAGCAGCGATTAAAGACAAGGAAATTTATTCAATTGATATTTCAAGTTTAGAGGCTGGTACGCAATTTCGAGGTGCCTTTGAAGAAAATATTCAAAATTTGATGAAAGAAGTTAAGGCAGCTGGAAACGTTATCTTATTCTTCGATGAAATTCATCAAATTCTAGGTGCCGGCTCAACAGGTGGTGAAGATGGTGGTAAAGGATTAGCAGATATTATCAAACCAGCATTGAGCCGTGGTGAAATTTCATTAATTGGTGCAACGACGCAAGACGAGTATCGTAATACCATCATGAAGAATGCAGCATTGGCACGCCGCTTCAATGAAGTAACCGTTAATGCGCCATCTGCAAAAGACACGCTAGAGATTTTGAAGGGAATTGCTGCTTTATATGAGAAGCATCATCATGTATCACTCCCTGAAGAAGTCTTAAAGGCGGCTGTAGATTATTCTGTACAATATATTCCACAACGTTCATTACCAGATAAGGCAATTGACCTGTTAGACATGACAGCCGCACATTTAAGTGCTAAGAATCCTGTGACTGACAAGGTCAGTCTGGAAAAAGCATTAAGTGAAGCCAAAGCAAAGCAAGACAAGGCTGTAGCAGACGAGGACTTTGAAGCAGCCTTAAACCAAAAGAATCGTATTGCAGAGTTGGAAAAGAAAATTGCTGGCGCTGATGAAGCCACAAAGGTTGTGGCAACAACAAATGATGTGGCGGAATCCGTTGAACGCTTGACTGGTATTCCTGTATCGCAAATGGGCGCTTCTGATATTGAGCGCTTAAAGACAATCGGTCAGCGTTTAGCTGGTAAAGTTATCGGTCAAGATGAAGCGGTCAACATGGTTGCACGTGCTATTCGTCGAAACCGTGCTGGATTTGATGAAGGCAATCGTCCAATTGGTAGTTTCTTATTTGTGGGACCAACAGGTGTTGGAAAGACAGAGTTAGCTAAGCAGTTAGCATTAGATATGTTTGGTTCGAAAGAAAATATTATCCGATTGGACATGTCAGAATATTCTGATTTAACAGCTGTTTCTAAGTTAATTGGTACAACAGCAGGTTACATTGGTTATGATGATAATAGCAACACACTGACAGAAAAAGTTCGTCGTAACCCATATTCAATCGTGTTATTAGATGAAATTGAAAAAGCTAATCCGCAGGTATTGACTTTGCTATTACAAGTGATGGACGATGGCCGTTTGACTGATGGTCAAGGAAATGTTGTCAACTTTAAGAACACAGTCATTATCGCAACATCAAATGCCGGTTTTTCAGACAAGCGTGAAGGTGATTTGATGTCGCGTTTGGCACCTTACTTCCGTCCTGAATTCTTAAATCGTTTTAACGGTGTCATTGAGTTCTCAGCTTTGACTAAAGATGATTTGAAGCAAATTGTTGATTTGATGTTGGATGATGTAAATCAAACGTTAGCCAAAAAGGAATTGACATTGCAGGTCTCAGAAGCAGTTAAAAATCATTTGATTGAAGCTGGTTATGATGAAGCGATGGGCGCACGACCATTACGCCGTGTTATCGAACAACAAATTCGTGATCAAGTAACTGACTTCTACCTCGATAATCCTGGTGAGAAGCATTTGAGTGCCGATCTAGTTGATGGTAAAGTAGTTATTTCGGCAGTGATTGATAAGTAATTAATTAAGCAGTATATGTGGCTGATAGACAGTTTGTCTATCAGTTTTTTTGTGTTAAATCTTAAAAATCCGCATGTTATAATGGATGAATTACGATTAAAGGGTACGATGATGATTATTCAACATGCAATACTACATATTTTGGATACCAATACTGGCAGTTTAATTGCGTCACAAGGTGAAATGGCTCTAGATGGCGCCGGAGTTCAAGACTATATTGAACAAATAGTGAAAAAAATTTATGCAGGGGATGTCAAAAAAGGCACCTTAACGGCGCAGGACTATCTTGCAACAATGTTAGATAACGCCGATTTTTCAGATATGACAACGCAATTGGCCAGCAAAATGTTTGATATTATGTCTGGTCAAGATGCGATACGGCCGGGAGATATATTAAGTTTTTTGGCAACAACAGATGATGGTCCTTTATTTGGTTTGATTAAATTAAATTTCTCACCCCGCTATGCTCATGTTGTGGCATATCAAGATAACCAAATGATCAATAATTTGGTATTAAATCAGGCGGTCTTACCAGCAGCGACGCAGACAGTTGATGAAGCAATTTTAGTTGATTTAACAACACAACAATACCATTTATTGGAGAAAAAATACCTTATTGATGGTCATCGTGTCGCTTACTTTTCTGAGAAGTTCTTAGCCATTCAGCCTGAGACATCTGTAAAAGAAAATATGCAGACGATTAAGCGTACTGTTAAAAATATTGCTGACAAATATGATGATTTACCAGCGCATGAAGTATTAGCCAAAACACAGGAAGTGATTTATGATGCCTTAGAATCGGGACAATTAGACACAAATACTATTGCGGAAAAAGTGTTTTCAGACAATTTGACTGCTAAAATGCAATATCAAGAAAAAATAGCGGCACAAGTAATCGATAAAACGATTGCCATTGAAAATAAAGAAAAGTATCAGAAAAAGTATCGCACACAAAAATTTAAGCTAGATTCCGGTATCGAAATTTCTATTCCTATATCAGTTTATCAAGATCCGTCAAAGGTCGAATTTGTGAACAACGTTAATGGGACAATGTCCTTAGTGATTAAAGATATTGAAAGTGTTTTCAATAAGTTTACGGTCTAGTTAGCTTAGATCAGAAAAATTTAAGATGTTACTGTTATAATGGACGTAACGAATTCAGGAAAGGAAGTGCACATTGTGAATGTGCACGATAAAAAAATGCCATATCAAGATTCTTATGTTGCCAAAATTCGGACTTACGTTGGACATGACTTTGAATTAGTTATGCCAACAACTGATGTTGTCATTGAAAATAGCCAAGGTGAGTTACTCATGATTTATAATCGTGATTTTGATGGTTGGGCGTTTCCCGGTGGCTATGTCGAACCAGAAATGGCTTGGCAAGCAAATGCAGCTCGTGAAGTGTTAGAAGAAGCAGGCATTCATGCAAAGCCTGAACAACTTAACTTGATTGGCGCCATCTCAGGAAAAAATTTTGTCGCACATTATCCTAACGGGGATGTCGCTAAGCTGTATACGAATATCTTTCATTTAACGCATTGGGAGACAGGAGAGGCAGCTATTGATGATACAGAGATTGATGCCAAACAATGGATGTCACTCAAAACAATTGAACATAAGCATCTAACGTTTTCTGGACAGGCAGTTTATCGTTTATACCGTCAGTATCAAGCGACGAAACAAGTGCAAATGTTAACGCTTGATTCTGATTTGCAAAGATTTTTAGACGCGCAGAACGGTCAAATTGTTGGGGTTAGTGATTATGAAGCAGCCCGCGACGAATTGGCTCATGGTTTAAAACAAACACACTGGATGTGGTTTGTTTTCCCACAGTTGCGCGGATTAGGTAACAGCGAACGTGCAATTTTTTATGGCCTTGACGGTGTCAAAGAAGCACATGAATATCTGGCGCACCCACAACTCAATGAACGACTAGCAGCATTAATAAAAGTGACGTTAGCATTGCCGAAGAGTGATCCAGTCGCTTTATTTGGACAAGTTGATGCGCAAAAGTTTCAAGCCAGTTTAACGTTGTTTAACTATATTTCGCCTGATGCTAGCTTGTTCCAATCGGCTTTAGACAAGTATTTTAATGGCCAGCAACATGTAGCAACACTTGAATTATTAACAAAATAAAAAGCAACGTGTGTTTGATAAGCCACGTTGCTTTTTTAAGCGCCTGTATAATCTGGTGCTAATTTGTTTACTGGTGGTGTGAATTCGCGCATTGCTTCTGCTAAATGGACAAAATGTGTCACTAAGCGATGATTCGGTGCTTTGGTGCCATGCTTCTCAGCCAAGTCAGCAATCCAACCATTGATATAGTCAACTTCTGTGGGGCGCCCCTTGACAAAATCTTGATACATAGAAGGGAAATGTAGAGGGTTAGCAACATTAGAAACGTAATCAACTTGTGCAACCATTTCATCACGTGTCTCAATGAGTTTAATGCCAGCCGCTTCGGCTGCATCATAAGCTTCGTTAATGAGTGGTCGGGCAATGCCTTCTAAAAAGCCATCATAAGCCATCAATTGACCCATACGTGATTGAAACATTGTGGCAATAGAATTCTCGACAGCGTTAAAAAAAACTTTTGTTAGCAATGTTCCCATGAAATTTTCAGTATAACTGGGATTTAAATGGGCCGCCTGAAAATCAACTAAAAGGTTATCCATGACCTGTGAAGGTTGTTCAGTCAGATTAGCGTAGACAGATGATCCGGCACTTTCAGCCCCCATAAAGTCCACATCGCCAAAATCATTGAGTACGGTGGCAATCATTGCTGTACCGCCAATGATGTGTTCGTCGTCAAAGTATTTTTGTAATTTTTCAATATGGCCCATACCATTCATAGCACCCAGTGCTGTTTGGCCAGCTTTAAATTTAGGTGACAAACGTTCTAATGTCTCTTGTAACTGCATTTGTTTCATGAAAAATATCCATACATCCGGCTCACTAGTGTAATCTTCTGGTGAGAAAATATTAATTTTAATTTGATGCCGTTCTTGGTGATCACGCGATTTCCAGACCTGATTATCTTGTGCGCGAATTTTATCTAAACTTGCCTGAGTCGGCTCAATAAAGTCGACAGCGACCCCAGCGTTTTCTTGAAGGAGAATACCATACCGCAACCCCATCGCACCTGCGCCAACTACTGCATATTTCATAGTATGAATCTCCTTAACTTTTAATGATATTATTCTAATCTTTATCACATTTTAAGTCAAGGGTTAGTCCAAACCTTGAGGCTATGAAGTTGGTTAATTTTCACGTATAATAATACTTATAGTGCATTTTGCACGTTTCAAATAAAGGAAGTTCATATGTCTAAAGAAATATATTTAACAGGCGATCGTCCAACAGGAAAGTTACATATTGGGCATTACATCGGTTCATTAAAAAATCGTGTTATCATGCAAGATTCTGGTGCATATGACCCTTTTGTCATGATTGCTGATACCCAAGCTTTCACAGACAATGCTAGAAATCCTGAAAAAATTCGACAATCATTGACAGAGGTGGCATTAGACTATTTAGCGGTCGGCATAGACCCGGCAAAAACAACAATTTTTGTTCAGTCACAAATCAAGGGGTTATTTGAATTAACAGAATATTTTATGAACTTGGTTTCGGTTGCACGGTTGCAGCGTAACCCAACGGTTAAGTCCGAAATTGCCCAAAAAGGTTTTGGTGAAAGTATTCCTGCCGGCTTTTTGACTTATCCCGTTTCACAGGCTGCTGATATCACAATCTTCCGTGCGACTAAGGTGCCAGTCGGTGATGACCAAGAGCCAATGATTGAACAGACTCGTGAGCTAGTACGTGCTTTTAACAATGCTTATAATACTGATGTTCTTGTCGAACCAGTCGGTGTATTTCCACCCAAAGGGCAAGGGCGATTACCAGGTATAGATGGTAATGCTAAAATGTCTAAATCATTAGGAAATGGGATTTATATTTCTGACGATGCCGACACATTGGTAAAGAAAGTGAAAGCCATGTACACAGATCCGCGCCATATCAATATTGCTGATCCAGGCCACGTGGCAGGCAATGTTGTCTTTACTTATCTTGATATTTTCGATCCAGATAAGCAACGCGTTCAAGATTTAAAAGATCACTATACAGCTGGTGGTTTAGGCGACATGAAACTTAAAAAGCACTTGATTGATGTTATGGAAGCAGAAATGGGACCGATTCGCGCGCGCCGTGAAGTATTTGCAAAAGACATACCAGCAGTTTTGTCGATGTTGGCAGAAGGGTCAGAACGTGCCAATGCTGTGGCAGAAAAGACTATGAAAGATGTTCGTCACGCCATGGGTGTTGATTATTTTAACTAAAAAGCCACTTGATTTAGCAAGTGGCTTTTTTATTGTGTTGTTTTTGGGGTGGTTGTTTCATTAGCGTTATTATCTCCGGCTGGTCTTAAGGATGTAGCTATACCAGATAGGTTTGCTGGTACTTCGCCACCATATGGTAAGCCTGTCTTGGCTGCTTGTAGACCCAGTGCCTTTCTTGCTAAATCAGTGACACGTTGTTTTTCATGTTGCGGAATGACTTCATAAGAAACATTATTACCTTCTGCATCAGGATAACTCTCACCAACACCTTGCATGTGTTCTGTGACAATGTTATTTTTAGCTTTGATATATTTGCTAGCCATAGTTGTCATATCACCGAAGGTCAGATCAGTACGTACGTTTTTAGAAATGGTTGACATGAATTTATCATTCAACAGATTAGAAATATTCGCTGATTTCTTAATTAAACCTTCTAGGACTAAACGTTGACGTTGTTGACGACCATAATCACCATTAGGATCGTCATAACGCATTCTTGAAAAGGCAAGAGCAGCATCGCCATCCATAGTTGCTCGTGAGGCTGACCAAGTCTTACCATTGTCATCAGAGTGTTCAAATTTAGTGCTGTCTTTATGGAAACGATAAAGATTGGGCCCATAATCATGGGCAGTTTCTTGGCTGTATGTAAAATCAATCGGGGACTTAACCGAAATGCCACCAACCTGGTTAACCATATTTGATAAACCGCCCATGTTGACTAAGGCATAATAATCAATTGGAATATTCAAAAAAGATTCGACAGTTTTAATGGACGTTGCGGTGGCGCCATAGGCGTACGCGGCATTCAATTTTTGAGGAAAAGTATTTTCATAACCGACAATCGATACCATGGCATCGCGTGCCAATGAAATAAGGGTTGTTTTCTCTGTTTTAGGGTTAATAAGCAACAACATCATCGAGTCGGTGCGCCCACGATAGGTACGTCCCAATTCACCTGTATCTGTGCCATAGAGCAAAATCGAAATAGGACGGCCACTTTTAATAACATCTGAGACATCACGTGATTTTTTTAAACCAGCACCAGCATATGATTTATCAAGTGCACCTTTGGTGTTATGGATGGCTTGCCAAGCAAACAGACCAATAACGAGGACAATAACGGTAATAACTGCAAAAATAATGTTACGTAGCCTATGACTAGGGGCAGAATAACGCTTAGAACGTGAATCATTTTTGGGATCCATGATTTTCTCCTGGTAGTTAATTTTGGCCAATAAACATGGCAAGCATGAGGATGAAAAGAACAATTGTGGTGATTGTAACATATTGCCAATCTTTTATTGTATAAAAGGCATAAATAGAGGCTAACACGCGTAAGATAGGCGTTAAAATCAATAACAACAAGCCAAACATCATGATGGCGCCGGGTTTGAGTTGCACAGCAGCAACAATTAATGTATTGAATTGCTGTGGCCAATGATTACCTGATAGGCCGGTTTGTGCATTTGATAAGAGATAATATACAAAGCCAACCAGCATAATACTAACTGATATGACGACACCAATACGCAGGGTGACGCCAATTTGACGCTCAATATTTTTTTCTTTTTGTTTATCAAACATTGCTGTACTCCTTAATACAATGTTATGTTACAGGCCTTTAATAATAACTGGATACCAGCTAAACCAACAACCGGAATAAACAATTGGCGTAAGTGTCGTGTGGAGACATGGGGCATCATTCTTGCGCCAATGGTTGCGCCAACAATAATGCCTAGTGCTATTGGGACAGCAATATCAGCTCGGATAGTACCGTTGAAAAAGTAAACCAAGGCACTAGCAGAGGCAGTGACACCCATCATTAAATTAGAAGTCGCACTGGAAGGCTTGAGTGGCATTTTCATGACAGAATCCATGGCAAAAACTTTAAACATACCAGAACCAATGCCTAACAAGCCAGACGCTAGGCCGGCCCACAACATAATCAGTGACCCCAAAAAAACATTTTCAACATGATAATCAATTTGCTTGCCGAGCGCTTTATCATAATAAGAAGCATTGAGTTGTAACTTGTGTGCCAGTTGGTTTGGCTTAGCCACCGTCTCAGATACTTGCTTGCCATATAATTTGCGCCACATACGAAAAGCCTGATACATTAGTAGGATACCAAAGAAAAAATTCAACCAAATTGGCGCAAAAAAGCCGGCAAAAATAGCACCCAGCAAGGCGCCGACAGTTGTAAATATTTCCAGAAACATGGCTGTGCGGATATTGAGTAAATCATCCTTTAAATAAGCAATAGATGCGCCAGAAGAGGTTGCAATGACTGCGACAATACTAGCACCGATTGCATAATGAATGGGTAGATTAAAACCAATGACTAAAATTGGTGTGACAACAATCCCACCGCCTAGTCCGAGTAAGGCACCCAAAATTCCGGCAAAAACGCCAACAGATAACATGATGATAATCGCTATAGATAAAGACACCTTTATGATACCGTCACTTAATTATTTTTTATTGTGTACATTGTATATAATGGTACAATTACTGTGATAAATAAACAAGAGAGTTAATGAAATGTTAATCCAGCCAGACAGATTAAGAAAATTATTGATTGTTGTTTTTAGTGTGTTGTTCTTAGTGTTAGCTATACAAGTCCGCTTTGACATGTTGTTCGTCCACGTATTAGATAATGGTGGCACATTAGTGATACAAAATTTGTTACCACATGCCTTGGCAATTTGGGTAGCTTTGGGTGGCCTTTTTGCCCATTATTGGGTCATTGTCCTATTGAGCATAGGGTTAGCGTTATTTTTCAAGGCTATTAACTATCAAATTGCGATGTGGTGGTTTCTCATCACACAGTTTGCTGTGTTGCTATTAACAGGCGTATTATCACTTATACTCCAAGTCTATTGGTCAAATGGTTTAAAAATTGGGCCGATGATGCCGGATTTATTACTTGTTTGGTGGCTACAATTTTTGGCTGTGATTGTGGCTATCATTTTACCCAGAGTGTGCCAACACCAAAGAACACGTGTCATTATCACAACAGTTACTGTTGTGATCTGGTTACTGATCTTGTTAGCACGTATGAAGTTTGCTGACATGCCACTGTCAAGTGGTATGGGTGCTTTATTCTTTGGTTATTTTTGGTGGCAATTGAGTGAACAACAATATCGTAAACGAGCCCAGCATTGGCGTTCTGTGTTGAAAATTGACACACAAATCTAAAGATGATATGATATTCAAGTTATCAAAGAGGTTGCAACCAACATGATTAGCGCAAATGAGTTCGCCAAGAACTGTGACTTTGCGTCAAAGGGGCGGTTGCCGAAATATCATTTAAGGCAGAATGATATTGGGCTAACAACTAATACTTGTTAGACTGTCACAGTAATGTGGTGTGCTTTGAAAAGTTACGATACAATGACTTTTTAAACCTCTTTCTATATAAGAAAGGGGCTTTTTATTTGCCCCGACAGGGAGATTTTTATGGCAGAACATAATGGTGAAATTAAACGTAATCTGAAGACGCGTCATGTGTCAATGATTGCGTTAGGTGGTTCAATAGGGACAGGGTTGTTCGTTGCTTCTGGGGCAACCGTGGCACAGGCTGGGCCATTCGGTGCGATTGTTGCTTATCTAGCAATTGGTGTAATGGTTTATTTTTTAATGACAAGTTTGGGAGAAATGGCAACATATTCACCTACATCAGGGTCATTTTCAGATTACGCAGGAAAATACGTTGATCCAGCATTGGGATTTGCTATGGGATGGAATTATTGGTTCAACTGGGCGATTACGCTAGCAGTTGATATTGTGGCGGTTGGTCTAGTATCGAAATTTTGGTTTCCGCATACACCGGCATGGATATTTTCTGCAGTCGCATTAATTCTTATCTTTTTAATCAATTTATTCTCTGTGGGTGCTTTTGGTGAAGCTGAGTTTTGGTTATCAATGATTAAGGTGATTACAATTATTGCCTTTCTGATTGTTGGTGTAGCAACTATTTTTGGTGTGATTCACTCAGATGTTAATGTGATGAAAAATCTTTCTGTTGGTAACCATGGTTTTGTTGGCGGACCACAGGCTGTATTATCAGTGTTTGTAGTGGCAGGTTTTTCCTTTCAAGGTACGGAGTTAATCGGGATTACGGCTGGTGAGGCACAAGATCCTGATAAGTCAGTTCCCAAGGCGATTAATCAAGTATTTTGGCGTATTTTGCTATTTTATATTTTAGCAATTTTTGTTATTTCAGCATTAGTTTATTATCAAGATCCGCGCTTACTCAGCTCATCAACGGAAAATGTGGCTGTGTCGCCTTTCACGATTGTCTTTAAAAATGCCGGAATTGCCTTTGCCGCTAGTTTAATGAATGCGGTTATTTTGACATCGATTGTCTCTTCAGCTAACTCGGGCTCATATGCCTCAACACGAATGTTGTACGCTATGGCACGTAAGGGGGAGGCACCTAAGATTTTTGCCAAAGTTTCGACACGTGGTGTACCGGTGTTTGCCTTGCTATTGACGACAGTTATCGGATTATTAGCGTTTATTTCAAATACAAAAGGTGGTTCTGTTGCCTACACATGGTTGGTAAATGCTTCTGGGTTAACTGGCTTCATTGCTTGGGTTGGCATCGCCATTTCACATTATCGTTTCCGTAGGGCTTATGTGGCCCAAGGAAAAGATTTAAAAGCTTTGAAATATAAAGCGAAGTGGTTCCCGTTTGGCCCACTATTTGCGCTTGTGATTTCAATCGGGGTGATTATCGGTCAAGATCCAGGTAGTTTTACGCATTTGAATTGGGAAAAAATAGCTGTTACTTATCTCTCTGTACCGCTATTTGTCATTTTGTACTTTGGTTACAAAATAAGATATAAAACAAAAATGATTAAATTAGAGGCGGTTGATTTAAAACAACATCGCTAATGTCTTAAAGCCAGTATATGACTGGTTTTTTTATTGCTTTATTTTGTCAAGCGATGTTGTATTAGAATTTCAGTCATACGACTGCTATAATGGAACCACGAATAAATCAGTCGATAAGGTATCTGCCAATCAGGAGGACAAAATGGGACCTTTATTTATGTTATGTATCAACTTACTAGCGACGTATTTTGTTTTTTGGACGATTCGGCCGATTAACTTTGCTAAATTCATGCCCTACACACCAAAACAAGCGACTTTTTTAAAGGTTTTATTGTCAATTGCTATTGGTTATTTGGTAGCTAGTTTCTTTATTGCTATGACAAATTGGGTTGTTGCTTTGCCAAGTTCACTATTGGGAAAATAACAAAAAAGGGAACAAATTATGGTATAATTGACTAGATTATGTAGATAATTTGGTACATTTGTGCCCCTTTATAAAAATAAAAATGCTGGAGAATAAACATGGCAAAAGATATTGGCATTGACTTGGGAACAGCCAATGTTCTCATTTATGTAGAAGGTAAGGGCATCGTTTTGAATGAACCTTCTGTTGTTGCAGTAGATGATAAAACAGATCGTGTGTTGGCCGTTGGCTCGGAAGCTTATCGAATGGTTGGGCGTACACCGGGCAACATACGCGCCGTGCGTCCTTTGAAAGACGGTGTGATTTCTGATTTTGATGTTACTGAAGCAATGCTAACCTACTTCGTTGACAAATTAAATGTTAAGGGCTTCATGTCTAAGCCTAACATTATGATTTGCGCACCAACAAATATTACTGAAATCGAACGAAAAGCAATTATTCAAGCTGCTGAAAAAGCTGGGGGCGCTAAAGTCTACTTAGAATACGAACCAAAGGTTGCGGCTGTCGGTGCAGGATTAGATATTTTCAAACCAATCGGATCGATGGTAATTGATATGGGTGGTGGTACATCAGATATCGCCGTCCTCTCACTTGGCGATATTGTTGTGTCTGAGTCAATTCGTATTGCCGGTGACAAGATGAATTTTGATATTGTTGGTTACTTAAAGCGCCGTCACAATTTAATTGTCGGAGAGCGTACGGCTGAAACTATTAAAATTCAGATTGGTTCAGCGTTGCCTGTCGATGAACCTTTGACAATGGAAGTCCGCGGTCGTGATAATTTTGAAGGTATGCCAAAAACTATTACGATTAACTCAAACGAAGTCGAAGAGGCATTACACGATACGCTACAACAAATTGTCCGTGCTGCACACTCTGTCTTAGCAAAGTTGCCACCTGAATTAGCAGCTGACATTATTGATCGCGGTATCATGTTAACTGGTGGTGGCGCACTTTTGCACGGCATGGATCAATTGCTTTCTGATGCGCTAGAGGTGCCTGTCGTTGTCTCTGATTCACCACTTGATAATGTTGCTAAGGGTGCCGGGGCATTATTAGAACATATGAAATCAAGCCATAAGGGATTATAAAATGCGAAAAAAAAATCAAAATTTTAATGTTGAGCTAATCGATAACGATGGTCAGACACAAGTATTGATTGACAATAAACAAATTGGGTATGTTATAGCAAGTGACCGTGGCTTCTCAGGTTATTTTGGTAAGCAAGCTGTTATTAATCAAGCAAAAACACAAGATGAAGCAATACAAGCTGTTTTATCCAGTTTTAATCTCTATCAGTAAAATAGTTAAAAAAGCCCTTATCATCTTTTGTGATAAGGGCTTGTACATAGGTGAGGGGACATCAATATGCAAAATATACCATCACGCCAAATCAGTAACCGAACGTCAGGTTCAGAACTTGATTGGGGTATTATTTTATCGTTACTGCTACTCATGATTATTGGTTTGAGTTCAATTTTCCAAGCGTCGTTACACGCACAGTATGGCACAATGCAGTTAGCACTGCGTACCACAATTGTACAAGGCGCCTTCTGGATTATTGGTGCGATTATTATCGCTTTTTTGTTGCGATTTGATGCATCACAGTTATGGCGATTAGCACCAATCGCTTATGGTCTGGGTATATTTCTATTAATTGCTGTGCTTATTTTCTATGATCGTTCAATGGCAGCTTCTACAGGTGCCAAATCATGGTTTGTCTTTGGCCCTGTGTCTTTTCAGCCGACTGAAGTGGTTAAACCTGCTTTCATTTTAATGCTTAGTCGTGTTGTGGTACAACATAATCGCCTGTATGAACACCATAATGTTAAATCTGATGCAATCTTGTTAGGTAAGATGGCGTTATGTTTTCTACCAATCGCTGTGCTTATTTTATTACAGCCTGATTTGGGAACGTTACTAGTTTTTATTGCTATTTTAGGTGGTGTTGCTTTAGTTTCGGGCGTAACTTGGCGGATTTTAGCTCCTGTAATAGCGTTAGCATCGACGATAGGCGCGACACTTTTGGCACTCGTTCTTTCACCCACAGGAAAAGTTATTTTGGATGCCCTTGGCTTCAAGTTATACCAATTTGATCGTATTCAGACATGGTTGCATCCCGATCAAGACACTTCTTCAAAGGGTTATCAAACATATCAAAGCTTGAAAGCAATTGGTTCGGGACAGTTAACGGGGCAGGGTTTTGGCCATCTCAAAGTTTATGTGCCAGTCAGAGAGTCCGATATGATATTTTCGGTTATTGGTGAAAGTTTTGGTTTCGTTGGTGGCACGTTGTTAATTGTATTATACTTTGCCTTAATCTATCGGTTAATTAGAGCAACATTTAGGGCACAAAATGCGTTTTATGCCTATATTGCAACAGGCGTTGTCATGATGGTTGTCTTTCACGTTTTTGAAAACATCGGTATGAGTATTGGTTTGTTACCGTTAACGGGTATTCCACTACCATTTATTTCACAAGGTGGTTCTTCTCTTTTGGGTAATATGATTGGTGTCGGGCTGATTTTAACCATTGGTTACCAACAGCAAAACACAACCTTTACGGAATCGACAGGTTTTTCAGTTTAATGGATAAATTAGAAAATTTACGCACACAATTTATAGCCATACAGCAAAAGACACGTGTAGGTGATATATTTCAGTCAATCGGCGAGGTGCTTAGCGACACTTTAACTCAAGTTAAAGTTCAGCCAAAAACGCCAGTTCAGTTACCAGAAAATGGTGACGATGCATTGGCAAAAATGAAAGCCTACAGTCAACGCTTAGATAATCACAGAAGTGGTGATGGTTTAGATATGGTTTCAGATGCAGATTTGCATTTAGCAGCAGCACAATTAGCGAATCCATTGCCAAAGTATCGTGATACTGGTGCGTTCTTTTTTCTAAGTGATGTGATACAAAATGACTTATTATCTGATGAGCAAATGCGGTGGCTGACATCGTACTTGATTAGTGATGATGTGCTATTTTCACACATTTTCGAACCAAATAATGCGGCAATTTATCAACGCTCTTTTAGTATCTTAGTGTTGTCATTATTACTTTTTACACAAAGAACCAAGTCAGCTTTTATGGCGCCACAGCAGTTGGCAATTGTCATTAACCAAATTGCTTTGTACGTTGCAATAGAACGTGATACGCGTGGCTTTATTGGCACGAATGGTTGGGCACACGCCTTTACTCACATAGGCAATGCAGTTGCTGAGATACTCATGATGCCACAGTTACTGCGAGCAGACAAGCTATTTTTACTAGCAAGTATGCTGGCTGGTTATCGTGAATTGCAGCAGCCTCTCAATATGGGTGAAACAGAGAGACTGGTTGAAGTGACCATGTATAGCGCTAATGCGCACCCTTTGTACCATGATTATATTTTATTAACACTTAAATTATGGCGCAAAGATCTGGTTACCCGTCAGCCACCACAAAATGAGGGTCGGTGGCATCAAATGTACAATCGCGCGCGCTTCTTTAATGCCATTATTTTACGAGGCAAGGATAATGTGCCTGAAAAAATATTTAACTATGTTTCCGAGACACGAGACTTTCTGACATAATAGGGTATTTCTTGATTAATATTACTTTGTTTTGATATAATAAAATTTGGAGTGAAAGAAAATGACAAAAAAACATGTTGCTTTAATATTCGGTGGAAATTCTTCAGAACACGATGTTTCTAAACGTTCAGCACAAAACTTTTATGATGCTATTTTAGCGACAGGCAAATATCGTATAACGGTTTTTGCTATTGCCCAAAATGGTTATGTGCTTGATCCAGAAAGATCAAAGCGCATTTTGGCTTTGGAAGATGAAAGGCCAATTGTTGCAGACTATATGACGACAGTTGATCAGCAAGACCCATTAAGCCGTATCAATGCTTTGCGTGCGGCTGGTGATTTTGATATTTTCTTCCCTGTTGTTCATGGTAACTTAGGCGAAGATGGCACATTACAAGGGTTGTTCAAGTTGCTCAACAAGCCATATGTTGGGGCACCTTTGCGCGGTCATGCCGTTAGTTTTGATAAAGTATTAACCAAAGAATTATTAACTGTTAATAATATTCGCAATACAAAATACATTGTGGTTGATGAAAAGACAGCAAAAACATTAACTTGGGCGCAAGTTGTGAAAGACCTTGGTGACGTTGTCTTTGTTAAAGCGGCTAATCAAGGCTCATCCGTTGGCGTATCACGTGCTAAAACGGCAGATGAGTTTGAGGCTGCATTAACGGACTCATTCCAGTACGATTATAAAGTATTGATTGAAGCGGCTGTCAAGGGGCCACGTGAACTTGAAGTTGGTGTGATTGGGAACGAAGCCCCTATTGTGTCTGAAATAGGTGCCCATCATGTACCAAATCAAGGCGATGGCGATGCATGGTACGATTACAATAATAAATTCGTTGATAATTCAAGTGTGCAGTTTGAAATTCCAGCTAATCTGCCAGATGCTGTTACTGCTGAAGTAAAAGATATGGCTTTAAAAGCTTATAAAGTACTCGATTTAAGAGGTGAAGCACGTATGGACTTCTTATTAGATGAGAATAATGTACCATATCTTGGCGAACCAAACACCTTACCTGGTTTTACAAACATGTCACTATTTAAGCGCCTGTGGGATTATTCAGATATAGATAATGTTGAGTTAGTCGATAAATTGATTGATTATGGCTTTGCTGAATTTGAAAAGAATGCACAATTAAGTTATGAATTTGTTAGTCTAGGTGAAGAAAAAATAGGGAAGTTTAACTAATGGTAAAAAACAATAGAAACGATAGTTTTGATGGTAAGGCAATTCGCGCGGCGCGAAAGAAAATGCATTTATCGCAAGTAGAGTTAGCAGAAGGCATTACAACACAAGCCACCATTTCTCTTGTTGAAAATCAAAATCGTGTACCAAACGCTGATGTTTTATTGGCGATACTCGATCGTTTAAATTTAGATATTTCTGAATTTGTTTCGGGTGACTTTTTAACACAAAAAGCCAAAGAATTACTTGGCAAAGTTGTGTTAGAAATGAAACATGATGCCTTGTCCGAGTTTGCTGAGTTTGAAAAAGCTTTAAGTCAAAATGCACCAACGCTACAAGCTTATTATATTTTAAAAGCTGCAGATGCTTGTCACAATAAAAAAGACTTTGCTGAAGTCGTACACTATGCTGACCTGGCAGTTGATACCAGAACACCATCATTAGGTGATTTTTATACATTCTATGCTTACCGTCAAATGGGCACCAACTATTACTTGCAAGGTGATATTGAAGCAGCGAAGGAAAAATTTGAGTACGCATTTGAACTAGAACCTAATTTGTTGACTGCGGGTGATATGGAATTCCATGGTGCATTACAAGGCCGGCAATATTATGCTGAATTTTTGATTGCACAGAATGAATTGGATAAGGCAGCTGATTTGTTGACTGAGGGGTTAGAAATTTTACGTAAGCGGGTTGATCTATTCTGGGTGCCTGACTTGAGTGAATTATTAGCACAAGTTGAAGAAAAGCGTGGTAATCACGAAGCTGCACAAAAACAGATTCATTATGCTCATGTTGCTGCCTATTTGTCAAATTGCCAAAAAGCAGAAGCACGTTTAGCTCAGTTGGATACAATTAAGTTCTAAAAAAAGGTCTCACATTGTGTGAGACCTTTTTTTTAGAGCTTAATTAATCAAAATTAACCACGTACGACTAGTACGTCAACTTTTGCTGTACGCGTGACAAATTCTGTTACTGATCCAATAACAAGACGCTCAACAGCGTTCAAACCAGTTGCACCGATAACGATGATATCAGCACTAACTTCATTTGGGACTTCTTTAGCGATTAGTGTTTTAGGTGAGCCATACTCAATGAGATAGTCCACATTCTTGACACCCGCATCAAGCGCTTGCTGCTTGTACTTTTCAAGACTCTTACGTGTTTCATCTGATACAGCTTCAACCATAGTATCATCAAAGCTAGCCACATTTTGAAATGCGCGTGTATCAATGACATTTAAGATTGACAAAACACCGCTTTCACCGGCGTCGTTGGCTAACTCAATGGCACGTACAAGTGCAGCTTCTGATTCTTTTGAACCATCCATTGGTACTAAAATCTTGTTGTAGTTTGCTGTCATGATCGTTCTCCTTAAGTCTGTTTATACACTAAGTATAACGCTTACATTGAAAAAATAATAGTCTTTTTCAATTTTTGCAATCATTCTTTCAAAAAAAGCGCTCACATGATGTGAACGCACGGGTTAAACCCGGAATACTCTTGATACCGTTAATCGCTACGCAGATTTTCCTCGAATTTATCGAGGTGGATGGTTCATCAAGATTGTCAGATTACCAAATGAGAAGGCAGATCTTCTAAGTCAAGAATTCCCAACCGAAATATAAAGGTTGTAAGGAAAAAGCTGATAATGTAGCAATGCGTATATCTGAGTAATTCATAATATATTATAACGCAAAAATTCGGGTATCACTAGTCTTGACAAAATGAAAAGCAGCAGTGTGTCAGGAGTCTAATCCGTCACGCTGAGATTTTTTTAATGTTTGATAAACGTCGCTGAACGCTTTTTCAATTTTTGAATTACCTTTAGGACTAAAATACTGTGTCTGGCTAATTTTTTCTGGTAAATATTGTTGTGGAACCCAATCATTGTCAAAATCATGAGGATAGATATAACCTTTGCCATGACCGAGTTCAGCGGCACCTTTGTAATGTGAATCCCTAAGATGATCTGGCACATCACCTGTTTTACCGGATTGGATGTCGCTAAGTGCCTTATCAATGGCTAAATAAGCAGCGTTGGATTTAGGTGATAACGCTAATTCTATAATGGCATTGGCTAAGGGAATGCGTGCTTCTGGCAAGCCAAGTGATTGAGCAGATTGGATAGCTGTGACAGCATGTTGCACAGCAGTGGGGTTGGCCAAACCAATATCTTCATAAGCGATAACAGTTAATCGCCGAGTTAAGATAGGTAAATCACCAGACTCTATGATACGTGCAGCGTAGTGCAATGCAGCATCTGTATCAGATCCCCGAATTGATTTTTGCAAAGCAGATATCACGTCATAATGCGCATCACCATCTTTATCAGCAAACATCGCCTTTCGCTGAACAGTTTCTTCAATGACTGGTAACGTAATGTGAATTGTCTTATCTTTTGCTGTTGGTGTGGATAAAACAGCCAATTCTAAACCATTGAGTGCACTACGCAAATCACCATTTGTTGCTTGTGCCAAATGATTCATTGCGTCATCTGTTAGCGTCACTTTATATTTGCCTAAACCATGTGTGTCATCTTTTAATGCACGATGGACTGCACTTTTAATGTCATCTTCAGTTAAAGGCGTCACTTGGAAAATTTGTGTTCGTGAGCGTATTGCTGGCGTGACGTTGATATAAGGATTTTCAGTAGTTGCACCAATTAAAATAATGGCGCCTGATTCCAGATGTGGTAATAAAAAATCTTGTTTTACTTTGTTTAAACGATGAATTTCATCTAGTAACAAGACAACAGTACCAGACATTTTAGCCTCTTCAGCAACAATCTGTAAGTCTTTTTGACTATCTGTTGCGGCATTTAGCACACGAAAAGCATATTTAGATGAACCGGCGATTGCTGAAGCAATTGATGTTTTTCCTGTTCCTGGGGGGCCGTATAAAATCATTGAACTTAAGCGTTTAGCAGCCACCATACGCCAAATGATTTTACCAGAGCCAACAAGATGCTGTTGGCCAACAATGTCTTCAATTTTATTTGGGCGCATACGATAAGCAAGTGGTTGCTGCATAGTCATTTTTCATATTGAGTAAACAAGTTGAAGTCTATGATTGACATGCTTCAAGATAGTTTCTCAAATGCCTTTCTTTAGTGAACTAGTCTAGATAAATAGTATTGACGTTGACAGCTGTATCCGCTGCCAGTAAAACGGCAATCGGGTCGGTTACTTGATTTTTAACAGTAACATCAGATAACACAGTAAATGGATGATGTGTTTTGGTTGCTAAACTGACAAATGTTGGAAAATTATCAGTGGTGAGGGTTTGGTCAATTAAGACTTTTCCGGTTGAATGTTTGGTTAATATCTTTTCAAATTGAGACTGGATAGTTTTATCGGTTAGCTGAGATACTTTTATTGCTGCAATGACACGTTCACGAAAAGTACCCAAGTATCGACGTTGTTCGTCGGGGTTGATTTTAGGCTGACCACCTAATTGTTCTTGTTGCAGGCGTTCATTGATATCCATAGATTTTTATTCTCCGATACGTTGTAGTACTTCTATTATACGTTATGATTAAATAACATGACAAACAAAAAACGCCACCCAAAGGTGACGTTTCAACCAGAATCAGATTAAGTATATTAACCCAAACGGTTGTAGTATTCGACGATCAAAGCTTCGTTAAGGTCGGCATCTAATTCTTCACGTTCAGGTAAGCGAACGAGTGATCCTTCAAGCTTTTCAGCATCAAATGATACGAATTGTGGACGTGCAACAACTGATTCAACAGCAGCTTGGATAGGTACAATGTTTTTTGACTTATCGCGTACTGAAACAACTTGACCAGGGGTAACGTTGTATGATGGAATATCAACACGCTTACCATCGACCATGATGTGACCATGGTTAACCAACTGACGTGCTTGTTGACGTGTTGTTGCAAAACCAAGTCGATAAACAAGTGAATCCAAACGTTGCTCCAACAAGATCATAAAGTTAGTACCGTGAGTACCTTTACGAATCTTACCCGCCTTGTTAAACAAAGCGTGGAATTGACGTTCTGTCAAACCGTAAGTAAAACGCAACTTTTGCTTTTCGCGCAACTGCATACCATATTCAGAAATCTTAGCGCGGCGTCCGGCACCGTGATCGCCAGGCGCGTATGCGCGACGTGACAATTCTTTACCAGTACCTGACAATGAAACACCCAAGCGACGTGAAATGCGCCACTTTGGACCTGTATAACGTGACATGTATATGTCCTCCAAAATGTATTTTGTCGTACATTTGAGGGTAAGTACCAGATGCGTGCAGCGCCTAACTTGACGTTTCTCAGAACCAGTAGCTATGGCCTTACTAACGATTTGGGGCGTTGTTGACGCGCTTCTTTACTTACTGCTACTCAATTAACAACTTCTTTTAATAATAACAGAAACTAGACAGCATAGCAAGTTATTAAGAAAAGTGTAAACGAGTTGAGATTTGGCAAAAAAGACAGTCTGTTACTGTATAACCAAGGCACAGCGTGTTAGAATTGGGTTATCAATAAAAATGGGATAAAAACACATGAATTTAACTATATTAGCTATTATTTTAGGTATCGTTATTATTGCTTACATAGCAATTTTTGCGATGCAACGAACTACAATTAAAAAAGTCAATGTTTTCAAGCTCAGAAAAGAACAGCTAGCGTCTTTGAAGGTACGCGAGGAGTTAGTTGAAGGGCGGAAGTTATCATTAACTGGACAGTCCTTAAAAGAGTATCAGAATCTTGAAAGACAGTTTAACGACGTTAAAAACAATAAGTTCTTAAAAATTGATCAACAGGCTAATTTAGTATTATTTGAAGCACGGGGTATTAATTTTATTAAAACGCGTCATGAATTGGCACGTTTGGAGGCGATGGTCAACGAAACGGAACAAACAATCAGTGATGTCCGAAAAGGGTTAACCGAGCTCAAAAAAATTAATGAAGCGCATCGTGAAGCAATCAATGATTTAAAGAAAAAATATGACGACTTGCGCAAACGATTATTAGCTGAAAACTTCAAATTTGGGCCAGCAAACGCAGGGTTAGATAAGTTTTTGTCACAACTAGAAGCCGACTATGATGAATTCACACGTTTAACTGAAGATGGGGATCACGTAACAGCATCCGATATATACGAACAGCTAGCCATGGAAACCACACAAATGGAAAACATGATGGCAGACATCCCAGACCTGTTTGATAAAGTAGATAGGGTCTACGTTGAGCAACTCAATGAATTGTCACAGGGGCATTCTGATTTAGTTGCGCAAGGTTACGTTTTTCCAAACGATACAATTAATCAGGAGCTTAATGCTATTGATGACCAACGTCAGCAAGTATTAAAGTTGCTCAGTGAATTAAAGTTAAAAGAAGTTTCAGAACAAAATGGTTATATCGAAAGACGAATTGAGACACTCTACGATATGATGGAAACTGAAATGACGGCGCGTCAGCAAGTAACTAAACACGCGGACCAACTATCATCAGATTTGTTGCGGTTACGTGAGCAAAATAGTACATTGGCGATTGAATTAGATCGCTTAGGCCAAAGTTTCCAATTCAACAATAGAGAAATTGAAATGCGCCGGACGCTTTTAGAACAAATTAATGCGGCTGAAGAACAAGTTAACCATAATGATGATTTGCTCGAATCTTCAGAAATGTCCTTTAGTGAATTACAGGCTAAGCAAGAAAAGTTACTGGCACATGTTTCTGAAATAGAGGCACAACAAATAGAGATTTGGGATAAAATTTCTGGACTTGAAAAAGCGCAGCGTTCTGCAAGACAATTTGGTGGACAATACCAACAAGATATTGAAAACATCAAGCATGCTGTTGAACGTATGAACTTACCCGGACTACCTGCCAGTTATTTGGAGTATTTCTTTGCAGTATCGAATGAGCTGGAGAGATTAGCCAAATCACTACAAGCGACATTGGTTAACATGGACGAAGTTCAAAGACAGCTTAATATTGTTTCAGCAGACATCGATACCTTGAAAGAAAAAACTGATAAAATTGTTGATCAAGCTAATTTAACTGAGCAGTTACTTCAATATGCTAATCGTTATCGCGCTACTAATGAGCGGGTGGCAGCTGCGAGTGAGCAGGCGCGCATGTTTTACGAGCGTGATTATAACTTTGATAAGGCGATGGATGTTTTGGGACCGGCACTTGATAGTGTGGAACCTGGTGTCTACGAAAAGTTAGTAGATGCCTATATGCGTCGTAAAACGCCACTATTATAAATAAACTGAGTTTGATATATATTAAAAGGCCACCCGATTTAAGTCAGGTGGCCTTTTAATATGCATTCATGATAGTTTTGAATGGCGCATACCATATATGAAGTACCATGCAACGCCGATAAGTACCCAGATACTAAATAGTTCTAAAGTATCGATTGGTAACTTAGTAATGAGATATAGACTAATTATCCCAGCGATGAATGGGATAACAGGATAACCAGGTACTTTAAAACCGTCATGAGCCAAATCTTGACGTCGGCGTAGAATCAGTACGCCAAAGTTAATGAATGTGAAAGCCAGTAATGTACCAGCATTAATCAGACTCGCTAGGGTATTTAAAGGAATTAGACCAGCAAATATAGCCTCAATCACAACTGCCACAAGCAAAGCGTTAACGGGTAGTCTTGAACTTTTTGAAATTTTACCAAGTGAACGTGGGAGCAAGCCGTCACGACCAAAGGAATAAGTTAGTCTGGAAGAAGCATATATCAAAGCGAGAATAGCCGTAAACATACCAACCAAAGCACCAACTGTAATCACAACAGCAAATTGCGTCTGATGAATAGCCTGTAGAGCAAAAGCAGCAGGGTCATCAACACCTAGTTGCTTATAGTTAACAATACCAGTTAACACGATTGAAAATAGGACATATAGTAAAGCAGAAATTAAAACTGTGCCAACAATGCCGCGTACCATTGTTTTTTGTGGGTTTTTCACTTCGGCAGCGTGTGCGGCAATTGTGTCGAAACCAAGGAAAGCAAAAATGATACTTGCAGTTGCTGACATAATACCATTTAAACCAAGTGGTCCAGTGTGAAATTCTTTCGGATAGAATGGGACATAGTTTGTATGCTTAATGAAAAATGAACCACCAATAATAAACAAACCAAGGATGGCTACTTTTAAAATGACGGCGCCATTTTCAATCTTCTTTGAAGCGTTAAGACCACGAGATAAAATCGCGGTAACAAGGAGAATGATCATAACCGCAAATAAATTCACGATGCCGCCTTCCATTGGGCCAGCCAGTAACGACTTTGGCATATGAACACCAAAGGTTAAGAGCAGGTTATTGAGATAGGCTGAAAAACCAGTAGCAATGGCAGAGACGGCTAAAAAGTATTCTAATATTAAGGACCAGCCAAGTAACCAGCCAATAATTTCACCGTAAATGACGCTACCATATGAGTAGGCTGATCCAGCAACTGGCATAGCTGAAGAAAATTCAGCAAATGACATGCCAGATAAGCCAGAGTATATAGCCGCAATAAGAAAAGCAATAGATACCGCTGGGCCGGCATGTTGAGCAGCTTCATGGCCGGGCAAAATAAATATTCCAGTCCCAATCACAGTCCCAACACCAAGGCCTATGAGATCACGTGTGGTTAATATTCGTGACATATGAGAATCGGCTTGCATATAATTATCAATAGATTCTCGTTTAAATGCTCTCGCAAAGATAGACATGATGTTTCTCCCATATTATTTTAATTTAAACATAACTATTATTTTAGCAATTTCATAGGCGAATGTCTAACTTTGCTCTTGCAGATACGTTACAATAGAAAAGATAAGGAATAAGATTATATGAAAGATAACAAAGTATTTGTCATCACTGGTGCGACAGGTGTTGGCAAAACCACAATTGCCCGCTATTTACAAGAAAATTATCGTATGCCTCGTGTGATTACACATACAACACGTCGACCAAGAGAACGTGAAGTGAATGGTATTGCCTACTACTTTGAAACGGATGATTCTTTTGAGAATAATCATTATTTAGAACGTGTGACCTATGCAGGGGCTAAATACGGTTCGTCGTATGAAGGACTAGACCGTGCATGGCAGAAAAGCCAATATATTACCATTGTCTTGGATACAGCTGGTGCAATTACTTATGCACAAGAATTGGGATCACGGGCGATTATTATTTTTGTGACGGTAACTAGTCCGTCTGTTTTGGTCGACCGCGTGCAAGTGCGAGGGGATGATCCACATGCTGTCAAACAACGTGTTGCCTCACCTGAATTTTTGAGAGATATGAAGTTGCCGCAGAATCTCAAGGGGAGAGCGTATGAATTAGTGAACGATGACTGGTCAAAGACAAAAACAAGACTAGATTTACTTGTGACAGATATAATGCATGGTCGTCGTTTGCCCAAAAAACAATTAGAATAAAAAGTTGACGTATTTTATAACTTGACATTTTGATTAAGAAAGATTATTATTATCTCATAATAAAATTAAGGTTTTTTAACAAATGACAAATAAAGCAACACAAATTAAAATGCGATTTTACTTTTGGTATTTCGGGTAGTAGCCGTTTACCAAAAGCATTTTGTTGTGGTATTCGGATAATCAACGGTTCGAATGCTAAAGTAAACACAGTTATTGGCTGGTGTAAACGCACATTCGGAATCGACCGAGTGTGCGTTTTTGTTAGAAATCATTAGCAGGATTTAGGAAGCAGAATTTAGGAGAAAAATATGCCCAAAGCAAAGCCATCATTATTAAGCTCATTTAATAACCGTTTAGATTTAGTAAAACCAAGTGCTATACGAGCATTTGATAATGAAGTCAGTGCGATTCCTGATATTTTGAAATTAACTTTAGGGGAGCCAGATTTTAATGTGCCTGAGCATATTAAGGCCGCCGCCATTCATTCGATAACAGCCAATGATTCACATTATTCAGCATCTAATGGGACAATCGCATTGAGAAAAGCCGCTGCCAATTTCTTGGCAGACCGTTATCAACTCGATTATCATGCAGAAAATGAAATTATTGTCACTGTCGGTGCAACTGAAGCGATATATACCGTGTTAACATCGCTACTCAACGTGGGTGATAAAGTCCTATTACCAACACCCATTTTTCCATTATATATACCCGTTACCATTGTCGGTGGTGGTGAACCTGTGTTTATTGATACATCAACGAATAACTTTGTTTTAAGTCCAGAAATGTTAACAGCAGCCATTGCAGAACATGGCGATAAAATCAAGGCAATTGTATTGAATTTCCCTTCTAATCCAACTGGTGTAACCTACACTGCAGATGAAATCAAAGCACTTGCTGACGTCTTACGAGACACTAACATTGTGGTTATTTCGGATGAAATATACTCTGAACTTACCTATGATGAAAAGCATGTATCAATGGCTCAATATCTTCCCGAACAGACAATTTTACTCAATGGTGTCTCAAAATCTCATGCGATGACCGGTTATCGTATTGGTTTCTTGGCAGGACCTGCTGAATTGGTGGCAAAATTGGGCTTGATTCATCAGTTCACGATTACAACGGCAACAAATTCTGCTATGGCTGCTGCGGCTGAAGCTTTAAGTACAGAAGCTGGTCGCCAAGATACATTAGATATGAAAAAAGCTTACCAAGCACGACGAGATTTTGTCTATCAAACAATGATATCGCTAGGTTTTGTAGTGCCAAAGCCAGCAGGTGCATTCTATATCTTTGCTAAAATTCCAGCCGGTTATCTGCAAGACGATGTTGCATTTGCCAGAGATTTAGCCCAGAAAGATAAGTTGGCAGTTGTACCTGGTTCTGCTTTTGGTCCTGGTGGTGAGGGCTATATTCGTATCAGTTATGCTGCATCAATGGCACAACTAAAAGAAGCTATGGCACGTTTATCAGCCTATATGGCACGGTGAATATATGACAAAAATTTTGATGACGAGTGTACGATCTGATGAAGAACCTAGTATTAAAACCTATGCTAAAGCGCACAATCTACAAATTGATATGGTACGCGAAGAATTTCATCCCGGACAGCATGATAATTTATCAGAGTACAATGGCTTAATTGTTCAGCAGACTGCTAATATTGGTGGTGATGAAGCATTCTACCAGTCATTAGTTCATCAAGGCTTAAAACAAATAACGACTCGTACTGCCGGTGTTGATATGATTCCGGTTACACTTGCTAAACGTGCTGGTTTAAAAATTACAAACGTGCCGAAATATTCACCTAGATCAGTTGCAGAGCTCGCCTTGACACAAATATTTCAATTACTGCGACGGACTTGGGCCTTTGAACAACGTATGAATCAGAATGATTTTCGCTGGGCTGGTTTGCAGGCGAGAGAGATTCACACCATTACTGTGGGTATTATAGGTGCTGGACGCATTGGTGGGACGTTAGCTAAGCTCCTACATTTACTTGGTGCTAAAGTGATTGCCTACGATGTCAAGCCACAAGAATGTTTAAAAAAGTATCTGACATACGTTTCTAAAGCAACATTATTGGCTCAAAGTGATGTCATTAGTGTGCATGTTGATTTAAATGATAGTACGGTTGGTTTACTCCAAGCGGTTGATTTTAATCAAATGAAAATAGGTAGCTTGTTTTTGAACATGTCACGTGGGGATGTGGTTAACACAGAGGCCCTCATTGCGGCGTTGCTTTCAGGTAAAATACCAGCGGCTGCCTTAGATACTGTAACTGGTGAGTCACTCGTTTTTAACCGTGATTTAAGGCAACAAGGCATTGATAACTCACAAATCAGACAATTAATGGCGATGCCAAACGTGTTACTCACACCACATATTGCTTTTTTTACAAATATTGCAGTAGACAATATGGTTAATACGGCGTTGGATGATGTTTTAGCGATTATATCAGGTCATCAGGCTGTTAACGAAATATAAGCAATCAGTAGCTTTACACTGGCGACACAATTTTAGAATGAAAAGGACAATGGACATAGGGTATGGCTCAAAGTGATCGCAAACGCGTTAAAAAATTTATTGTGGATGTCTTAAATGGCACGAGCTTAGGGATTGTTATTACCTTAATACCTAGTGCGCTAGTGAGTCAATTTTTGCTACTGTTCCCTACTAGTGTTGTGGCATTGAAAGTTGGTTTCATGACAACGCTGGTACAGAGTGCGTTACCAATTGTTTCAGGTTTTGCAGTTGGCCAAATTAGGAAAATGTCGGCAATTGATTCAGGGGCGATTGCCCTGGCTATGTTTGTGTCTTCTGGGGTGGTTATACAATCACAAAAAAGTATGGTGATTAGTGGTACTGGCGTTATTTTAAATATCATTCTAGTGGCTATTTTGGCGACTGGACTGGCGCAATTAACGCAAGTTACCTTTGGCCATCTTAAGATACTCATCCAGCCACTTTTTTTGGTCTTAGTAGCCGGTGGCATTGGGTTGTTTACGTTATCACCTTTGCGGCAAGTTCAAGTGTGGATAGGCACTGGCGTTGCTTATGCAACAGACTTTACACCCATTATTATGGGCGCTTTGCTAGGCGCCGCATTCGCCTTTCTAATTGTTTCACCATTATCTTCAGTCGGTATTGCGACTGCAATTGGATTAACAGGTGTCGGATCGGGTGCAGCAAATGCTGGTATTGTCGTTGCAAGTTTCACGTTAGCTGCAATGGGTGCTAGTGTTAATCCATTAGGTGGGACACTAGCGCATTTCATTGGGTCGCCTAAAATACAGATGGCTAATATGTTAACAAAGCCCAAACTTTTTCTGCCAACTACAATCGGGGCAGCAATAATGGGTGCAATAGCAACAATGTTTGATATTAAGGGGACGGCATTTTCAGCTGGCTTTGGTTTCTCTGGCCTCATTGGACCATTAACAGCCTATAACCTATCAAATAAAACAGTGGGCGCTATAATTGCTATTTTAGTGACTTTTATCATTTTTCCAATTACGATTGCTGTCATTTTGCGCTGGATTTTCATTGTTAAACTAAGATGGATTCAACCAGAAGACTTACGATTAACATTACAGTAACTACAAAAACGAAAATTATCAAAATAAAGACATGCCTCACAGGCAGAAAGCGAACGAGGCAAGGGGAAATCAAGAGGATAAGGAAGATAAAACGAAGAGTAAAAACAAAGTAAAGGAAGTAGTTGACGAGGGGGGAAAAGGTTGGTATATTAGTATATGTTCTTAAGAGCGAAAGAGAGCAACGGTGTGAGCGAGTGAAAAAGAACGCGAGCAAGTAGTTGACAAAGCGAGAAGAATAAAGTATAGTAATAAAGTTGTCAAAAAGCGAAAGCGATGCGAGCGAAAGTAAGCGACGAAATAAAGTGTTGACAACGGCAGCGAAAGCTGATAAGATAATATAGTTGTCTCAGCGACAACAAGTAGCACATTGAAAACTGAACAAAACTTTGAACAAACGAATCTGTGACTAGTTATTAGCAGTAATAACAAAAACAAATTTGCGAAGTCAATTCGTAACAAACAATAAACGGATAGTCGTTATAGAGATATAGCAATTAGTCAGTTTAATCGAAGAGTACATCTTCAAACAATGAATTTAAATTCATTTAAATTGAGAGTTTGATCCTGGCTCAGGATGAACGCTGGCGGCGTGCCTAATACATGCAAGTCGAACGCGCAGCGAGAGGTGCTTGCACCTTTCAAGCGAGTGGCGAACGGGTGAGTAACACGTGGATAACCTGCCTCAAGGCTGGGGATAACATTTGGAAACAGATGCTAATACCGAATAAAACTTAGTATCGCATGATATAAAGTTAAAAGGCGCTACGGCGTCACCTAGAGATGGATCCGCGGTGCATTAGTTAGTTGGTGGGGTAAAGGCTTACCAAGACAATGATGCATAGCCGAGTTGAGAGACTGATCGGCCACATTGGGACTGAGACACGGCCCAAACTCCTACGGGAGGCTGCAGTAGGGAATCTTCCACAATGGGCGCAAGCCTGATGGAGCAACGCCGCGTGTGTGATGAAGGCTTTCGGGTCGTAAAGCACTGTTGTATGGGAAGAAATGCTAAAATAGGGAATGATTTTAGTTTGACGGTACCATACCAGAAAGGGACGGCTAAATACGTGCCAGCAGCCGCGGTAATACGTATGTCCCGAGCGTTATCCGGATTTATTGGGCGTAAAGCGAGCGCAGACGGTTGATTAAGTCTGATGTGAAAGCCCGGAGCTCAACTCCGGAATGGCATTGGAAACTGGTTAACTTGAGTGTTGTAGAGGTAAGTGGAACTCCATGTGTAGCGGTGGAATGCGTAGATATATGGAAGAACACCAGTGGCGAAGGCGGCTTACTGGACAACAACTGACGTTGAGGCTCGAAAGTGTGGGTAGCAAACAGGATTAGATACCCTGGTAGTCCACACCGTAAACGATGAATACTAGGTGTTAGGAGGTTTCCGCCTCTTAGTGCCGAAGCTAACGCATTAAGTATTCCGCCTGGGGAGTACGACCGCAAGGTTGAAACTCAAAGGAATTGACGGGGACCCGCACAAGCGGTGGAGCATGTGGTTTAATTCGAAGCAACGCGAAGAACCTTACCAGGTCTTGACATCCTTTGAAGCTTTTAGAGATAGAAGTGTTCTCTTCGGAGACAAAGTGACAGGTGGTGCATGGTCGTCGTCAGCTCGTGTCGTGAGATGTTGGGTTAAGTCCCGCAACGAGCGCAACCCTTATTGTTAGT